>SVIR01000001.1 GCA_015069395.1 Clostridiales bacterium
GTTTCAATGTTGTGCTAGATCCTGCAGCTACAGAATTTGAAGCCAATGTTCCTGCACTTGTTGTAATTGAAACGTTTGTATTGTTCAATACTGCTATATTTTCTACATTGATTGTCAATGTATATTCATTGATTGTCCACATTGCAGAAACTGTTACATCTCCATCATGTACCCATTTTCCGTTTGCATCTGTATATCCTGATACGTTTGCAACCAATGTTCCATCAACGTTGATAAGTTTTGTTCCGTTTGAAAGTTTCCATCCAGCAAATGTGTATCCTGTACGTTGTGGATTTGTGATTGTAAATCTTGTAGATACTCCATAAGTTGCTGTTACTGATGCTGTTCCTGTTGTTGTCGCATCAGTTTGTGAAAGTGTAATATCATATTCGTTTGACAAGAAGAGTGCATAGAAATCTCCTCCACCAATCTTGCTGTCATATGGGTTTACATCTTGAGGGTCAAAACGATAACTATAATATCCACCCTCTTCGTTGTAAGTCACTCTATCACTAGAAACTGTAGCAATAGCGATACCTGAATCGTAGTTGTCTTCTGTAGGAAGAACTCTCAAATACCATCCATAGAAGCTATATCCTGTTTTTGCTTTCGCATATAAATGGCTACTATAATATGCAGGCATTGAGCTTGTTTGATAGTCAGACCATTCAGATTCACCTGAGCGACTAATTTGACCTCCAGTAACATCTTTTTCTACAAAGTTTGTTACTGCCGTTCTGTTCCAGTAGTATGTAAAATCATGAGCAAAATATAAAGGTTTTTGAATTTCAAAGTCTTCTGCCGAAATGGTATAAGTCAATGTAGAACCATTATAAATTACTACATTTTCTTCTAAACCGTCTGTCGTCTTTTTCCATCTATAGTTGCCAAAATTTTCTTTAGCTACAGAAGACAATTCAATTTTGTCGCCTATCTTAAGTGTCAATTGAATTGCAGAATCTGTTGTAGATTGTTTTGCTTGTTGCGTTCCGTTGATTGTTGCCACAACAGATGCCGTACCAGAGAAGTATGTATCTCCATAGACATCAACATAAACAGTCATTGATGCTTTTGTCCAATAAGCATAAAGCGTGTGAGCAACTTCGTTTGTAATTTTTGTAGAAGATTCTACCTTGTTTGCTGAAGAAACTGTTGCATCAATAGCGTAATCTACTTTATACCAACCACCAAAGTTGTATCCCGTCATTGTTGGTGTTGGAAGTGTTCCATAAGAATCACCAAAGTTTTTGTTGATGCTAGTATTAGAAATTTCTCCACCATTTGCATCTAAAGTTATAGCAACAGCTTTAACTGTAGCAGCAGCAGTGATTGTAATATCTCCAACAACCTTTTCTCCCTTGATTGTAAGAGTATATTTGTCTCCGTTTGCATCTGATACGTAAGTGTAATCCGTATTTACTGTTGCTGTCTTTCCGTTGATTGTTACAGCAATTGTTGTTGGCATTGTATATCCATATTCTCTGCTCAATACTGCAGAATATGTTGTTCCTGAGATTGCCGTAGAAGCACCAGATGTTGTGATGTGTGTTAAGTTGTAAGTAACTCGGTTTGTATCAGCTCCAGCAACAGCTGTAACTGTTACTGCTTCGTTGATGTAACCCGCATTAATTGTAACAGCTCCTGTTGTTGAATTGTAAGTATAGCCCACGTTAACTTTCAATTCTTTTGAGCCTACTTTAACAATAATAGTATTTGGCAAGCTGTAACCTGTAGCTGAAGTCATTGTAAACGACAATGCTGAATGAGCACTTACAGAGGTAGGTGCGCTTGCAATCGTTATTTTTGTTAATTCATAATTTACAGCCAAAGAATTTGCTGTCCATTTAGCATACAATGTTTGAGAACCGGCATTTGCAACAGTTACATTGTTGAACGTTGTGTCAGCAGTAATAGCTGTACCTGTACACGCAGTGGTTGTAAACCAACCACCAAATGTATATCCTGTTCTTGTAGCAGTAGCCAATGTGCCATATTTTTGATTGAAGGTTATTGTCTTTGTTGTAGGATTTACTGAATAAACATCGTTTGCATAATTTGTAGAGATATTGCTACTAAATGTAACTGCTACATTTTTCGCAGCAGCTTTTGCTGTAAGAGCCATATCTTGTGATATTCCACCAACAATTGAATATGTCAAAGATGTTGAAACCCTTGTTTCTCCATTGTACCAACCATTAAAGTTGTATCCATCAGCAAGAGTTGCCTTAAATGTCAATTCAGAACCATACAAAACTTTTGTATTTGAAGTTTCGTTAGTTCCTTTATATTCACTATCAAAAGTCCAATCAAATGTCGAAGCAGAAACACCTGTTGTTTTCGAAACAGACACGTTAAATGCTTCTACAACGGTCAAGTATAAAGTTGCGTCAGCATTTGCTGTCCATTCTACAGAAAGAGTGTTTCCTTCTAGCAATTTTCTTGTAGGAACTTCTCCGTCAAACATTGCTTCTACAAGATATTTTCTTGCAGTATTGCTTGCGCCGAGATTAATTGTGATCGTTCCATCTTCAAATGTTGCTGTCAAAGTCGTGCTAGCGCCTGCAGCAAGAGCTGTTGCTCCAAGTGTACCAGCTTCAGCTGAAAGTGTAATATTTGTAGCATTTGTTACACTGCTAGATGGTCTTGTTATTGTCAATTTATAATTGTGAAGAGTCCACTTAGCATAAAGTTGAAGTTCTCCAACATAAAGCCACTTTCCTGTAGAATCTGAGATTCCAGAAACACCTTTTTGAAGATTTCCGTTTGCATCAAACACTTGATATCCCCAATCTCCACCAGCACCATTCTTTGTGTACCAACCACCAAAGTCATAGTTTGCTCTTGAGATTGTGCCATTGTATGTTTGAGCTCCTGAACCAGTCGCATCAATAGAAACTGTAGCCAAACTTGGAATCATTTTTCCCAAACTTGTATAAGAAACACCGTATTGCATATCTGTAATGCCAGACACACCATTAGCTGAAAGATATGAAGAAGACCATCTATCTGTTAGGCGTCATTACAGCTTCGCCACCAGCATTTCCGTCAAGAATCAAGGTTGCTCCACTTGCTGACCAGCTTGCCACGAATGTGGCATTTTCGTCACCAAAAGTAAAGAGAGGTTCTTGTGTGGTTTTTTCATAATAATTAACAGCATTTACATACCAGTCCATGCTTGCAACAGATGTGGAATTTGTCAAATAGAAATATCCAAAGTCAATCCATTTCCTGCCATATTCACCACTCTTGAAGTAGAAAATATAGTCTGCCCAAGATCCTGTTCCTGCCGTTGAAGTAAGAGCTACACTCTTCATACCAACTCCACACGTGTTGTGTGTAAAGACAAGATTGAATCCAACAGGAATCTTTGCTGTCAACTTAACATAGAATTCTTCCCCTGCCTCTGGTACAACAGTTCTGGCAACTCCTCCTGCTTTGTTGTTGCTCGCAGGAGAAGAGATCTTCAATGAATATCCAGTAGAACTTGTAGAATCAGCAATCCCCGTAATTGTAAAGTCAGAATATGGAGGGTTTGATGAGTTTGAGTACTTTGAAAAACCAGTAGTATCTGTCGAATCCATAACCACCGAACATCTCAAATCGTCGTCCGACAATCCGTTCAACCAGTTGATTGAACCACCGCCACTATATTGCCAACCAGTGAAGAGATAATTTTCTCTTGTTGGATCTGCAATAGTTGTTGTTTGTCCATACAAACCTTCAATTACTGTGCTTGAAGTTGAACCTTCATAAGATCCACCATTTGGATTGACAGTCAAAGTTGTGCCAATTCTCTTGTAATAAAGTTTGAATACAGTAGTTCCGTCAGCTTTAATTTGAAGAGTAGTTACGTTTGAAGCTGAAGAGTCATAAACAAATCCAGTTTTTGTGTAAACCGTTGAAGATATAGTAACTGTCTCGTCAGCCGAAGCAGTCAAATCTCCATTTGCACCCAAAACTTGAGATGGAGTTGTAGAATATTTTCCTTCCAAGTCCATTTCATAAACATTTACTTTATAAGCAACTTGTCTTGCTGACCAGTGAGCATAAAGCACTACACCATCAGCATCGCTTGATGTCCAATTTTTAAGAAGGACACCATTTGCAGCAATAATTTGATTTCCTCCCGTTGCAGCATCATACCAACCTGCAAATGTATAACCTGTTCTTGTAGCGATAGGTTTGATAACACTGCCACTTGGTTGAGTTATGCTATAACGTGCACCATAAATATTTGTTGAATCATATGTGATATAAATTGTTCCGTTTGTTCCTGAGAAAGCTCCAGTTGATGTACTGCTTGCACTATTATTGAGATTCAAGTTTACTCTTACTGTGTTTGCAGTCCAATTTGCATAAATAGTTTCTCTAGCAACAACTTTGTAATATGATGTTTCGTCAGAATACATTGAAGCGATTTCGCTTGCTTCAGCAACTCTGTTTGAAATATATACATTCTTTGTTTTGCCTGTGAAGACTTGTTCTTGAGCTGTAGAATTTGCTCCATAAGGACATTCCATTCCAACATAAACATATTGATTGAAGAACTCTTCACGAATGGTTGAATAAGAACCACAATCTCTTTGATTTGCCAAAGCACCATCCAAATATGCTTTGAGATATCTTCCATCAAATGTGAATGCAAATTGATGCCATCCAGAAGAAAGATCAGAGAGTTCTGCAAATGAAACCATTTGATAAGCAGTATTTGAGGCATTGCCTGTTATTCCTTGTACACTTAACCAAATTTGAATTTCTTGATTACGAACTTGAAGCGCCCAACCCCCATCGTTTGTACAAGAAATCATTGCTGCTGCGTTTGTTCCAAATGAAGACCAATTGTCAGAATATCCCCAGATTGAAACTGTGAGAGCATCAGATGTGTCAAATTTAAATTTTTCAGGAATTGTGTAATAAGTTGAACCAGTGTGTGTAAATTCGTCGTTTACACCCATATAAGTATAATCACCTTGCCAGCTTGTAACAGTATATCCTGTCTTAACTGCTGTTGGCATTGTCATAACAGTGCCAAAGTTTTTGTTTGAAGCCGTCAATGTGTCATTGTCCGTCTTTGTCCAACCACTTGGTGTATTTGTAAATGTTCCACCATTTCCTTCAACTGTAACGTTTGCAGAATTGATTGTCCAATAAGCATAGATTGACTTGTTTCCAACAGTCTTGTACAAAGCACTGGCTGTTTGGTTTGCAGTCAAAGATGCAGAGAAATATTGTGTACCTTGTCCATTTGCTTGAGCATAATATCCACCAAAAGTATAACCATCTCTTGTTGGAACTACCCAAGTAGATGCCAATCTTTGAGTCAAAGCACTGTCTACAAAGTATGCTGTGCCATTTGCATCAACTGTTTGATATCTATAATAGAAAGTTGTTATATCTCCACGTCCACCTTGATAGTCAATAGAAACTTCATAAAGATTTGCAGTTCTGATTGCATACAAGTTGAAGTTTTGTCCATATGTAAACACAATTTTTCCACCTGCTGGATAGTTTGTTCCAGTGCCTGCAGATGCAGTGTTCCATGTAGAGAATGTATAACCTTGTCTAGAAAGACCTGTTTGAGCTTCTGTCAAAACAGTATATTCTTGATCAAATACAGCTTTCTTTGTGTCTGTATAAGATGCAGATGTTCCGTCATTGTTGTGATATGTTACGGTATAGCTAATTGCTGTCCACTTAGCATAAAGCGTGTGGGCAGAAGCTGATATAACATTTGTAGACGCTTCAACAGCAGATGTCAAAGCAGAGTTTGAATACCAACCTGCAAATGTATATCCCATTCTTGTTGGGCTCAAAAGTCCAACTGCAGATCCTGTTGTTGTAAGTTTGAGATTTGCATAAGTTGATGGTGTTGTTGCATCACCATATTTAACATACATCTTAGGCATTGTTGAAGACGATGTATAAGACGTTCCATTAAATGTAACTGAAGTTGATCCTTGAGAAATTCCCAAATCCATCGTTACAGTTACATAATTTGCTTCCCAAATAGCATAGAGATTTACTACGCCATTTGCAGTAGAAGTCATATTCAAAACAGTAGAAGTAGAAGCATTGTTTGAAATAGTTCCGTTTGTCAAACCTGTTACGGCAACCAATTCAGAATTGCTTGAAGACCAGCCTTTGAATGTAAACCCTGTTCTTGTCATTGTTGCCACAAATGTACCACTAGTATCATAAGTTGCAGTCAATGTTGTACCACTCTTAGTCAAGTTTGTAACAGTTCCAACTGTTGTTGATCCACCATTTCCGTTTAAGTTGATTGTATATTTGTTTGCAGACCAATAAGCATTCAAAGTCAAGTTGTTTGCAGTATTATAAGTATATTCAGTAGATGCTTTTTGATAGCTTCCTGCAAGAGACGTTGTGCTTGTTGACCAACCAGCAAATGTATAACCAGTTCTTGAGAATGTGTTGCTTGCTTTTGTTGTAAACTTAGCATCGTATGTTGCTTTTTGAGTAACATTTGCGCCAGTTCCTTTGTTTGCTGTATATGTAATTGTATATTCAATTGCAGTCCACTTAGCTGTCAATGTATGATTTGAAGCTGTTGAAACTGTAGAAGAAGATGTAATGGTTGTTCCATTCAAATCCCAACCAGCAAATGTGTAACCACTACGATTTGGCGTTGGTAATGTTCCATAGTTTGAAGCATATTGTACTTGCTTTGTTGTAGTATCTACAGTTCCACCATTTGGAGCGAATGTAACAGTATAATATGTTCCTGTCCATTGAGCTGTAAGAGAAACATTTCCATACTTGTTTGCAGCAGCTGTGCCAGCAGCAAGAGTTCCTGTCCAGCCACCAACTGCAGTATCAACTTTCCAACCTGCAAAGTCATAACCTGTTTTTGTTGGCGTAGGTAAAGTATAGGCACCACTCAATGTGCCAGTTGAAGATGTTGAATATTGTCCATAGATATTGTAATAAACTGTAGACACAGCACTTCCACCATTAGAGTTGAAAGTAATTGTGTATTTAGTAGGAGCATAAACAAGTTCGATAATCAAACTTGCATCACCTTGAACAGTAAAGCTTGAAGCATTTGTTCCAGAAGCAGAAGAGCTTCCTTCCTTATACCATCTATTTGAAGAGTATGTGAAACCATTAAGATTTCCTGTATCTGTAGCAGCAGCTTGAGCCGTTGCAAGAGTAATAGAAGATCCCGTTGCAGCGCTCTTTGTTACTGTTGAATAATCGCCTTCACTGCCGCTTGCAAGAATCTTGCGATAACGAACTACATAATTTACATTGTTTGCAGTCAAATTGCCAACTTGCAATGTGACAGCATTTGGTTTGTTGTGAGTATATTTTGCAGCAGTTGTTGAGCTTGCATCTGTAAGTGTAACACTGCCAGATGTTACAGACCAAGAACCACCAGAATAACCTGCCGAACGAGTAAATGAAAGGGTTACTGTTGAGCCGAATTGAACTGTATAAACACCAGCCGTAGCTGTAGCAGCAACGCCAGTTCCTGAAGCACCAACTGAAGCTACACCCGTACCCTTGTTGAGAGTAAGTGTATATCCAATTGTTGACCAGTGAGCATAAACAGTTACGTTTGCACTAGCATTTTTCCAAATACCACCAGAAGCCAACCAGCCAGAAACAGCTGAAGTAACTACACTTCCGTCAGCGTTGAAAATCTTAGAACCAGAGCCACCTTCTTGCGTATAGAAACCTAAGAAGTTGTAACCTGGAGCATAAGCAACTGTATTGTATCCTGTTGGTTTTGTGATAGCTGAAACCGTAGCATCATATGTCGCTCTATGAGTAGAAGGTCCTTCAACTGAAGCAATGTCGCCATAGTTGAAGTCGATATATGACAAGCCAATATTTGTTGTGTTTGGCGCCCAAACAACTTTCAATGTGATATTACCATAAGATCCTTTTGCGATTGTAGCCCCTGCACCAATCTTGCCGTTTTGAACAGCAGTTGTCCAAGTTCCACCATAAGCAGAAGTATCTGTTCTTGATACTTGCCATTCAGAAACTGAATAACCAGTCTTTGTAAAGTTTTTCAATGCGAAAGCAGCGCTTTCAATGTTGTATGTTGATGTGCCGAGTTGAGTCGTTCCGTCTGTATCAACATATTTGATTGTATAAGAATTTGCAGTTGTCTTAGCAGTCAAACTTAAGTCTGTTGTTACTGCACCATATTCATAAGTTGCACCAGCACCTGAAATCTTTGTAGAACCGTTGTACCAACCTTCAAATGTATAACCAGCTGAAGCTGTAGCATTGAATGTGGCTGTAGACCCACGCAAGATATTTGATGCACTTGTCAAACCTGAATAATCTCTATATTCAGAATAATAAGAATCAAATGTCGCAGAAGCGATACCTGTTCCTTTAACTGCAGAAACATTGAAATATTCTACAAATTGAATAGTCACAGTTCCATTTCCAGTTGGTGTCCAAGCTACAGAACAAGTATTGTCGCTTCCACCAGCATTAGCTTGTGTTGTGCTTCCAACTTTTGAAGTCAACCAGAAGCAATAATTTCTTGCTGTATTTACTCTCGAAACTGTGATAGTTTTTGCTGTTGTAGAATAATTGTAGGTAAATGTCGCTGTAGAAGACGAACTTGTTAAAGTCTTTGAAGTTTGATCTGTTGCAGCAACCGTTACATTTGAGGCATTTGTTATCTTATAAGCACTGAAGCTTACAGTCAAAGTGTAAGAATTGATTGTCCAGTGAGCGTAAAGAGTAACATTTCCTGTACAAGTTGCAGTTGCACCACAAGAGTATGTTGCAGATGTTGCAGACGCACTTGTCTTCCAACCAGCCAAAGTGTAACCAGTCTTTGTAAAGGTATTGCTTGCTTTTGTTGTATAAGTATTGTTGTAAACAGCAGATTGAGTTACATTTGAACCTGTTCCACCGTTTGCATTGTATGTGATTGTATAAGTGTTGTTTTTCCAAACTGCATACAATGTTGTTGCAGCAGTTTTATCCCAGTTTTTAGCAACTGTAAATGTTGAGCTTGAATAAGTTATATAATCAGCCAAAGACGTTGTATTTGTAGAAGCATCTGCTCTATCTGTAGCTGAATAACCCAAGAATGTATAGCCTGTTCTTGTAGGAGCAACAAATGTATAAGCCGTTGTTCCTGAAGTAGCCGTATAATAATTTTTTGTTCCATAAACAGCATAAGCCGTTGCAGGAGTTGAACTAAAGCTTCCCCCGTTTGCATTAAATGTAACAGCATAGCGATTTGCGTTCCAAACTGCAGACAAAGCAACATTGCCATATTTTCCAGTCAAAGCTGTTGAAGCAGCATAAGTTGTCGCAGACCAATTGCCTACAGCTGTGCCAACACTCCAACCACCAAAGCTATAACCAGTTCTTGTTGCAGATGGCAACACGCCAGAACTTCCGGTCAAATTGCCAGAGGTTGATGTAGAGTAAGCACCTGTTACATTGTATCTAACAGGTTGAGTTCCACTGATAGTACCACTGTTTAATGTATAAGAAATTGTATAAGTATTTACAGTCCAGTTTGCGTAGATTACTAAAAGTTCTGCGCCAGCTGCTGTCGAACCAACTGCGTCATTCAAAACGTCAGTAGTTGTCAAAATTGTTGAACTTCCACTTCTTGTCCAACCATTGAATGTATAACCACCACGAGTTGCTACAGGCAATGTTCCAAAAGCAGAGCCGTAAGCAATGCTCTTAGAAGCTGTAAGTTTGTCAGAAGCGATCGTCCAGCCGTTTGCTGTTGTTACCGTACCACCGTTTGCGTTCGCAGTAACTTTAAATGTAACAGCTGACCATTGAGCATAAAGAGTTGCTGTGCCAGCTTTAATCCATCGGCCTGAAGAATCAGTATATCCAGAAACGCTAGCTTTCAAAGCACCGGCAGAAGTAATAACTTGAGTTCCACCACTTGCTGCAGTGTAGAAACCCGAGAATGTATAACCTGAACGAGTAGCTTTTGGAGTGCAAGCTGTTGAACCAGTGCTTGTTGTGTACAATGTTGCACTGTCATAAAGAGCATACACTGGAGAAGATACTGTCAAAGATCCGTTGTTTGCGTTCAAAGTAACCCCATATCTATTTGCAGTGTAATAAGCGTGAAGTGTATGATCACTTGCAGTTGACACTGTCGAACTTGATGTTATTGTCGAGTCTGAACTTCTAGAAACAACAATGTTTGTATATGATACAGCATTGCTTGCTGTCGAACCAGCAGGGCCTGCATAAACAAGCAATTTTATATTTGTTCCAGTTGCATTTGTAGGACAAGTCAAGGTGCAAGACACATTAGACCCAAACGAAACTATTCTTGAATCAAGAGTCTTGCTATTTGTGAAATCATGTAGCAACAACGAGAATCCTGTCGCCGAGCCTGAAGTTTTTGTCGCCGTTTGAATAGAGATTTGATATGTCACACCAGCAGAAACTGAGCAAAGTTCTGCATATGTATAGTCTGAGCTAGAAGAAGCCGTCAAAGTCTTTGAGCCTTGATAATAAGCTTTCTTCCAACCAGAGAACGTATATCCTGTTTTTGTTGGAGTTGGCAAAGTGCCATAAGTCGAAGCATAAGTCACAGTCTTTGTAGCCGAAGCGCTTCCCGAAGCCACTGTCCAACCAGTCGTTGAAGGAATTGTTCCACCATTTCCAAAAGCAGTAACTGTGTATGTGTTTGGTGTAGCTATTGCATAGTATGCAGGGCCAGCCTTTGCCCCTCCAGTAAGAGAGTAAGTAGAATGAGTATAAGATGTACTTGTGCTTACTGCAGTTCCTGTACCGGAACTATTTGTAAACCAACCTTTAAAGGTATATCCTGTCGCTACCACTGCGTTGTATTGCAAACCATAGCATTGCCATATTGTTTTTCCATTATAATCTGTACTATATGATCCACCCGAACTGGTTTGAGCGCCAATAGATACAGACGAAATACCTGTACCTTTGGTCGCAGTTGGCACAAAGGTTTCTACGATATGCACTGATACACTCTTATCGGCACTTGGCGTCCAAGTAAAACTAAAGGTGTTGGTTGGATTCGCCCAACTTCCACTTGAGTTATTGTGCAATACATAGTTGTATGACGTATTACTTCTTGTAAGAGTCACCGTTATCGCAGTTGTACTATAAGTATGTTTAATCGTCGCACTGGTGCCAATCGCAGCATTTCCTGAAATTGTACAGCCACTTGCAGTAATTGACAAATTTGTTGCATGAGGAGGTTCTCCATAATAAGTTCCTCTTGAGATTGTCAATGTGTAAGTATGCAAAGCCCAAAGAGCTGTTGTTGTGTGAGCTCCTGGATATTCTACTTTTGAAGAAGAAGATATCACGTCGTCATAGGTTCCGTTTGAAGGCGTGATCAATTCGATTCTTACGTCTTTGAAATATGTTGTATATCCATAATAATAAGGCAATTCTATATAAAGAGTTTCTGCCGCACTCAAAGTAAAACTATAAGAATATTGAGTCCAAGCACTTGAAGAAACATATGCGTTGCCTACCCCACTCATTGCACCTGCAGAAGTCTTGCCGTCTAAAGTCATACCATTTCCACTAGTTGGAGATGTTGTAGACGTCAATCTTACTAAAGAGATACCTGTCGTAGGGTTTGTGCTTGAATCAGTATGTCTACCCATATAAGAAACCTTATATGTACCAGCCTCCAAAGTGATTGGTTTTACAAGATAATGACCAACGCTACCTATGCCAGAGCCAAAATATCCCCAAGGAGCAGCTACAGTCATAACACCATCAGCATCAACTGAGAATGAAGATGTTGAGCCATAAGTGTTGAAATATCTGATAAAGTCATTTACATCAAACAAGTTTTTAGCCCAACCCTTGAAATCATAACCTGTTCTTGTAGGTGTAGCTAAAGTACCATAGGTAGAACCTACAGTTACTGATTTTGAAGCCGAAGAAACCGAGCCACCATTTGCATCATAAGTCAATGTAACTGACTTTCCAGACCATTGAGCATACAAAGTATGATTTGATGCTGTAGCAACAGTAGTCGACGTTGTATATTTTGTACCACCAGTTGGTGCTGTGTACCAACCATTAAATGTATAACCTGCTCTAACAGGTGTTGTCAAAGCACTATAAGCAGATCCATAAGTAGCATTGATTACAGTTCCTTTATTACCCCAAGCAATTTTGCCGTTTACTGAGATATAAGTATCACCGAAGTCGACGATTGAGTCATGATCATAATAAGAATCACTCCAAGCATAACCAACAGTGATTTTCGAAGATGTTGTACCATAAGGTTTTCCAAGAGTTACCCCATTCCAGTTTGAGCTTGTAGTATAATTCACGCCGTCATGAGAATAACTTGCTGTAACCTTGCCACTTGCGTAAGAAACTTTAACCCACGTGTATGCACCAACGGTCGCTTTCATTGCTCCAATGGATGCATTTTTAGCCCAAGAGCTTCCTGTTGTTGAATACCACATATAAGCATTTCCGCCACTAATACCCAACAAAATACTATAAGTAGAACTTGTTCCTGCAGTGTTGAACACATAAGCGTTGCTTCCAGTATATGACAACTTAAGCCCAATCTCCCAAGTATCATGAGCAAGAATATATTTTCCACCAGAATATGCACTAGATTGCATATAGTTTACATTGCTAAATCCAGAAACAGTACCACCTGCAGTAGTCAAAGTTCCCGTTGTCGTATCGACGTCATAATAGTTTTGGTTTAATACTACTTTATAAGTATTTGCTGACCATATAGCATAGAGAGTTGTATTTCCTGCTGTGCTATATGTATAAGATGTATTAGCATTTTGATAGCTTCCTGCTACCGAAGTTGAAGATGTACTCCATTTTGAGAAAGAGTATCCAGTTCTTGTGAAAGTATTGCTAGCCTTTGTCGTAAACGAACTATTATATGTAACAGCTTGTGTTGACGTTGTAGCCGTTCCATAGTTTGAGTTGTATGTAATAGTATATCCCGTCGCTGTGTAATGAGCATACAATGTAGCAGCTGCCGTCCATGTCGTCGTCTTTCCTGAAAGAATAGTTCCACTCGAATTGATAATCTGCGTGCCTGTACCATATTTTCCTGTATAATACCCTTGGAAAGTATAACCCGTTTTTGTTGGTTTTGTGATAGAAGATACTGCTGTCGAAGCTGTACTATTTGAATACCAGCCCGTATTATATTTTACATACAATGTAGTTGTCCCATTGCTTGTTACAGCATCGCCCGACGTATCTGAAGACGATGTATAATATTTAGGGTCTAATGTAATAGTATAAACATTTGCTGTCCAATAAGCATAAAGAGTTGTATTTCCTACTGTAGAATATGTGTAAGCCGTAGAAGCTTTTTGATAAGACCCTGCTAGCGAACTTGCGCTTGTCGACCAACCTCCCCAAGTATAGCCTGATCTAGAAAACGCATTTGCTCTTGTTGTAAATGAGCTTCCATATTTTACCGTTTGAGAAGAAACCGTTCCAGTTCCACCATTTGCATTATATGAAACTGTATAAGAGTTTCCGTCCCAAATAGCATAAAGAGTCAAATTTCCTACTGTTGAGTAAGTATAAGCAGTATTGCAATTGTAAGACGTTCCCGATCCATTCGCTGCGGTATTCCATTTGGAGATATAATAACCCGACTTAGTAAACGTCGAAGCTGCCTTTGTCGTAAACGAACTATTATATGTAACAGCTTGTGTCGCATCAGAACCTGTACCACCATTCGCTTTATAAGTTACTGTATATGGGTTTGCTGTCGCATTAGCCGTCATTGTTATATCTGACGATATCTCACCTGTTGTATATGGATTGTTTGAAGAAGTTGCTGAGCCCGTCCATCCAGACCAAGTATATCCGGATTTTACTGTAGCTGAAAATGTCGCAGTAGACCCTTGCATAACCGTCGAACTACTTGTCATTGCAGAAGACGTACTCCACAAATAAGTAGTAAATGTCGCCGCACTAATACCTGTGCCGGCTACGGCTTTTACCGTATGATATTCTCTTATGTACCACGTAATCGTATGGTTTGCGTTTGGGGTCCAAGTATAAGTCGCACTATTTGAACCTGACGTATAAGACGCCCCATCAAGATACAAACAAACCCAGTGACTATTGCTCGTATTTGTTGTTGTAAAAGTTACGCTAATCGCAGTTGTTGAATATGTTTTCTTAACAGTTACTCCTGTTTGTCCAGAAACCAACGACGTATCAGAAATCGTACAGCCCGATGCTGCAAGAGTGATTCCTGTACCACTTGCCGCGTGATAATATCCATTATTTACGGTCAATGTGTAAGTGTTGATTGTCCAAATGGCATAAAGGGTTGTATTTCCTGCAGTACTATAAGTATAAGATGTGCTTGCGTTCTGATAACTTCCTGCAACCGAACTTGAAGAAGTACTCCATTTTGAGAAAGTGTAACCAGTTCTTGAGAATGTGTTGCTAGCCTTTGTAGTAAACGAACTATTATATGTAACAGACTGAGTTGTATCGGAACCCGTACCACCATTTGCCTTATAAGTAATCGTATAGCCATTTGCCGTCCACTTTGCATAAAGCGTTGTGTCTGCAGCTCTTGCAGTGTAAATGCTGTTTACACATCCACCGTTAGCATTGACATATTGAGTTCCACTTCCACCAGTGCTTGTGTAATAACCACCAAATGTATAGCCTGTTTTTGTTGGCTTTGTAATCACACTACCGTCGCCGATTGGTGTCGTACAAGCTTCATTTGAATAGTAATAAACTGTGCTTGAATATCCTGAAACAGTTTTAGACGTATTATAATAATACCAATATGCTGTTGTACCTGCAGTTGTCGCACTCTGATTGTCGAGCGTAACCTTATATTTATTCGCCGTCCATATAGCATATAAGGTTATACTTGATGTATTACTATATGTATAAGATGTCCCCGCACTTTGATAACTTCCTGCAGCCGAGCTTGAAGACGTGCTCCATTTCGAGAACGTATAACCAGTTCTTGAGAAGGTATTGCTAGCCTTTGTAGTAAACGATTTGTTGTATGTTACCGTTTGAGTTTGATCTGAACCAGAACCACCGTTTGCTTTGTAAGTAATGGTATATGTAGCCTCTCTCCAAATCGCATAAAGAGGAGTGTTGTTTGAAATTGTAACAGAAGCAGCACCTGCACCATCTGGAGAATAAGACCAGTTGTGAACATAACCAGCTCTTGAGAAATAGATTGTGCTAGAACTCAAAGTTGAAGCTGACGTGTACAATCTCACAGATTTTGCAGCCGTCGTGCCTGTGTAGTTGTCATAAAGATTTACTCTATATCCAGTTTTGCTTGCATCATTCCAATAAGAGCTGCCTTCCAGATATGCAAGAGGAAGCGGACAAACAACACCAGGAGCAGAACCAGAAAGAGACCCAGAAGTTGAAGAAGAAGTGGTCATATAATAACCCCATTTTGTTTCAAAATCCCAAGCACCATCCCAAATAGGAGTTGAGCCACCAGATGTTGTAACATAGTCTTGAGTAGTGAAGAACCTGATATCTCTTACCACATTAGAGTCGTTAACCGTTTTGGAGGTCGTGCCTTTATAAACCGTTTGACCTCCCCAAGAACCAACGACTGTAGGAGCAGTAGAAAACACTGCAGAAGTCGAAGCTATAGCACCATAAACATTTCTCAAAACCAGCTTTGAAGTAGTGTCAACTACTGTAGCTGTTGAAGAAGAATAACCACTTTTAACATAACAGTTGCTAAGATAGAAGTTTGCGCCCATTGTTAAAGAGCCGCCTGCAACGAGATAGTTTCCTATACAGTTTTCGTAATAGACATTATCTATGCTTCCAGCCATAGCGGTGACAAAGATATTTATATAACAATTCTTTACAACGATATTGTTGTAAGATGTAGAAAAACTTGGAGTATAAACCCCATCATAAACAATTGTAGTACCCACTGCGTTTGAGCCGATTTGCACGTCTTCTTCAGCAACCTTCGCTGCAACAGACGCATCTTCTAAAATAAAAGTGCCGACTTCACCCTTTGTGTCCAATTGGATAGAATACGCCACCCCAGGAGACTCTTTTGACTCGTAGAAGACAGCATTTAAAATACCCATAGTCACAACGGCAACGTCAGCCACTGCATCTGGATTTGTTAAATTGAAAGTTTCTTTGCCTTCGTCAGCCTGTCTAGGAGCAGTAACAGACCAAACCTTTGACAAATCAATCTTCATATCGTTGAAATCAATAACGCCATAAAATTGATCGAGCAAATATCTCGAATAGCCAGTTTCTTCAGAACCCGACAAAATACACTCGGTCGCCAAGTCTTTTTCAATCGCAGCTTTGTTTGCTTCTGTGTTTGCGATTGATACATAGCAATCGAGGAAATATTTTTGAGCATATTGGCTCGTTTTGTTTTTCGCATCGGCGTAGAAATCTTCCCACGACTCATAGGTAAGCTTCGTCAAAGACGAATAATCCACATCTTGCGATGGAGTCACGTCAACCTCCGACACTGTTGACACAGGTGTAGGCTCGCCAATGTTTGCCATTCCAAAACCCAAGGCTGTTGCAAACAAGCAAACTCCTGCCATCAACCCCAATTTCATTTTGCGTTTAAAATTTTTCATAACAATTACTCCCATTGTTTTTGATACTTGCGAGAAACTTTTTATATACGGCAAAATGTTTTCAAAAGTCTACCTCTTGAAAACATACCTCGAATCTCTTGCAATTTTGTAAGGAAAATATCCTGCAAATTTCTCGCAATTTTTTCTTACGCATTTATTATAATATATTAAGCGAAAAAAGTCAATTTAATTCTCAAAAATCGGTCCTCTTTTTTCGATATTTTTGAAACTGCCGAAAAACCGACTTTCTCACGATATTTAGGGAGATGTAGAATTTTCAAAAACTCCTAAAAAATCCACTTTTTTAGCGTTTTTTAAGCCTTTTTTTTGCGTTTTTTTAAAAATTCCCAAAAATAGTCAAAAAATACTGCATTTTTGCTTAAATTTTGCAAAAAACCATAAATTTTGGCCCTTTTTTGATAATTTTTCTTGATTTTTTTAGTATTTTGGCCAAACCGACCCCAAAACAGAACAAACTGTAACAAAACTTAAACTTTTCCATAAATTGATTTTGGAGGACACTAAAGATGGATTTTTTGACTGCCAGCATACTTTGTTACATTTTGCCGGTCGCAATGACGACCTTAGGATCTGCTCTAATCTTCTTTTTTAAGAAAAATTCCAAGCCTGTCAATCTTATAACTATGGGCTTAGCCTCTGGGATAATGCTTTCTGCATCTATTTGGTCTCTTTTAGTCCCTGCAGTCGAGCAAGCCGAGCCACAATGGGGAGATTTGACAATTTTACCCGTTTGTATTGGATTCACTTTAGGTGGACTTTTAATGGTATTGTTGGACCTTTTATGTAGAAAACTATCAAAAAACAATCAAAACGGCGCAAAAACCATAAAATTTTTTACTGCAATGACCGTTCACAACATTCCCGAAGGACTTTCTATAGGCTTTGCTCTCGGATCTGCATTCACCTTGCACAGCTCACCGATCCTAGCGTTCACATTTGCACTCGGAATTGCCATTCAAAACCTTCCAGAAGGCCTTGCAACAGCTTTGCCTATATATTCTACGACCCAAAACAAGAAAAAATCCTTTGTTTTAGGCATGCTTAGTGGAATCGTCGAACCTATTTCCACCCTAATAGGCTTTTATTTAGCCAGCACTTTAACTTTTTTACAACCTTGGCTATTGGCCTTTTCAGCAGGAGCTATCATATTTGTAATAGTTGAAGAACTTATGCCAGAACTTTCAGAAAATAAAAAAGCTGGCTTGGGAACAATTTCTTTTTTAATCGGATTCATTCTAATGATGGTACTAGATTTAACCTTATAAAAAATCAAAAAAAATATAATAAAATACCGTTTTTTATTTAAAAAAAACATCTTTTAACTTAAAAAACAATTGTTTTGAATATTTTTTTTTAAGATTTTTTAATATTTTTTATTGATTTTTGAAAACAAAAAAAAGAGGTTAGAAACCTCCTTTATTTTTATATTTATTTTTTATCTGTAGAACCAAAACCACCCTTTCGGATTGTTTGAGATTCAACATCGTCGTCTACGGTTAAAAATTTAAAGAAAAATATTTGCCCAATTTTATCTCCTGCCTTAACTTCATACGGGGTTTTGTTGAGATTATGTAATAAAAACCCAATATTTCCATCATTCGTCTCATTGTCAGCGTAGTCGCTTTCAATAATACCTATTCCGTTTGCTAAAATAATGCCTTTTTTGCCAAGACCACTAGTTGAAGCAAGAATATAACCCTCGTCACTATTGCAATAGGCCTTAAAATTGATAAAAACCAATTCTGTAGACTCTGGAGCAATTGTTATATCTATTGGAGAAAAACAATCATAACAAACAGCGTGTTTTGTCGCTCTGTAAGGCTTTTTCAAATCTTTTGGGTCTACACCATATTTCAAAAATTCGTTTTTAACAACCTCAAACTTTCTCATAGCTCCTCCACCAGTTTGAATAATTTTACATCACTTCTTAAATATAGTCAAACATTTTCTACACCAACAAAAAAAGTTCTTTTTTTAAGAACTTTTTTCTTATTTGTGCCAAAATGTGAAAATTTTACAAAAAATCTAAACAAACGATTTAAAAGCTCAAATTTGTTAAATCTTGAACTATTTTTTCTTTGTCTTCTTTTATACTTGAAAGCAGATGCTTTAGACTTTCATTCTCTACATACTCTATCGCAGATTTAAGCTGACGAATAATGTTTTGTTCTAGCAAAATCGCCCCGTCAACAAAACCCTCTCTAGAAAGCCTCAGACTTCCAGAGCTCCAATTGTTTCTATTTGAAGTCATAAAAATCGGATCTCCACCAAACGCAAAGATTATGTTTCCTAAAGCATTTAATATTTCCCCATCATTTACAGATAAAAGCTTGAAATAATCTCCCAATTTTTTATTTTGTCGCGAAACATTCCAAGACTGATAAAGATAACTCAAATGAGCAGTTAAAATACCATTTGACGAAAACAAAAGATTTTTCAACACTTCCACCGTTTTTTGAGACGGAACTATATCTGTGACTATTGGATATCTATCTGTCATAATCTTCTCTCCTTAAACACTCTCTTCGCATTTCTTGCAACTCGCTAAAATGCGCCAACAGTGTAAGTTGCATTATCAACAACTGCGTATCGACTCTCTGATTGTTGTATGTATGTTGCAACACTCTAATATTTCTTAATATTAGACCAATAAGCCTTAATGTTTTTGCCAACTCAATGCAAAACCCCGCATCCAAAAGAGTCTCGTAAGGCCCTCTTTCTGCATTTTCAAAAACCCTCAAAACCAAAAGTTCTGATCTCATTTCCGTCAAATCGTCCGAATAGTTTGAGTCATAAGATATTAATTTTTGATAATGCCTATCCAAGACCCTCAGTTGCCCTTCTATTTCGCTTGAAAGCGATTGTGGCGTTTGAGGACGAGCAACTTTTTGCATTGTTGTCTCTTCTTCACAATCACCTTCTTTGAAGACGATTTTTGTAAAATTTTTTTCGTCTGGCTTTTCTCCCATTAAATAAAAGCATTTTTGAGCAAAAACTCTAGGAGAAAACTTAAAAGTTTTTGATGTATTCTTCATTTTATTTTCCATAAAATCTCCTCTCCGTTTATTTATGCGAAAAAATTGCAAGTTGTTAAACCTTCACAGTAACACTCTTTTGTTTACCCTCATAAAAATTAACAAAAAAAAGGAGATTTATGAGAAGTTTATATGAAGGGACTGGCGTGGCCCTAGTCACACCATTTAAAAACAACCAAATAGATTTTTTAGCTTTAAAAAAACTAATTAATCGCGATATTTCAATGGGAGCACAGGCAATTGTTGTTTTGGCTACCACCGGAGAAGGAACGACTGTTTCAACAAATGAAAGATACGATATAATTAAATTTGCAAAAGACGTCATAGACAACCGTTGCAAACTTATAGTTGGCACAGGAAACAACAATTTTTCAACTTGCCTTGAATATACACAGATGGCAAAAAATTTGGGTGCTGATGGGGCTTTGGTCGTCACGCCTTATTACAACAAAACAACTCAAGCAGGCTTGGTAAAATATTATCAAGAACTTGCTCGGCTTGAATTCCCTATGATTATGTACAACGTTCCTTCGCGAACCGGCTTAAATCTAGAATTAGAAACGATTGAACAAATCGTTAAAACAAACCCTTTTGTTTACGGAATAAAAGAAAGCACAACAGACATCTCAAGAATCTGCAGATTGTGCGAAATTTGCAAAGATAAAATACCTATATATAGCGGAGAAG
Source organism: Clostridiales bacterium (assembly GCA_015069395.1). GTDB lineage: Bacteria > Bacillota > Clostridia > Christensenellales > UBA1242 > Caccovivens. Next base: position 20,342 of record SVIR01000001.1, read on the forward strand.
ACGCTTTGAATTATGTGTTTTATTGTCTTGGAGGAAATGGTTGCATAAGCGTAACTGCAAACGTGGCTTGCGACCAAGTACAAAAAATTTTTTCTTTGGTCAAAAATAAAGACTCTGACTCTGCTTTGTCCTTACAACGAAAATTAGCCCCTGTTGACAAAGTTTTATTTTGCGAAACCAATCCAATTCCCGTAAAACATATGCTATCGCTTATGGGTTTATGCTCAAACGAAGTAAGAATGCCCCTCATAGAACCCTCAAACACAAATAAACAAAAAATTAGAGCCGTTTACGCCCAACATATTGAAAAACCTAAAGATCTGTAAATTTGTTGTTTTTTGCCTTTGGTATATGTTATAAGACTCTTAGGAGGCAAACATGGAAAATTTTTCAAAACCAATTTCAAAAACAGACGACGACAGCAAGCAAATGCAAATATTTCACAAGCAAAGAAGAAAACCAAAACTATTTAGAAATTCACCATCTTGTTCCAAGGGAGTTTTCCTATGAGTTTGACACTTCTATTGAATTTGTAGACAATTACATTCCTCTTTGTCCACATTGTCATAGAAAGATTCACAAAGCTGTAGATAGAGAACGCATCCCTATGATAAATTTCTTGTTTAACATCAAAAAAGACAAGTTTAAAGAAAACAATCTTTTAAAAACCGTGAATGACAAGAATTTGGATATCAAACTCTTGCACAAGTTTTATCATGTTAATGAAGAGGAAATATAAAAAAAGAAGGCTTGCCTTCTTTTTTTTCATACAGTGAGTTTCCATACGTCAGGCAGCTGTCGATTTGCTTTAAACCATTGGCTATCTTTAAGTTTGGTCTTATTGTTGGAGCACTCTACAGAATAACCCTCGAAATTTGAAAGATAAACAATATTCCCATTAAACGACTCGAATTTATCTGCAGAATAATCCACACAAAGAGTTGTTACATAAATCTCGTCTGTATGAGGAGCTACATTATCAATAAAAAGCTGAGACGGAAAGGTGTTTTCTGGATTTGCTTTATATTCACTACTTCCAGCGCAACAACAAACACAAATTGTTTTAGGTTCGATAATTTTCATTAACGTTTGTGAAGAAGAGGTTTTTGAACCATGGTGTCCTGCTTTGTATAAATCCACTTTTGGAAGTTCGTTTAATTGGGTAAGCCAATATTCTCCATCTTCTTCTAAATCTCCCGTAAATAAAAAGTTTCTTTCCCCATCCTCTCCCAAATCGTGAGTCACTAGACAACAAACAGAATAATCATTTTCTGTTGACGCTTTGTTTGTATAATAATAACTATCCAAAATCTCAAGAGTTATTCCTTCTCCAAGAAAAAACTCTCTCTGAGCCCCATTTGTTTGATTGATACAATCCAAAGCCGTATAATGTGTTGCGCCTTTGTTTATCTCGTCTGCAAGTTCTCTTTGATAATTTTGATAAGTGGTAGCAGTTGCTTTTTGATTTGTTTGCGCAAAGTCAATAATTGTTTGACATTCATACAAATCAAAGATACTGGCTATTTTTGCACTTGTTGCAAAGCCTGCATAATGATCTTGATGTGCATGAGTAACAATCACGTATTCTAATATTCCATCAGTAACATATTGATTAAGATAATTTGTCACTGTTGAAATACTATTTGATTTTGAACCACAATCAATCAAAATATCAGCCTCTTTGGTTTTGATATAAGTACAATCCCCAGTATATTTGTTTCCGAGTTCTAAAAAGTGAACAGAAACATCTGCCTCTTCCACAGAAATTGTTTCGAGGTGCTCTTCGTTTTCAAATGAATAATAAACTTCTTCTGAAACATTTACTGTGTCTGTATTTGGCAAGGTGACGTAAGTCAAAACTCCAAATCCTGCAACCCCACCAATTAAAAAGCCAAGAAGACTTAAAAAGAATTTTCCAAAACCTTTTTTCTTTGCCATATTATTCACCTCCTTCGCTCGCCTCTACCACATCAACAAGCCTAACCTTCTCAACTTTAAAAAGCTTTCCATATTTAAAGTCGGTAGAATAATACTTTATGTAAAATGTTCCAATTTCGTCGGCATAATATTCCCCGTCGACATTTTGTTTTAAATTGGTTTCAATCATTACCAAAGGCTCTACATCCTTGCCAAAAGATACAATTTCTACCCCTTCGTCCTTATAAGACTCTCCTAGGGTTATTGACACAGTCTCTTCTCCTACAAGTTCAAAACAATCATTCCGACAAACAAACCACCAAGCCCCTGCACCAAGAACGGCCCCAACTATGAGAAATAAAAAAGCAAACAAAAAGACTTTTGCACTGGTGTTTTTCAATGCTGTTTTTGCCGAACTTTTTGTTTTGTTTTTTAGCTTCACTTCAGAAAAATCATAATTCAATTCTGCTTTTTTCGTACTTTTTGTTGCCTTTTTTCTAACAGCCATCGACGACCCCTTTAATTATTGTCTTTTCCCACATTCACTACAATATTTCGAATCTTCGTCAATCTTTGCCCCACAATGCTTGCAATATTTTGTATCCCTAAATTCTTCTTTCACTGCACCAACAGTTTTTGTAATTATCGGACTTGCTATATCTGCGCTCATGTCAGCTATTTCTGTTAAATCTTCTTTTGTTTCTGACATTATGTATTTTGTCGTTTTTACAGAAACTTTGTGAAAGAGTGGGGTGAAAGAAGAAATTAACAAAACCAAACCAAACCCCAAGCAGACACTTCCACCAAAAATAAAGTTTGATTTTGTGGTTTCTGCTTCAAACCATCCTGTTTCCCCCATTTCTGGGACTTTCTGTATCGCTCCAATAATTATTAAACTTACTCCAACAGCAAGCAAAATCAAAGACACAAGACCTAAAATCAAGAATACTTTTGGCATTTTTGTTTTTTTGTTTTCCATTCCAACCCCACTTTTATAAGAACTATATAACATATTTTAAAAAACTTTGTAAAACAATTTAGCAATTTTATTTATATAAAAATATTCTTATTCTCCTTGATTTATTTCAAAACCTGCTTAACTTTGAAATAACTTTTCCAACCATCATTTAAATAGTTTTTATAATTTTTTATATCAACTTCATTTGGTGTTATTACTCCCAATGTTTTCCAATCAATAGGCATTGAAATCGAAGCCCCTTCTCTCGCTCTAACAGAAAATGGAGCCACACAAGTCGAACCTCTGTTGTTTCTTAAAAAATCAACAAAGATTTTTCCTTTACGCTCTGCCTTTCTTATGTTTGTAGTAAAAAGATTAGGCCATTTTCCTTCTACCAAAAGAGCTATTTGTTTTGCAAAACAATAAAAAGACTCCCAATCTTTTGTTTCAGAAAAAGGAACCACTATGTGATATCCTTTTCCACCACTCGTCTTTAAAAAAGATTGCAAACTTAATTCTTCTAAAACATTCTTAACGTTCAAGACCGCTTCCCTAAGGTTTTCTAGAGACAATTTGTCGTCAGGATCCAAATCAAAAATCATAACGTCAGGTTTATTTATCTTAGAAACCAAACTTCCCCACGGGTGAAATTCAATTGTGCCCATTTGCACCTGATAAACAAGTTGGCTTTGATCTTTTATATAAAAATATTCTTCGTCACCATCATGATAAACTTCTACCATATCTTTGTCGGCAGACGGGTGTTTTTTAAAAAACATTTCTCCTCCAACTTTATCATGACAGCGTATTACACTCAACAACCTATTTTCAATATAAGGCAACATCAAAGTTGACACCTCAATATAATAGTTTATTAAATCTATTTTATTGATTTTTTCTCTAGGAAATAAAACCTTATCAGGATTTGAGATTTTAATTGTTGCTATTTTCACTCTCCACCTCCAATTTTACTTCCAAAGGATTTTTATCTTCTCGCATAGCAATAAAACTAGGCTGACGCAAAAGTTTTTCCTTTGTAAGCTCTACAAACTGAACCTCTGCCACTAAACTTGGTTTTAACCAAACAACATTCTTTAATTTTAAATCTTTGCAAAAAGGGCAATCTTTTGTTTCATACTTTGCAAATTTTTTTCGCAAGGATTTTTTTTGCTCCTCACTAAATCCCGTTCCTACTTTGCCGACATAGACAAAATCTCCATTGTTATAATATCCCAAAAGAACGGCACTCAACACAGAGTTTTTGTCTGACGTAGAATATCCTGCCACAACAAATTCTTGCCTTGAATAACATTTGATTTTAAGCCAATCTTCATTTCTTTCACCCTGATATTTTGAATTTATTTTTTTTGCAATTATCCCCTCAAGATTGTTTTCTAAAGCTAGGGTCATACTTTCTTTTCCTTTTCCAACAACAAAGCTTGAGAATATCAACTTGTTGTCAGCTTTCGCAAACAACAACTTCAACTTCTTTTTTCTTTCCAATAAGGGCAACCCCCTTAAATCCTCTCCATTTAAAGCAAGCAGGTCAAAAATCACATAATATATTTCGCCTTGGCCGACCTTTAGTTTTTTTTGAAGCAACCCAAAATCACTTCTCCCTTTGGAATCAAAAGAAACAACCTCCCCGTCAACGACAAAAGAAGTTTGCTTCATTTTTTTTAAACTCTCCTTTATGTCTTTAAACTTTGAAGTGTAATCCTTGTTGTTTCTTGTAAGCATTTTCACGTTGTCATTTTCAACATATGAAACAATTCTGTATCCATCATATTTGATTTCAAACAACCACTCCATTCCGGTTGGAATTTTCTTTGTCAAAGTCGCCAACTGCAAAGAACATTTTTTAAAAGGATTTTTTTCTGACTTTGTTTTCTCTTTAAAAGTATATTCGTCTTCTTGTTTTATAATCAACCAGTTTTTTTCGTCAATTTTTATGATAGCCCAAGCCCCCTTATATTTTTGACCGTTCAACACAAACCTGATATGCCCTTTTTTTAATCCCTTTTTAAAATCTTCAAGAGGCAGATAAATTCCCTTATCAAAGATTTCCACAGAACCAGCCCCGTAATTTCCTTTTGGAATAACACCCTCAAAATCAATGTAGTCTACAGGGTGATCTTCAACCATAACTGCTAAACGTCTCATTTTGGGGTCTTGAGATAATCCTTTCGGAATGGCCCAACTCAATAAAACTCCCTCATACTCCAATCTAAAATCATAATGCTTTGCTCTTGCTTGATGGTATTGCACAACAAACCTATTAGCATCGTTTTGACAAACCGTTCCCTCTGGTTCGTTTGTCGAACAAAAGTTTCTTTTTTCGTTATAAATTTTTAAACTCATCATTCTGCCTTTGCTCTTTTCGGTTTTGTTTCAATACTCTTTTGTAGTGCCTCCATAAGATTGATAATTTTGATAGGCTCCTTATCCTCTTTGGCTTCTATTATTTCATTTCCTGCAATCTTTCTTTTAATCGCTTTTTTTAATCTTTCATAATATTCGTCTTTATATTTTTGTGGTTCAAACTTTCCTGTCATTTGCAAAATCAAACTCTTTGCCAAGTCTAATTCTTTTTTTGCTATTTTTGAAGTTTCTACACTTGGAGCTTTTTGAATTTCACTATGAAAATATAGCGTATTTACCAACATTTTTCCATCTCTAGCCCTTATTAAGACCAGCGTCTCTTTTGTTCCAAAAACCGTCTTTGCAATACCTGCCTTTTTCTCTTCTTCCATCGCCTTCAACAAAACATTATAAGCCTTGTCTCCACCTTGAGGCTTGACATAATATGCTTTATCAAAATAAATTGGATCTATCTCGTCCAAATTTACAAACTGCTCTATCGTAATATTCTTATCCTTTTTTGTTTTTATCTTTTCAAAATCTTTTTCAGTAAAAATTACATACTTGTCTTTTTCGTATTGATATCCTTTTACTATATCCTCATTCTTTACTTCTTTGTTGTCACAATCCACACAAGTTTTTTTGTACTTAACCCTCGATTTTGTATTTTTTTCCAACATATTAAACCCTATATCATGCTCTTTTACACTTAATGACAAAGTGATTGGAATATAAACCAAACCAAAAGTTATCGCTCCTTTATAAGAATATGCCATAATTTTCTCCTCTCAAAAATTATTGGCAATAAAATCAGATTTTATAAAATAAAAAATCACCTTTATTTTTAAGGCGACTTTTTTTAAGCAATTATGTCAAATAAAAAGTACAGGAGCTAAGCCTTTTTCGTTTTAATCTTAAAATCTTTCCGTTGTCCATTTTATAAGTGTAACCATCTCTATATGGACACGCAGAACAATTTGCCCCCAAGTGAGATTTTAAAGGACAGTGTCTTAAAGTCATATAAGGAAAATTTATTTTTGTTGATATATTACTTTCGGCAACAATTGTTTGCCTGTCATAAACTTGAGCCGAAATAGCGTTGTAAATATTCAACCCTGCACCAATTACAATTTCAGTATCAAAACCCAAGGCATAATAGTTGTTTGCCACAATGCTTATTTTTGTATTTTCTATTATATCTCTCAGCAATTCTAAATCCTTTTCAAGCGCAAAGTTTGGTGTGTCAAGAAAAGCATTTTTATTCTCTCTCCTACATTTTCTTTGAAACTCTTGTATGTCGGATTTGTTATAAAGACTTGGCGAGTAAACAATATTGGTTGCTACAAATTGCTCTTCCAAACTCTCGACGATTTGAAAGTCTTCAAACAATTTTGGTTTATAGTCAATTTTGATTTTGACCTTTTTTAACGGAGCCCTATCAGATTTCACAAGGGTTTCAAAAGCACAGGCATACACATTTCTTCTAAATTCATTAAGTTTTTGCTTTGGCATAAATATATTGTCCAAACTTTCGATTTCGATTTTAGCTGAAAATATGTCGTTTTTTCTAAAATTTTCTTCAAAGTCTTTTTTAGAAATAGGTTGCCTGTTAGCTTTTTCACAAATATCTCCAACAACTTCAACCTCTTTGTTTTTTAAATTAATCTTCGCTTTTATAGGCATATTTTCTTTTGCAGATATAGTTATCGCTATTTCTTTTTTCTTGACTTGAGATAAAATCTCTGTTTCTAATTTTGAGTCCAAAATTAAATGAATTTTATCGCCAATTCCTACTCTTTGAGTTGTTGTCAATCTATATTTTTCTCTAGAAATTTCTTTTAGGTCAAAGGCTGTAAGAGTGTTTTTTTCTCTATTGTTTGAGAAAATCTTAAAGGTTGACTTTGGATAAAGTTGTCTGTTGGAATTAAAGTAAACCTCGTCAAAGGTTTTCCCTCTAACAACCTTTTCAACACGACCGACAAAAATACCAATGTGGTTGTGATAATCTGAAATAATGTTTCCGTTTCCTTCAAAATATCCTGCCGTATAATCTCTGTTAAAAGCAAGTCTGAGATTGTCTAGATTTGCTCGTTGTCCGTGAACAGCATTATAATATTCTTTAGTCGCTATAGCTACATAAGATGGACGCCTAGCTCTCCCCTCAATCTTAATTACATCAACTCCAGCATTTTTCATATCTTCGAGTTTTCCTGTCATATTCAAATCTTTAGCACTCAACAAATACCCCGATTTGATTTGCTCGCCATCTTTTTCAAAAGTGTAAGGCAAACGACACAACTGTTTGCATCTGCCTCTATTTCCACTAGCGTTGCACAAATAAGAGCTTAAATAACAATTTCCAGAAAATGAAACACACAATGCCCCTTGTGCAAAATACTCAATCTCAAGATTACTGTTTTGTTTGATACGTCTAACTTCTTCTAGTGGGGTTTCTCTTGCAAGCACAACGCGTTTAAAACCAAACTTTTCAATCTCTTTAACGCCTTCAAGATTATGCAGTCCCATTTGTGTACTTGCATGAAGCTCTATTTGTGGAAATTTTTCATTAACTAACTTTGCCAGACCAATATCTTGAAGGATAAAAGCGTCAACCCCTAAATTGTACGATTCAACTATTGTATCTAAAGCAGATTGAAGCTCGTCGTCTGAAAACAAGATATTTATTGCCATACAGATTTTTACACCAAAAATATGGGCAAACTCCACAGCCTCTTTCAATGTATCCATAGAAAAGCCATCGATATTGTTGCGTGCGTTAAAATCGTTTATCCCAAGATAAACTTCGTCAGCCCCATTATATATTGCCATTTTCAAACTTTCAAAATTCCCTGCAGGAGATAAAATCTTCATAAGTTGATTATATCACATTAATAAGCATATTACAAACTCTATTTTATGTTTGCATAATTCTATCCATTTCCTCCACCAAAATAAAATTAATGTTTGTATATTAAATATTAAATATTTTTATAACAACAAATTACAAAACGATTGTATTTTATGATAATATAAAATTATCAGGAAACATTAATTTTCCAATCTATACTAAAATGAGGATTTTTTATGACTTTTATTCAATGGATTTATAGCTCTTACCCAAACCCTTCAATAAGTGGTCAATGGGGAATGTTGCATATTGGGGTTTTGGTTCTTTCAATTGCAATAACTGTTGCCTTGTCAATATTGTTTAGAGGAAAAAGTTCAAACGACTCAAAAGAAAAAGCTAGAAAGATTGTCATTTGGACATTGGTTGGTTTAATATTCACGTTTGAACTCTTACGTAGAATTATAAACTTATGCAAAACGACCGATTATTCATTAAATAATATGTTGTATATATTGCTTCCTCGTCCTTGGTGTGCAATCTCTTGTTGGCTCTTGATTGCTTCGGTATTCGTAAGAAAAAAATTTTTCTACAATCTCGCAAGCATGAGCGCTCTTCTATGTGCAATAATTTTCTTTGCTTATCCAAGTGCAGGAGTTAACAATCAATATATATTGTTTGAAAATTTATACTCTATCAGCACTCACGCGTTGCTCTTGATAACATCTATTTGTTTAATAACTTTAAGATTTACAGATTTTAGATATAAAACAATTTGGAAAGAGCTTTACGGACTGGCAATCATTTATGCTTACGGAATATTAGAAATCAACGTTTTAGACATTTCAACAGATCCTCTTTACTTTATGGAAGGAAATGAAGTTCAAGAAATTTTAGGTTTGCCTTACGGAATGTTTATAGGCGTTTACATAATCTTTATGATAATTTATATTAATGTTTTTTATTTAATAAACGATCGCAAAAATGTCTTTGTACGACGAAAGAAAACAATAAAGCAAAAAGCTGTGGTTTAAACTACGGCTTTTTATTTTGTCTCACAATAGTTGACTTTTTTATATAATAAAATTAGAAAGTATAATATCTTTCTATTTTTTTATAAAGGAAAATTATGAATAATCAAAAACACAACAATTCACACAACAACTATAATAAAAACAATTTAGACAATTAGTAAAATTTTATTAAAAAAGGTTGAGACTTTTAAATCTCAACTTTTTTTATTCATTATTCAAATTTTTTAATTTATCAAAGTTTTTTCCTTCCCAAAATATGTACATAAAAAACCTGCAATTAATCCAAGTGTACTTATATATTAATATTATGCCTATTTGTAAAAATGCAAAAAAAGAACAACCCGAACATAAGCGTTCGGATTGTTATCACTTGGCGGGGCAATAGCGATTCTAATCTAACATTTTTATAAAAAATAAAAACCTACTAGGAATTTTCCTAATAGGTTTTGTTTTGTATAATTAAATAATGTGATAAGACAGAAAAATAGTATTAGTCAGTGGTAACGGTGAATGAACAAGGATAATCATCGCCATTAAGCACTGTATAGTTATGGGTATCTGTTTGTTCAAAAATAGGAACAATTTCATAAGTTCCAGCTTCTGTGATAGTGATGGTATCACCACCAGTCCAAACTTCGCCATTTACTTTAAATCCAACGACTCTAATGAAAGCAAGATTAGATAAAGAAGCATTAACGCTAGTAAGTGAAAGTATATCAACAGACTGCCCATTTGATATATAGTAAGAAGTTTGAACATTTCCCCATAAATCATACTTCATAACAGTAGCAGAATAAGTCTTTTTAGTAATATGCCATTCAAATTCTTTTTCTGGAAGACCAATGTAGGTATAATTATTTTCATCAGTATCATATTTTATTTTTGCAGTATAATCACCAACATTTGTGGCACTCCAAACAGAACCAGCACTATAATCTTTTTCAAAATTATAAATTCCTTCTTGTGAATAAATAGCCATAAAAATATCAATTGATTGTTCTTCACCTGAATATTCTTTATTTGGATTTGTTGGTTTTTCAGGACTATAATCCCAAAAACCGTTATATTCAGAAAAATCAAGAACTTTTTTGTTTACTATAATTGTGTATGTTTCGCCCTCACAAGCTTCTGTTTTGTAAATTCCATTGTTGAAAGCATCACAATATAATTTGAATGTATAAGTTCCGGCAGGAATATATGCGCTAGTCCAAGTTGATTGGTCTGGTATGTTGGTGGCGATTTTATAACCAGCAGGATTTTGCTCCGTTGCTTTTTGTAATGTTCTTGTATTGCCATCTTCTGTTGTGGCAACAACTTCAAACAATTCATCTGACCAAGAACCATCTCCATAGGTTATAGTGTATGTGTTTGTTTGTTCATCAATATCCCAAAGGTCACTAAATGTAATATCATCACGCATTGAAAAATCAATTGTAACTGCAACAGCATTTTCTGGTGATGGTTCGTCTGGGTCTTTACCACAGGCAGATAACATAATTCCACAAGGGATTATTAAACATAATGCAAATATAAAACTCAATAATTTCTTTTTCATATAATTATTCCTCCTATATTCCTGCTTTCACACAAGCGTCAGCATATTCTACTGAATAGTCAGGTAAATCAGCGGTTGCTTTATTAAATGTTCTAAATGCTAGCATATCATTTTTTACATCAGTTTTAAATTCATCATAATATTCAACATTTTCATCTAATAAATAGATTTTATTGTTGTTAAATTTAATTTTTTTAGTTTCAAACTCAATACTCATATCTGTTCCAGTACAACCAGTAATTGTGAAAGAGTTTAATTTTTCGGTCTTATAATTATAATCAATATCAAATACAAAGTATTGAATATTATTTCCATAAGTCCAATAAATCGTTGTTGTAGTTATGTTTGTAGATTTATTATATTCGACTTTCATTCTTGCTTTTGCTGTCCAATCTAATGTTCTTACAATATATTCGTCAATACCATTGTTTACAACATAGTCATCTCTGCTATAAATATTTTCAATTAAATAAATAAATGCAACATTTGCTTTTATCATATCAACCATTGCTTCTTCGTTATCAACTTCTTCATAGTCATTATCGTTTATATTATAACTTACTGCAAGAACTTGGGCTTCAGGTTCAGCACTAGCAATATAATTTGCACAAGCAGTTGAAACGCTATTAAACATTGCTAGATATTGAGCTTTGGTTAATTTATCATCATCTTTACCACAAGCAGATAGCGCAAATGCACAAGGAATAATTAAGCAAATTGCCAAAATAAAACTCAGAAATTTCTTCTTCATAAAACCTCCTATAATTTACATTTATTCTATATGATATTTTTAGTATAGCACAAACATTTTAAAAATGTATTGATTTTTTTAAAGTATTAAAAAAAACCTTAAATAATTTTTAGTTCATAATGCAAATATAAAAGAAGATTCGATATAAGATATATATTGAAGTGCTTGGTATCATTTACAAAAATCTCCAAATTCATTTCTTTTCTGTTTTAAGTAATGAGTTTGAGTATATTGAATTTTTTGGGTTGGAACAACAAATCCTGCAACACCTTTAATGCAGAAATAGAAAAATCGCACTCCAACAATACTGTTAGAATGCGATTGCCTTTGGCGGAGAGAGAGGGATTCGAACCCTCGCGGCCTGTTACAACCCTACTCCCTTAGCAGGGGAGCCTCTTCGACCTCTTGAGTATCTCTCCAATATATAGAGCATAGATCCATATGTGATAGCATCTTACCACATAATTATTGACTTTGTCAAGTTTATTATGCTCTATTTTTATAAATTTAATTGGTTATATTAATATAACTTTGCATTAGAAGTTTTCGTTGAAAACTTGAAAGTATGCTTTTGGGTGAACACATACTGGACAAACTTCAGGGGCGCTGTCTCCTACGTGGATATGCCCACAGTTTCTACAAATCCACATAACCTTTTCAGTCTTCTTAAACACCTTTCCTTCTTTTAAAACCTCTGCCAATTTATTATATCTTTCTTCATGACGCTTTTCAATTGCTGCCACGCCTTCAAATTTTCTTGCTATAGCTTCAAAGCCTTCTTCTCTCGCTTCTTCAGCCATTCTCTTATACATTTCGGTCCATTCGCCTCTTTCACCAGCTGCAGCATCTAAAAGATTTTCATAGGTTTCTGGAACAGCCCCACCATGAAGTTCTTTAAACCACATTTTCGCATGCTCTTTTTCATTGTCGGCTGTTTCTGTAAAGATTGCTGCAATTTGTTCATATCCATCTTTTTTTGCTTTTGAAGCATAGTAAGTGTATTTATTTCTCGCTTGACTCTCTCCAGCAAATGCTTCCATTAGATTTTTCTCAGTTTTTGTACCTTTTAACTCTTTCATTTTTACCTCCTATAGTACATTTACATTATATAATGTAATTCAACCCCTTGTCAATTAGTTAAACAAAGTTTAAATTTGACTTTTCTCAACCTTATTGTTTCACGTGAAACATTCAAACAACCATCTAAACTCTCCAAACCGATTTTGACTAACGATTTATATAAACGCTAAAACTCTTGCATTAAATGTTTCACGTGAAACAATTTGCAAGACCGTTATCATTGAAATATTAGAAAAGCCACTTAAACAATCCTTCGTTCGTCGAAATACATCATTTTGCATTCATAGCGCACGACTTTTTACAATAAAAAAATGTTTCACGTGAAACATTTTTTAGTTTTTATTTCTTTTATTATAGTTTTGAAGATCTTGCAACGTCATTTCTTTTTTGTTTAAAAGCTCAAGCAACTCTGCAATTCTGTCCAAATCGTCCCTGCTGTAATAATCAATATAGATCCTACCTTTTGAATCATTTCCAATTGCCGACACCTTTGTAGCGAAAGTTTTTTGCATTTGATTGATAAGCTCTTTAAGCTCCAAAGACTGTTCTTCTTTAATCACAATTTTCTTAGCCGGATTCAAAAGACCTTTTACCGATTTTTCCAAGTCTCTAACGCTTAAATTTTTGGCAACTGTCTGTTGCGCCAACCTAATTTGTTCTTTAGAGTCCTCAATCACAACCAAACATCTTGCGTGACCAGCAGACAGCTTTCCTTGCTCCACCATTTCTAATACATCTGGATAAAGATTTAACAATCTCAGAGTGTTTGCAATATTAGATCTGCTTTTTCCAATTCTTTCCGCAACAACTTCTTGAGTAAGTCCATATTCTTCCATCAGTTCTTTAATCGCTTTTGCTGCTTCAACCGGATTTAAATCTTCCCTTTGCAGGTTCTCAATTATACTTATTTCTTTGACTTGCTTTTCAGTATAAGTTTTGATCACTGCAGGGACAGTTTTAAGACCACATATATTCGCAGCTCTCCACCTTCTTTCTCCTGCAATTATTAAATAAGACCCATCGGATTGTTTATTCAAAACAATCGGCTGTACTATACCATGAATCTTTATAGAAGCTGCCAATTCTTTCAAAGCTTCTTGATCGAAATTTTTTCTAGGCTGATTTGGATTTGGTCTAATTTTGTCAATCTCAATTTCTAAAACCCCTGTTTTTTCTTGAGGCTGTTTAGTTATATTATTATAACTTTTATCTTCGTCAAACACACCAAACAAAGCTTCCAACCCTCTACCTAAACCCTTATTGCTCATTTTTATCTCCTTTAAACTTTATTTTCTTCACCTTTGAAATCTTAGTAAAAGGCGTTTTGTTTCTCTTCATAATCTCTTCGGCCAAACTCAAGTATGCCTCTGCTCCTTTTGAATTTGCGTCATACAAAGCAACCGGCAAACCATGGCTTGGTGCCTCGGCCAACCTGATATTTCTCGGTATGGTAGTCAAATACACTTTCTTGTTAAAGAATTTAATAATTTCGTTACTCACCTGATTAGTAAGATTGTATCGCTTGTCCTTCATTGTCATTACAACCCCTTCAATATCCAATTCTGGGTTTAAATGATATCGAATCAATTTAATCGTGTTCATAAGCTGAGTCAAACCTTCCAATGCAAAGAATTCACATTGAATAGGGATCAACACACTGTCTGCAGCCGTAAGGGCATTAACCGTAATTAAAGCCAATGAAGGCGGACAGTCTATCAAAATAAAGTCGTAACTCTCTTTAATTTCGTCTAAAATCCTCTTTATTACCTTTTCTCTTTGTGGAATTTGAATAAGTTCGACTTCTGCGCCTGCCAAATCTACGGTTGATGGAATAATATAAAGATTGTCTATAATCGTAGACTTGATCACTTCGTCATACGCACTTTCCCCACCAATCAAATCATAGACCGTCTTCAAATCTTTGGTTTTTGCAATTCCAACTGCACTTGTGGCATTTCCTTGAGGATCAATATCCAAAATTAAAACCCTTTTTCCCATTAAAGCCATATACGTAGCAACATTAATACAAGTTGTAGTTTTTCCAACGCCACCTTTTTGATTTGCAAAAGCAATAATTTTTCCCATAAACAATTTCCTTTTTCAAATTATACAAAAAAAATAAAGAAAAATAAAGAAAAATAAGCAAATTTATTACATTTTTGCTTATTTTTTTTAATTGTTAAAATCTTTTTCGCTAAAGAGGCATCAATCTTGGTTTGTTTTTATCTCTTGGATACTTTAATGGTGTTGTTTTTACTTTTTGCACAATCAAAACATTTCTTTCCATATCAGAATTTACTTTATAGTTTTTTACTTTCAAAACTTTTACACCCAAAATATTTATAGCCTGCTTAGACATAGATAATTCTTCTTCTAATTTTGAAGATTTATAAATGATCGCTTTGCCCCCAACCTTTATCATAGGAATCAGATATTCGAGCAATATGTTTAATGGAGCAACAGCCCTGGCGACAGCAAAGTCAAAAACCTCTCTATTCCCTTTTGCAAAATCCTCTGCCCTAGAATGAACTGCATTTACCTCAGAAAGGTTTAACTGAGAAACAACCTCTTTCAAAAAATTTATTCTTTTGTTGAGACTGTCGACCAACGTAACCTTCAAATCACTTCTCACAATCTTAAGTGGCAACCCCGGAAAACCTGCACCCGTTCCCACATCTACTACTGTTGCATTTTGAGAAAAATAATCTAAAGGCAACAAACTATCTAGAAAATGTTTTACCCACACTTCTTTTTCTTCTGTTATCGTTGTAAGATTAATATTTTTATTGGTCTCGACCAGCATATGAAAATATTTGTCAAATTTATTACGTTGCAAATCTGACAGAACAATCCCAAAACTATTAAACAATTCCTTTATTTCTTCCATAATCACTTTCTTTTAATTAGTATTGACAAAACTGAAATATCGGCAGGAGACACTCCTGAGATTCTTGATGCCTGCCCGAGATTTAACGGCTTTATCTCGTTTAATTTTTCAATAGCTTCTTGCCTTATTCCTTTTACAGACAAATAATCAAACCCTTCTGGAATCACTATTTCTTCGTTAGCCAACATTCTATCTACCTCTTCTTGCTGTTGTTTAAGATACCCTTCATATTTAATTTTGGTATTTACTACGTCCAACAAATCTTTAGGTTCATTTTTAAACATATCATATTTTTCTGAAATCTTGTAAATATCAATATTGTTTCTTCGCATCATATCTCTAAGTTTCAAGCTTTCTCTAGGTGCTGTTTCGCCATTGGTTACAAAAAAATCAACAAGTTCTGAATCCAGCTTGATTTTTTGTTCCAATTGCAACTCTATCGCCTTAAGCCTTTCTTGCTTTTTTAAATATCTTTGATAACGAACGTCACTAACAAGACCAACTCTTCTTCCAATTTCGGTCAAACGTACGTCTGCATTATCCTGCCTCAAAAGTAAACGATACTCTGCTCGACTAGTCATCATTCTGTAAGGCTCATTAGTTCCTTTTGTAACAATATCGTCAATCAAAACTCCAATATAGCCATCGCTTCTTTTCAAGACCAACTGCTCTTTATTTTGATTATAAAGACTTGCGTTAATACCTGCAACAATCCCTTGCGCAGCAGCTTCCTCATAACCACTCGTACCATTGATTTGACCTGCAAAGAAAAGGCCTTTTATGTTTTTCAATTCTAGAGTTGGACTAAGCTGTGTTGGTTCGATACAATCATATTCAATCGCATACGCATCTCTCATAATCTCAGCCTCTTGCAAGCCAATTACCGATCTTACCATATCATACTGAATATCAGCAGGCATTGATGTGCTAAAACCTTGCAAATACAGCTCCTGAGTATCCAAAGCTTCTGGCTCTAAAAACAATTGATGTCTTTCTTTATCTGCAAATCTTACAACTTTTGTTTCTATAGAAGGACAATATCTTGGACCAACACCTTTTATCTCTCCAGAGATTGCAGGAGCTTTATCGAGATTGTTTTTTATAATCTCGTGCGTTTCTTTTGTTGTATAAGTCAAATAGCATACAGACTTGTTTTTAACCTTCTCTTCTGTTAAATAAGAAAACGGTGCAATATCTTCGTCTCCTTCTTGAAGTTCCATAACAGAATAATCTACACTTCTTGCATGTAATCTCACTGGAGTTCCTGTTTTGAACCTCAACAGCTTTATGCCAAGATCTAACAAACTTTCAGAAAGTTTACTACTATTTTTAAAACCATTTGGCCCAACAAATTCTCTACTTTCTCCTATTATGATCTCGCTCTTTAAATATACCCCTGTTGCAAACACAACACTTTTTGCTTTATATACCAAACCCAAATGCGTTGTTACTTTTTTATAATCACCCTCTAGCTCAATTGAAATTGCTTCGCCTTGTCTTACAAACAAATTCTGTTCATCTTCCAAAGACTTTTTCATTTGTGAATGATATTCATTTTTATCAATTTGCGCCCTCAAACTTTGAACGGCTGGACCTTTGCCCTTGTTTAACATTCTTATTTGTATCGCCGTTTTGTCGGCAACAACCCCCATTTCGCCACCCAAAGCATCTACTTCAGCTACCAGCTGACCTTTTGCTGTTCCACCTATGGATGGATTGCAAGCCAAAAATCCAATCGCATCAAGACTGATAGTCAACAACAAAGTTTTGTTTCCCGTACGAGCCAAAGCTAAAGCTGCCTCACAGCCAGCGTGACCAGCTCCGATAACTATCGAATCAAAAAATTCTTCTTTCATTTTATTTCCCCAAGCAAAATTTTGAAAATATCAAATCAATAATATCTTCGTTTTCTGTATTTCCCGTAATTTTTCCTAACGTTTGCCACAAAGCCTTAATTAGCATTGACAACACATCTAAAGTTTCATCTTTTTTAGAAAGAACCTCTGCAATTATATCTTGAGCTTCTTTCAAAATCGCAAGTTGTCTTTCATTTGTCAAAACAACAGAATTAAAGTCGATTTCTTCTTTTAAGACCTTTTCTACAATACAATTCTTAAGCCTTTCAATGTTCTTGCTTTCTATTGCAGAAACCTCAATTTCGTTTTCAAAGCCTTTAAGTTTTCTAAGCTTGTCAATTTTGTTTACAACTACAATATGAGCCTTTTCTTTTATCAACTTATAAATCTGCTTGTCCTCTTCCAAAAACTCTTGACTTCCATCTAATACAAATAAGACAATGTCGCAATGATTTAGAGCATGCTTACTTTTCTCAATCCCGATACTTTCAACAACATCTTCGGTTTGTCTTATTCCTGCAGTATCAATAAGGTTTATTTTTATACCATTATGCAAAAAACTTTCAGTTACGCTGTCTCTAGTCGTCCCTTGAATGTCTGTAACAATCGCCCTATCTTCGCCAAGAAGGGCATTCATTAAGCTGCTTTTACCAACATTAGTTTTTCCAACAATAGCGACCTTTATCCCATTTTTAAGATAACTAGCACTTTCTGAGACTTTCAAAATTTTAGCGTTTTCTTCCTGAATCTCTTTCAACCTATCAAAAACATTGAACTTTAAATTAAGTTCTTCAACCTCGTCTGGATAATCCATTCCAACTTCAATCTCTGCAAGTAGATATTTGAGTTTTTCTTGTTCTTGCAAAACCTTCTCAGCAAGTTTCCCATTTGTAATCTGTAAACTACTTTTAAGCTCTCCTTCAGTTTCAGCATTAATTTCTCCAATAATAGCTTCGGCTTTATCTAATGTAATTTTTCCATTTAAGAAAGCTCGCTTTGAAAACTCTCCAGCTTCGGCAAGCTTTGCTCCACAAGCCAAACATTTTTCCATAACTTTTTGAGCCAACAAAACCCCACCGTGCACCTGAAACTCAACTATGTCTTCTCCAGTAAATGAGAAAGGGGCTTTAAAATAAACCATCAAACACTCTTCAAGGCCTTGCTCTAAAGATATTCTTCCAAAATACATATAACGAGGTTTAACAATCTCCTTATTTAAGTTTTTTGAGGTAAAAAACTTAAGTGCAATATCAAGCGCTTTTTTTCCAGTCATTCTTACTATTGAAATAGCTCCTTTTCCAAGAGGCGTTGAAATTCCTACAATTGTTTCCATATTGATATTATAGCACCTCAATCCAAAAAAAATCAAGAGATTGCTATTGACAGATTCTTCTATTGCCGTATAATTTTTGATAAAAATCATTACCTTAATTTAATGAACAACATTCTCTGCATAATCAAACTCTTAACAAAAAAAACCACAGAAAATAATCCGTGGTTTATTTTTAGTCTTTATATTCTTTTGGAAATACTATCAAGTATCTATGTGGCTCTTCGCCCTTACTCAAAGTAGTAACCCTATCGTCGTCTTGTAATGCAGTATGAATAATTTTTCTTTCGCTTGCATCCATAGGTTCGAGTTTGTAATATCTTCCAGATTTTGCAACTTTTCCAGCCACTCTCTTCGCGAGCTCTATCAATGCCTCCTTTCTTCTTTCACGATAACTTTCAATATCCAAAACAATCTTTTTTCTATCTTCTGATTTACATACAGAATTCATAACATAAGAAAGGGCCAACATACATTCTCCGTGATAACCAATCAAGTCATTTAAATTTTCACCTTTAAGATTGTAAGTCACAAACTTTTCTTCTTCTGTTTTTTCTGTTTCTGCTGACAAATCAAGGGCCGTCAAAAAGCCATCAATAAATTCTTCTGCCGAAATCTTTTCTTTGGCTTGACTTTCCTCTTTTTCAACTGTTTGAACTTCAGAAACAACATCTTCAGTTTTAGGTTCTTCTGCTTTTGATTCTTCAACTTTTTCGATTTTGTTTTTTATAAAAGCCTCTGCAAAATCTTCGTCGTCAACTTCATTCAGCTTTTTCTTCAATTCGTCTCTCTTTTCATATTTCTGAAGAGCATCTTCAGATATTGAAACCAAAACCTTTGCTTTTTTAAGAAACCCTCCTTCACTCAAAATCTTGATATCAACATCTTCTCTAGGAGCTTTAAGCTCCAACAAAGCATTTTGGATTGCTTGTTCTATATTCTTTCCAGTAGATTCACATGAACGCATTTTTCTTTCTCCTTTTTCTAAATTACTTTAACACATTTCAACAAAAATAACAACCTATTTTTTATAATTTTAACTTAATCTTAGATTTTTGTTTGGGTTTAAAAGTGTGTTGTGGTAAAATCAAGACAAGGAGAGAAAAATGATTATTACAATTACTGGAAAACCTTGCAGTGGAAAATCTACAATCTCTAGATTGATTGCTGAAAAATATGGTTTTAAAAGAATCGGCGTAGGAGATATGTTTAAAGCTGAGGCTGCAAAACGAGGAATCAGCACAGAGGAGTTTAATGCTCTCTGCTTAAAAAATCCCGAATATGATTATCTGGTTGACGAACAATCAGCGAAACTTGGAAAAGAATTGGAGGGACAAAAAGTAGTTTTTGACAGCCGTCTTGCTTGGCATTTTGTTCCAAAATCATTTAAAGTTTTTGTAGACTTGAACGACGAAGAGATGGCAAGAAGACTTGCAAACTCAGATCGTACAGGAAAAGAACAATACAAAGATTTAAACGAAGCTATGCGCACTTTAAAATCTCGTCGCGACCTTGAAAATGAAAGATACAAAAAGATTTACAATGTAGACTTAACAAACCTTTCAAACTTTGACTATGTGATTAGCAGTCTAAACAAAACCCCTGAAGAAGTTACACAAAAAATTATGGATGCATACAAAAAATTCTGTATAGCAAATGGATAAAAAAGACCACGAGCGTTCGTGGCTTTTTCTTTTATTTTGACTTTACTCTTCCAAGCGTATTATTGTCTTTTGTTCTGTCCTGCAATTCTTTGACAGGGTTTTCTTTTGTTTCATAACGATAGTCTTCACCAAATCGATTGATATGATCTTCAATCACTTTGTGTCCAGCTTCGTCGTCAGGACATTTATTAACCTTGTTTTGATATTTAAAGAAGTTTGCGTCATCGTCCAAATCATTGATGTTGATATACCACTCTCTATCACCAGTATTTTCAACCGTGCTTTTTAAAACTTTTCTCACATAGTCAATGTTTGACTTAAACGTTACAAGTTCTGGAAATTCTCCTTGAAGCAAAACTTCTTGCCAATCTTTTCCCTCATACTTTCTTAAATTCTCGTTTGAGGCATGCAGGTGGGCGATTTCTTGTTCTAGCAACATTTCCCATAGCTTCTTTATATTTTTGTCTGTTTCGTCACACATCATAGAATAATACAAATAACATTCAATATACTCGTGCATCAAACACATTTCAAACCAACTAGGGTTAGGATCAATCAAACTGCCATATTGCGAAACGTGATCTTCTTCTACCATTCCTATTTCAGTGTACAATTCTCTACCCTTTTGATTTTTATAAAAGGCTCCAATATTCATATAATAATTCATTGTTTGTTGTTCTGCTGTAGTGATAATATTTACAACACATTGAGTAAACGGATCTGCTTTTTTGTTTGAAATAGGCTCCTTAATAGTATCATAAGGATGACGATGGTGGGAAATTGTTGGTCTTCCTGGGGTTATCTCAGTATAATTTCCAACATAATCCTCTGCTTTTGCCCCCATATCACTTTCAAGCAAATTTGCATAACGATATAAATGGTCAAAATCTTCAAGCAGCGCAAAATCAAGTGCCGCTTTTACATTTTTATCCTTGACGCTTTGTGCAAAGAAAGCTGTTAAATCAACTGCAAGCTGTTCGTAACCAATGGTTGTTTCAAGCAAGTTTTCTTCAACAGGTTTTAATGCAGAAATCAATTTTTGTTGTTGTTGCTCATTTCTTCTGACCATGGCCAACATTCTTCTCAAATCATTATCGTCAGAATGTCTTTGAAAGTGGTGACTAAATCCTACTGCTTCATATTCATTTCCGTTCATTAAAATACATCTAACTCTCGTATATGGATCTACCTCAAATTTATCATATGGTTTTGGCGCAAGGTCTTTCCAAGACATAATGCACGCCTCTAACTTCTTTGGCTTTTCTAAAAATGGGTTAAATTTCATATAATATCCTCCAAATCCATTATTTGCAATTAACAATATTTTATTCTTGATAAAAAAATAATGTTAGCAAAAAAATAAAAACCCACAGTCTTCATTGTGGATTTCTACGCTTCTTTATACAAACCAAGATTATAATATTCTGCAACAAGTCTTATCAGCTCGCCTGCCGTTGGCTTTCCATCTAAATCATACAAATCTGTTTTAAACATTTTGTTTAGCCCTGAAAAACTTTTGTTTATGTAAGTGTTTTCTATTGCATGCCTAATGCTTCTTTCCACACAACTTTCATTGTCAAGCATAAACTTTCTGCTAACTTCACAATAAAGTCCTTTACATAAGTTGTGTATTAGTGCTGGATTGTTTATCACTAATTCTATCGCATAACATAAATAGCTAAAACCAATCAAATCACATCTTATACCGATTTTTATTAATGCCAGTTTGATTACACCTCTCATATCAGTTAACTCCTTATCACTCACAAACCTATCCTCCTTTTAAAACCCAACATTATTTTTTTCAATAAAAAACCTTGTACAACAAAAGTTGAACTCTTTGATATTAAGATTGATATATATACAAGCAATATTATATTTGCAAAACAAGTCAAGTCCGTTTCGTCTTTGAAAGTCAGCCATTTCACAAACGTAATCAAATTATATCATAGTTGCCTTTTATGCTCAAAACGATATTTACAATATTATACAAATTATTTTTTCTAATTTTAGGTTAATTTGTCGAATAGGCTATTTTTGTCGAAAAATTGAATAAACCTTCTTTTGTGGAAACGCTTTTTTACCTTTTTAAAAAATCTTTTAAAAAATAGTTGAAATTTATATTTAAATGTGTTAAACTAAATGAGTAATCAGTTTACACATATATATGGAGAGTTGGCTGAGCGGTCGAAAGCGGCGGTCTTGAAAACCGTTGAGGTGAAAGCCTCCTGGGGTTCGAATCCCTAACTCTCCGCCAAGTGATAACAATCCGAACACTTATGTTCGGGTTGTTCTTTTTTTGCCAAAAATTCAGTTTCTTGCTCAAAATCTGGTTGTTCGCTTAACTTTAATTGTGTGCCTTTATCATCACTTATATTAAAGTAAATAAAGCACTCATCATCAAATAGAACAACACGATTAACAAACATATCAATTAGTCTTTGTTTTGCATTGTTAAGTGAATAATCCAAATCCTTGAAAGAACATAAATAAGCATAAACAAGATTTTCATCAAGTGGTTTAATCGTTAGCATTTCTCTGCTAATGATTTTTTCTTTTAGTTCTTTATTTGCAATTTCAAGTTCTCTCATTCTATCGTTTGTAGTGTCGTTAAATATTCCATTTTCAAGGGCACGCAAAAGGTTCGCAAGCTTTTTGTTATTCTCTTGCAATTCTTTGTTTAAGTTTTCTAATATTAAATCTTTCTCAATAAACTTGTTATAACTATTTGAAGTTTCTTTTGCTATTGCTTTTAAATTTGCACTTTGCAAAAAGTTTTGAGTTGCTTGTAAAACAATATCTTCTATGTATTGTTGTGGAATAGATTTTTTATCACATTTGGCTTTGTTTTTCTTCTTTGTAAAACATTTATAGTAGTTATAGATTGTTCCAAGCTTGCCTTTGCCACTATCTCCAGTCATTAAACCACCACATTTGCCACAAATAAGCTTTCCACTAAGAAGATAGTTAACTTCGGTCTTATGATGAGCAGAAGTCCTTTTTGACACCTTTAATCGTGCATTTACTTCATCAAACACTTCTTCACTTACGATTGCTGGATAGATATTTGTATAAACTGTGTCATCTGCATAAACAACACCTTTGTAATTTTCATTTCTTAAAACTCTTGAAACAGAGTTAATACTCCAATCTTTGCCATAACCATTTTTAATGCCTTTGTCTTTAAGCATAACAACAATATCTTTAATCTTCTTGCCAGACAAATATTCATCAAACATAAGTCTAACAATATTGGCTTGTGTTTCGTTAATACTTAATTTAAGATTTTCAACATTATACCCATAAGGAGTTCTACCACCTGTGAATTGACCTTTAATTCTACTTTCTTTAAGCCCACGCTTAACCTTTTGAGATAGTTCAGCAGAATAATATTCATTAACACCAATAATAACATTTTCAACCAATCTGCCTTCTGGTTTATCTGAAATATTTTCAGTTGCAGAAACCACCTTAACACCATTGTTATGTAAAGCCAAAGTGTTAATAGCACTATCATATCTATTTCTTGCAAATCTGTCTAATTTGTAAACCAACACAGCTTCAAAAGTTTTTTGCTTGCTGTCATATAGCATTTGTTGAAAAGCAGGACGATTGTCATTTGTTCCTGTCTTTGCTCTATCAATATACTCGCTAACAATCACATATCCGTTTCTTTCAGCAAACTCTCTACAAACACGAACTTGACCTTCAATACTTTGCTCAGTCTGACTAGAACTTGAATATCTTGCATATATAACAGCTTTTATCATAATTTACTCTCCTAATTCTTTACATATTTATATCTTGTAATGAAGCACAAACAGCAACTACATTTGCCAACTCTTGCCAAGTTTTAGAATCGTCAACACACTTTTTCAAATACTCTTTTGCCATTTTGCTCCAATTTTGATTATTTTCTATTTTTTGTTTATAAGCCTCTTTTATAAATTTTTCTGGTGTCATACAATTTCTCCTTTTGGCTATTATACCATGCTATTTTTCATTTGTCCGCTATTTTGTTCAAAAATATTGGTATATTTTTCATATTTTTGCTATAATGCCCGTAGGGGGATTATTTTATGAGTAGTAATCGTCACGGTTTTTCAAATGAAGAACATATTGCAAATTATTTAAACAATAAAAAATTTTCTAATTTAAATGAAAATATGCAAGATTTCTTATCTTTTCTTTTTAAAAGGCAAATTTCAAGTAATGAAATCATATTTTCTGACTTAACACAGAAAATTGAAGGCAAGAATCCAAAGCCAGACATCTGGATTAAAATAGGTGGTGAAATAAAGCTTATTAGTGTTAAAGAAGGTTCTGGTAATAGCGTTCACCAAGAACCTTTTAAAGATTTTTGCAAATTTCTTGAAGATATAAATGTATCAAAAGAAACAGTTAATCATCTAAAACTATATCATTATGGTGATGATACATTAGATGGTAAAGGTGAAACCAGGTTATCAACTTCTGATATCAAAACAAAATATCAAAGAAAAATTCTTTCAGTCAACACAGAGTTAAATTCTCCAGACACCTTAATTGAAATTCTTTATAGAGTTCTTTTTGCTGGTGTTTTTAGAAATCCAATTATTGTTGATGCCATTTATCATGGTTCAGTTGATAGTGGTGTTTATGCCAATCGTGAAGAAATTATTGATTATTTAATAGATAATGCTAATGTTTCTGAAATGTCTGGCATTAGATTTTCTGAACTTACATATCAACCATGGACAAGAGACCAATTTAGAACTGCTTCACACCCAGAAAGAAGATATGTTATGCAAGTTAAATGGGGTTCAATGACCAATTGTATCAACATTATTACTAGGAGAAGAAATAACAATGGCAACTAATAGAGGAACTTTTGAGGGAGATATTCAAGAAATAGAGTTTGTTAAAGCATTTAATAAAGATAGACAAAATATAAATTTCTCTATTTTTACAGATGATATTAACTATGCTTTAGACAATGTTTATATGGTTAGAGTAACAACTAATCAATTATCAAGATTAAGTGGCAAAATTACAAAAACTCGTTCAGATTGTTATGCTATTTATTCTGAAGATGAAAAAATAATAAACATTTTACAAGAAAACGATTATTACCTTAATGAAAAAAACATTCAAAGTCTTAACTATACAATCATTAAAAAATCTGGAATCTCTATAAAAATGTCAGATTCTGATAAATATCAAATATTAAAAACAGGTCCAAACAGTTTTAATTCTTTGTTTGGTAATTATGAGCTAGGTGCTGGTGCAAGTTTGTTTTGCATGAGAGATACCGAACTAATAAAAAACAAAGAACTTGTTATTGGTTGGAATACAACACTTGAAAATATGAAAAATTATTTTGATTGTGTAAACGACACAAATGATTTAATTTCAAATAAAGAAATTTGTCAACAAATAAAAACTTTCTGTAATAATAAAATTACAGAAAGAATTAATAGTTCTTCAGAATTGCAACAAAAAATATTCAATGGTTATCCAATTTATGATGAACCTTATTCTGCGTGGTATTTATTCTCTCATGGAAAATTAGAGAAATTAACTTATATACCATTTACGGTAACAACAGGTTCTGGCAGAAGTCATGGAGATTATACAATTGTATTAAAACCAAAAAAGGAAGATTAAAACTAATCTTCCTTTTTTAATATTCTAACAATTTCATTAGCAAGTAATGTTATTATTGGAACAACAACACTATTACCAATTTGCTTATAAGTTTGAGCACCTTTATTTATTTTATATGTTTCTGGATAACCCATAATTCTTAAGCATTCTCTTTCTGTTAATCTTCTTTGTTGCTCAATAACAATAGGAACATTATTTCCACCCGTTCCCATTTTTGCAGTTAAACAAGGAGAAATTCCATCATTTTTAAATTGACATCTTGAAGCTCTAACTTCATAAGCCAAAGTATCATTTTTCACATTGATGGATTTTTCTTTTACATATTTTTTAATATTATTATCACAAGTGTCAGAAATATAATAATTATCTTCGGCAAAACTATCTATTAAATTTTCAAGTTTATTTGTAAACTCTTGTGGTTCTGGAAAACAAAAATTATCAATACTTATATTTAAATCCTTTCTAAAACCAATACAATACCACCTTTCTCTATGTTGTGGAACATTGTAATCTTTTGCATTTAATACTTTGTATTTAAAATCATAACCCAAGTCAGACAATGTGTTTAATATTGTTTGTAAGGTATTTCCATTGTCGTGATTTGTTATTCCCTTAACATTTTCAAGTATAAATGCTTTTGGTTGTTTTTCTTTTATTATTCTTGCAACATCAAAGAATAACGTGCCACGGGTATCATTAAATCCAAGTCGCTTTCCTGCTATTGAGAAAGATTGGCAAGGAAAACCAGCACAAATTATATCGTGATTTGGAATATCTTTTTCATCTATTTTTGTTATATCGCCAAAAGGCACTTCATTAAAATTTGCAGCATAAGTTTTTTGTGCAAAAAGGTCTATATCTGAACTAAACACACAATCGCAATTGTTTCGTTCAAAAGCTATACGAAAGCCACCCATTCCACAGAATAGGTCTATAAACTTAAACTTATTGTCACTGCACAAACTCGCTGTATCCCATAAGGTTAATTGTTTATACATTTTTCTTATCTTTTAATCCTTTATAAATTTCTTCTGCAATTGCTTTTCCAAGTAATGGTGGAACTGCATTTGCCAATTGTTGGTGTTGGTCTGAACCATTTCCTGTTAAAACAAAATTATCGTCAAATGACTGTAATCTAGCACATTCTCTAACGGTTAATATTCTATTTTCAGTTGGGTGAATTATCATTGCTTTTGCAGCATGCTTAATTGTAACAGATGGTTTTTTAGGGTCAAGCCTTTTATATGCGTTACTATAAGTTCCACCACCAGTTCCAAGCTCTTTTGGTATATCTTGCCAATTTCCACCTTGTGGAATAAATGACATTCTTTTTGTAACTAATTCATTTGATTGCCTTCTCACATGGTTGCAAATATCTTTTCTTCCAGCCATTTGTTTTTGAAATTCACAATCTGGTTCTAAATATTCATCTCCGTTAGGGTCAACATTTCCAATTGCTTGACCAACAGTTATATAATTTTCTTCAGTATATTTTGGCTCTGGATATTCCACATTAAAATCCGGTTTAGTGATTATAAAAATAACTCTTTTTCTTTGTTGAGGAACACCATAATCAGCAGCATTTAAAACCTTATATTTAACATTATAACCCAAATTATTAAATTCTTCTATAATTAGTTCTTTAACATCTTTTCCGTCTTGTGTTGTCATAGATAGTAGTCCAACAACATTTTCAATAACAACAATTTTAGGATTGGTAATTTTTGTAACACGAACAACTTCTTCAAATAACGAATTTCTTTTATCGTCTTTCTTCCGTTGTCCTATCATGCTAAATCCCTGACAAGGTGGACCAGCAATTATTACATCAACTTTATCTTTATATTTATCCCAATAATCATCTGGCAATTTTGTCAAATCTTCATTAAGTAATTCTGTTCCCGAATGATTTTCTTTAAATGTGTTAAGGGCAATATCCCAAATATCTGCTCCGAGTACAACTTCAAAATTTTCAGTCATACTAAACCCGTAAGAAAAACCACCGATACCACAAAATAAATCTATGACTTTAAATTTATCCATTTCTACTCCTTTTCTAAAACTAAGAATATTATAACATAAACAAATTGAAAAATCCGCTAATTTTTAATATTTTCTTAAATTATTTTAGTAAGCAGGATAAGAGTTGCATACATTTTGCCATATTTTTTGGTCTAAAAGCCCTAAAAATCAGCACTTTTGATGTATTCACTTTTCAAAAGTCGCTGAATGCAAATTTGCATGCACTCCCTTTCTAGACCAAGTGGGAAACCCACTTGTCTTTTTTTGTAGAAATTATGGTTTTTGAAGATGTTTTATGCTATACTATTGTTGCTCCAAATAGAGCATTGGGTTAAAGTCAATAAGGCACAAGCATATTCTCATAATTGTAAAAATATGAGATGCAAAAACTTATTGACACACAATGTTTTATTGATTGTGAAGATATACCAGAAAATACAGCCACATTCAACCTTAATACTAAAGTATTAAGGCAAGGCAAAACAAAATTAAGTCAAAAGCAAATAAAGCGAATTGCCTTTATTCTTGCCACCGACTTAAAGAACTTCGCCGAATCCAATGGCAACTTTTCCAATCTATCAGCAAATGAAGTTTACACCCATTTGCAATCCAATCAATAAAACCCACGAGAAGAAGTAAAAAACTTCTTCTCTTTTTTTATTTTAGGCCTTTAAATTTAAATCAAAATATGGTATTATTAAATTGTGAGGTATTTTATGGATAAAAGATATACAGATTCTGAATATTTATTTAAAAACTTTTTATTGTCAAAACTTAATCTTAAGGCAACTTATCTTGATATTCCTGATAATAACTGTTTCTATTTATGCATTAGCGAGGTCATTAAAAACTTGTCGCTTAATATAGAAAAAAATATAAATGATTACAGTAATGCTTTAATTAAAAATTTTTATAATTATTTAATAAAAGACACATTATTTAAAGAAAAACAACCAGCCGTTTATGGTGCTCTTTTAGCTAAATTAAAAGATTATTTAGATTCTAGCAAAATAAGCAAAAAAGAACTGTTTGGATTTTTGCTTGATGTTCGCAAAAGAAATAGCTTAAGTTATTTTAAAATGGTTTTTTCGGAAGTTGAATTTATACTCAAGAAAGAAACTGTTGATAATGTAGAATATTCTATTAATGTATTTAATACCCTATTGAATGAAGTAATAGCAAGGGGCACAGATATTAGATTCTTAAATTTTTCGTTATCAGAAATAGATACAAATCCAGTTTTTGAAGAATTTATAAACTATGTAAAATATATTGCTAAGGTTAAACCATATAATAAAGATGTTTTAGATATTTTAGTGCCAATTAAAATAGATAAAGAAAAAGATATTTTTGTAGAAATTTGTGACAAAAGAAATCAAAAATATGAAATTGTGGATGACACTCTATATTGTAAAATATATGATTGTGATACAAATGACTTCTTTACTTTAATTGAAGACCAAATGGTAAGGATAAGTTCAATATTCGACTTGATAAAACTTTACACATATCATACTCCAGAATTTGATAGTGAATTACCTATTAAAATAAAAAGTAAAACATTAAATAAAGAATTTGAAATTCCTTTTAACTACATTATAAGATATACAGGGAACAAACCGTATGCCAAACATCTAGACAATACTATAACATCATTAGATATTGCAAAAGAAACCGATACTAAGTTTTATCATCAAGTTTTAAATACTTTAAGTTATGCAGAAAAAGATTTAAGTAGAAAAAACAGTAATGCATTTGTCGATAATTGGATTGCTTTAGAAACAATTTGCTCAATTTCTGAAATTAAATCTGGATATGAAGCTGTTCAGTTTTATGTGCCTAAAATGTTAATCACAACAATAGTTAGGCAAAACATTACATCATATTTGATAAAAGCATATAAAAATTATTTTAAAGATGTAAAACTTGAAGAGTTTTTAAAAATCATAACTAATGAAAATTATGAAGAGTTCCTAAATAAGGTACCAAATGTTTATAATAGATTTATTCTTTCAAATTGGGCAAAAATTTTAAACAACCCTCTTAACTTATATCAATACATTAACAGATTGCAAGATAGAATTAATATTGATATTTTAAGAATTTATATTTTAAGAAACGAATATGTGCATGCTTGTAATTTAAATGCATTTCAAACATTGGAATTCTATAAATTAAAAAACATATTTAATATCGTCATTGATGAATTTTTTAGATGCTTAACTAATAGAAAAAATAAAGACGAGAGCCACGAGGGAATAGGTTTTGATATTTTCAATCAATTTACATATAAGTGGGACATTATGCTAAAATCTCTTAATTTAATGTTTAAAACTGAAGAACATACTTATAAATCGGATACAACAAAAACAGTACCAGATAAAACTAATATAACAATAAAATTAGAAGGAGATTTGACTTATTCAGATTATTTATTAAATTTATTAAAAAACAATAATGAGATTTTAAAAAAATACATTCCTAAAAAGGAGTATAAACAAAAAGATGAGGATTTGGAAATTATAGAAAATGACTTTATAAATATTTTTACGGATTTTTAATAATTTTAAAATATATCCTAACCCATCTAACACCAATATAGATTTTAGTGTTAGGATTGGATAACGGTCTTCCCGCCAAGTGATAACAATCCGAACGCTTATGTTCGGGTTGTTCTTTTTTTATATCTAATATTTCTTGAAAAAAGATTCTACATATGTTACAATTTCGAGAAAGGTAAAGGTTTTGTTTTTTTGACACACGAACAAAAAACTTATTTTTATAGTTAAAAAATTAAATCACTGGAGGAGTAAACTATGAATAGAAATTATATTGGTAAAAAAGTAACTGTAATTATGGATAGACCGTTGGGTTCAAAGCATCCAAAACACGGTTTTGTTTATCCCGTAAATTATGGATATATTCCAAACACGATTTCTGGCGATGGAGAAGAGTTGGATGCTTATGTGTTGGGAGAACACAAACCTTTAGAAAAATTTGAGGGCGTTGTGATTGCTGTTCTACACAGAAAAAATGACAATGACGACAAACTGATTGTAATGAAAGAAGGCAGAAATTATACAGACGATCAAATCAGAGCTTTGACAGAATTTCAAGAACAATGGTTTAAATCCGACATATATAGATAATCAAAATCAAATCTAGTTTAACCTACTAGATTTTTTTATTCAAAGATTAACATCGTTATAAACAAATGTGCTATACTCAATATATGAAGAATATAGAATACTCAAAAATGGCTCCTTTATATGATAAATTTTACGCGAATAAAAATTATTTAAAGGAAGTCGACTTTATAACGCACTTTGCAAAAAAAAGTGATTATGTCCTTGACGCTGGGTGTGGAACTGGAAAACACGCAAAAATTCTCTCAGATTTAGGATTTCAAGTTTATGGATTTGATCAAAGCGAGTCAATGGTTGATATTGCCAATTCTAAAATACCTAAACACTTTTTTGTAGACGATTTGTTGACTTTCTGTTATAATGCACAATACGATATCATTATTTCTTTCTTTGCAGTTTTCAATCATTTAAAAAATTATAAACAGTTTAAAACTTCCTTGTCTAATTTAAAGAGGCATTTAAAACCCAATGGGCGAATTATAATCGATTTGCATAACCCCCAAAAAAGTGGAAAAAAGACTGAAAGCATAGAGAACGGAACTCGAATTATGAAATGGAAAAAGTGCGATTTGGTTAAGAAGGAATTTACAAAAATAATTTATGAGGTTGATGGAAAAACTTTCAAGACAAAACGTGTTTTCAAAATCTATAAGATTAAAAAATTGCGAGATATAGCACATGATATTGGTTTTTATTCTGTTGACTTTTACGAAAATTACAACACTTCAACAAAAGCCTCTAAAAAAAGCAAAAACGTTCAAATGGTATTAACTATTTGAGAGAACTCAAAACTCTTAGGCAACTTGCTAACCAAATTTGAATTTTTATTTTTTAGAGAATTTTTGTTAGCAAAGAATATCTTTTATGATATATATAAAAAAGTTTAATTAGAATAGCCACTACACAAAATAAAAAGACAGTTTTCTGTCTTTTATTTTTTTATCAATTTTTCCAAACGCTTTAAAGCTTCAAAGTTTTCTTTTAAATGTATTTCCATCAAAGGTTTATCTGGTTGGCTATACTTTATCTCAGAAGATAAAACTATCTTCTCTGAAAAGCTTTTAAACCTATTTGCTAAAAATTCAACATCAATTGTTCCCGTTCCCAAAATATTATGTAAGTCAGACATCCCATCATTGTCGTGTAAATGCACAACAGAAATATATTTCCCAAATTCTTCAATCATATCATATTTCGGTTTAGACCAGTTTAAGTGTCCAACATCATAACAAATTTTCAAAAGAGGGTGCGAAATATTATTAAAAATATATTCTAATTCAGATTTTAAATATAAATTTTCAACAGCGAAATTTATGTCATATTTTTCACATTCTTTTAAAATCCTTTTCAATCTTTCTATACCTATTTCAGATTGCTTTGTATCTTGGTTGGCATGTAAATGTGCTACAAAATTTTTTGTATATTTTCCACAAATATTTATTTGCTCTATAAATGAATTTGTAATTTGTTCTCCGATTTCGTTATCCTTCCAAAAGTTGTTTAGAATTGTTTCATCGTATCTACAATGAACCATTGTAAGCTTAAAACCATAGTCTTTAATTAGGCCAGCAAGTTTTTTAAAATCTTTTTCTCGATCTTCTTCAAGACCAACAAACACCTCGTCATAACCATATTTTTTTATCAGTTTTAATTTTGTTTCATAGTCAAAACAAGTGTTAAAATACAAATTTATACCTTTCTTCATACCTTTGTATTCTAACACATTAATTTCTTTTTTCAAAATGAATTTTACGCGTCTAGTTTTGAATTCACACAAAAGATTTTTTAATCATAAATCTAATTATAAAGGAGATATTATGGCAAACGAAATTTATTACATAGGGGCAAATGACGAACACGGCATAAATCCACCAACTGCCGGAAAACGTACTCCTACTATGCCAAATTTAGATCGTTCAATATATGAAAACGAATTTAATCGTGCTGCAAAAATTTATTTTATTGAAGCCCTGTTTAGAAATGGTTTTTCTGTTTATGATGTAAAACCCGAGCTTAGGGACATTTCAATCAACGAAAGGGTAAGAAGAGTAAATCGCCAAAATCTTACTGCCTTAGTGACTTTTGCTTATAATGCATACGGAGAAGTGTTTAATTCTGCAAGTGGAGTAGGAACATATTATTCTCCACTAAATCCTCAATCAACTCAAAGTCGTCAACTTGCAGAAAATATATATGGAGAACTTGTCCAAGGAACTCCTCAACGACCTAGGGGTGTAAACCAACTAGATATAGGAATTTTATCTAGCGTAAATTGTCCATCGGCGTTAGTTGAAGCAGGCTTTATGACAAACCTTCAGGAAGCTAGAAGAATGATAAATCCTCTTTTTCAAATAGAAGTAGGAGAAGAAAGTTGTCAAGGAGTATGCCAATATCTAGGAGTTGATTTTATCCCCCGAGACATACGCTATCCCGTTTTAAGAAATGGAAGCCGAAGCAATTATGTCTTTCTGTTGCAGTTTATCCTAAATCAAAACGGAGCAAATTTGACGGTAGATGGTGTGTTTGGAAATCGTACAGCAGAAGCAGTAAGAAACTTCCAAGAAAACAATTCTCTAGCAGTTGATGGCATTGTTGGAACAAACACTTGGCGTACTTTGTTGACAATGGCTCCCTATCCTATTTTAAGAAATGGAAGCCGAGGTGTTTATGTGACATTTTTGCAACAATTGTTAGAAAGCAATTTGATTCCTGTAGGAAATATTGATGGTATTTTTGGTAATCAAACAGAAACTGCCGTCAGACAATTTCAAGAAAACAACAATTTGTCTGTTGACGGCATTGTTGGACCAATCACTTGGAGAAGTTTGGCACAAATTGATTAAATCTAAAAAATATTATATAAAAAAGAACTCAGAATTTGAGTTCTTTTTCTTACATATCTTTTCTTCTATAATCAACCTCAATTACATCTTTTTCTTTCTTTTTCTTTGCTTCTGCTTCTATCCATTTCTTTACAATCCAAGTTGTAAGAGGAGTTAAAGCAATCATAATTATTTGTCCAATAATCAAATAGATCGCAAACAAACTTGTGTACATAAATGTAAATATACCCATAATTATAGGCATTACAAAATACATAATCATATTCTGTTTTTGAGCTGGTTGATTTTTGTTTTTCATTAATTTGTTAGAAAGCCAAATAGACAAGAATGATGTCAAAACAGCCAAAATTGTCAAAATATAATAACCATTGTGTTGTTTTCTTATAGAATCAAGTTGACCATTGTTTTCTATAATATTATTGAAGATTTTTCCTTCATAATCATTTGCTTCTTCCAATGTCTTCTCTTCGTCTGAATAATATTTAGATAAATATTCTTTAATTTCTTTTTCTGTAAACATTGGATTTGAAGGAGATTCTGATCTATAGATATTTTTAATCCATAAAAATCCTTCTCTTGTATCTTCAAAATAATCTCTTACTGTTTGTTCTGCCAAAGTTTTAAATATTTCATTGTATCCAGTGTCTGTTGTAAAAGCATTTGATATGACTTCTCCTTCAGAAACTTCAGGCAATTCAATTACATATTGACTAAGCAAATTATAGATATTTTCATTTGTCAATTCTGTATTATAGTCAAATTCAAATGGAATTTCTCCACCATTTTCTCTTGTCAAAGTAACAACAAGCTTTGTCAAATCTTCGTTTAGTTCTGCTTCTAAAGAATATTCTTCGCCAGCAGTCTTTGCTTCTGATATTTGCAACTTTAATGCATCTGCTCCAGCTATTGAAGAGTCATTAAGTTGGATTACATTTGCATACAAAGATTTCATATTTTCATATTGATAACAAATATTGTAGTTTGAAACTGCTTGCAATGAATTCCACAATGTCAAGAAAACCGTAAATTGTAAGATCATTGTGATAATCATTGGAAGACAACTTCCCATCATTGAAAATTGATACTTCTTATAAACCTCTTGTTGTTTTTGCTGAAGCAATCTTTGATCGTGACCATACTTTTTTTGAATTGCTTCAAGTTCTGGTTTCATCTTTGTATTTATATCCATATTCTTCATATTGACTTTTTTATTCAAAATGTCAACAAGAGAAAACAAAACTCTTACTATCACAGCAATCAAAATTACTGCTAAAATGTAAGTTCCCATCGCACCCTTAAATGAATTCAAAATAGTTGGCCAAAAGCCCGATGGTTGTTTCAAAGCAACAAGTGCTGTGCTTACAAAATCCATAAATCTTCTCCTTTAATATTTATAGGAACAGGGTCAACCCCTCTTTTCTTTTGCCAAGGAACACATCTAAAAATCCTCTTTACGCCAAGCCACGACCCTTTAAAGATTCCAAATCTTTCAACCGACTTTATGAAATAGTTTGAACAGGACGGAAAAAAGATACAACTATGTGGAAGTAAAGGTGATATTCCATACTTATATAGATACACTGGTGACAAAAAGATTTTTTTAATTATTTTTTTTGCTTTCATATTTCTTAAACAATTTGATAAGTTCTTCTTTCAATTGAATAAAAGTCAAACAAACAGAATTTTCTTTTGCTAAAATCACAAAATTACAAAAAGAAGGAATGTCGATTTCTCTACGAGCAATCTCTTTAATCCTTCTTTTTAGCAGGTTTCTTTTGTTTGCTTTTCCCAACTTTTTGCTAATTGAAATGCCAAGCTTATAGTCTTTGTATTTGCTTTTTACTACAAAAAGACAAAAGTTTTCGGTATGAACTCTTTCTCCATTTTTGTAAATAAAATTAAATTGACTATTTTTTTTAAGTCTATGTTCCATTTCTCAAAAACCTTAAGCAGCGATATTCTTTCTGCCTCTGTTTCTTCTTCTTTTCAACACATTTCTTCCACCTTGTGTCTTCATTCTTTGACGGAATCCATGTACTTTTTGTCTTTGTCTTTTCTTAGGTTGATAAGTTCTTTTCATTTTTTTCTCCTTAATTTTTAGCATTAACTCCTATTGCAAAAGGTATTTTCTTTCGAATAGATTTTACGAACTCTATTATATCTGAAAAAAAACGATTTGTCAACTGCAAATGACACCATTTTTTTTAAAAATTATTTCGTAAAATGTCGCAAAAGAAAGTGTTGTTTTCTATATATTTTAATTTTCGATTTTATCGCAACAAAAAAACACTCAATTTATGAGTGTTTTTTGAATTTTAACCGATCATTCTTACAGGTAAAATCAAATATAAGAATTCGTCTCCTTCAACTGGAACAATTACACAAGGATTTGCAGGAGAATTGAAACAAATCTTAACAAATTCGTCGCCATTTGCTTTTAAGTTTTCGATAAAGTATCTAGCATTGAAAGCAATCAAAAGTTCTTTTCCCGTCATATTGATGTTTACATTTTCTTTTACATTTCCAAGTTCTGAATTTGATGTAATGCAAAGATTTTTTTCTTTTACTTCAAATTTAACACAATTTCCTTGTCCCACTTTAGAAAGAAGAGAAGCTCTTTCAAGGGCATCTTCAAATTGACCTTTGTTTATAACGCAAATTGTTTCATAGTTTGCTGAAATGATTTGTTTATAATTTACAAAATCTCCTTCCAACAATCTTGTAGTAACTTTTGTATCTCCAAAATCCACCATAAGAGTGCTTCTATCAACATAAACATTTATAATTTCTTCACTGTCATCAAGAAGTCTAGATATCTCTGACAAACTCTTTGCTGGAATAACTATATTCATAGTCAAGTTTGAAACAATTGTTTTCTTAACTTTCGCTAAACGATATCCGTCAAGAGCAACAGCATTGATTGTGTTTTTGTCTATATCAAACAAAACACCTTTCAAAATTGGTCTAGAATCGTCAATAGCAACTGAGAAGATTGTCTTGTTGATAATTGTTTTCAAATCTTTTTTTGAAATCCCAAAATAATCCAAACTTTCAAGTTTCTTAAATGAAGGATATTCCAAAACATTATAACATTGAATCAAACTTTGGCTATCGTCATATTTGATAAGCATTTGATTTTTTTCATTAAGTTCGAGTTCAATCATTTCATTTGTAAGTTTTTTAATAAATTCGGTAATAAACTTTCCTGGAACAACAGCTTCGCCTTCGGTTTTGATGTTTGCTTTGATTTTCTTTTCAATTGAAAGTTCTGTATCTGTAGCACTCAAAGTCAAAGTATCGTCTTCGGCTACGATTTTAATACCCTCCAAGATAGGGTTTGTGACTTTGTTTGATATAGCTTTGCTAACACTCATTAGTGCATCTGAAAGCTCAATCCCATGACAACTAACTAACATTTCTCTGCTCCTTTTTTATGTAATCATTATAACACAAAACCTTTGCGCGTGCAAGTATAATTTATATTTTTAAATATTTTTTTAATAATATTACCCATAATAAGGTTTTGTAGAAATGTGGATAAATTAGGACTGTTTCTAGAAAATGTCAATATATAGTAGTTCCGTGAGAGGCTTGTATACAAGATAACCAAAATATTTATGTGGAAAAATGTGGACAAGTTTGTAGATAAATATAATTTTTTTATCCACAAATTATTTTTTTGTTGTGGACAAATAAAAAAATTGTCGAAAAAAAACAAAAAAATCTTTTTAAAGAATTTTTTATTATTTATAAATATATTTATGGATATTATTATATACGCCTAAAAACGGACGGTGTATAAATATTAAATGATTTTTTATTGTACTATTTAGAAAAAATATAAAAAATTAAAAAAAATAATAAAAAAAGTTAAAAAAAACATGTTTTTTACGATTTTTTATGTTTTTTTATACTTTTTTTTAACAATTTTTTAAAAAACATTATTTAAAAAAATAAAAAAGGAGTTTTTTAAACTCCTTCCAACATATTTCTAATTTCATTTACAAGTGTCTGAGTCTTTTTATTGACTTTCAAATCTTGAGTAATCTTGTCTCGTGAATGCATTATTGTTGTATGGTCACGTCCTCCAAATATCTTTCCAATGTTTACAAGAGGAAGATTTAAAAGTTCGCTGATCAAATAGATTGATATCATTCTAGGTTCTACAATGTCTTTGGTTTTCTTTTTTCCAATCAAGTCTTGATATGATACATTGAAATAATCACAAACAATCGTAATAATTTTGTCTGGAGTAAGATCGTTTTTGATCTCTTCTTTTTGATTTGAGAAGATGTCTTTAACTTCTTCCATTGTTGCTACTTTTTTGCCTGAAAGAGTTGCCAAGAAATAAACTTCTGAAAGTTTTCCCTCAAGTTCTCTAATATTTGTGTCAATGTGCTCTGCAATATAATTTAAAACTTCGTCTTCAGCATAATATTTTTCAAGTTGGCTTTTTTTGTGTAAAATTGCGATTCTTGTTTCAATGTCAGGTTGTTGAATGTCGTGAATAAGACCACTTGCAAATCTAGAACGAAGCCTGTCTTCAAGGGTAGGTATATCCTTTGGTGGTCTATCAGAACAAATAATAACTTGTTTGTTGCTTAAAATTAATTCGTTGAATGTATGGAAAAACTCTTCTTGAGTTTCTTTTTTGTTTGAAATAAACTGGATGTCGTCAACCATCAAAACATCCAAATTTCTATATTTGCCTCTAAATTCCATAACAGCCTTATTTTTTGTTGGGGAATAAAGAGAAGAAATATAGTCATTTGTGAACTGCTCACAAGTAGTATATAAAATTTTTAAATCTGGAGAAAATTCTCTCAAATAATTTCCAATAGAATGCAAAAGGTGTGTTTTTCCAAGGCCAACACCACCATAAATAAAAAGAGGATTGTATCTTTTTCCTGGGTGTTCAGCAACCGTTCTAGCCGCAGCATAAACAAATTGATTGCTTTTTCCAACTACAAAATTGTCGAAAGTATATTTTTCCATAAATGGATTTTTTTCTTCTTTCTTGTGTAAATTTTTATCGTCAACCCTGTTGTTTTTTAGATACTCAATTTCTTCATTTTGATCAAGAACAACGATTTTTAATGGTTTTCCAACAATTTCAAAAGTACAATCGCCAATTTTGTCAATAAAGTTTCTCAATATTTGATTTTTAGCAGAAACGGATTGAGCAGCGATTATAAAATTGTCTTTGTCGTCAATTTCAATAGGTTTTATTGTCTTAATCCACAACATAAATGAAACTGACGAAACTCGAAGCTCCAATTTTTCTAGAATTTGTTGCCATATTACATTTATATCTTGCATCTTTCACCTCTCAATCGTATAAAAAACTTTGTCAGAGCAAAGTTTGTCTAAAAAAATTATAAATTACAGAAAATAAATTGTCAAGCAACTTTGAAATATTAAAATTTTGTGATAAAATATATTCAATGAAAATAAAGAGCCTTAAGATTCAAAATTTTAGAAATTACAAAAACTTAAAGGTTGACTTTAAAGACGAAGTCAATGTCTTTATCGGCAAAAATGCTCAAGGAAAAACGAACTTACTTGAAAGTATCTTTTATTGTTGCATAGGAAAGAGTTTCAAGTCTTGCAAAGACAAAGAAATGATAAATTGGAATGAAGAACACTCTTCTATTAAAATTGAAGTTGAAAAAAAATATAGAGATGTTGAAGTAGAGATAAATTTGTTTAAAAATCAAAAAAAATCTATTAAGATAAATGGCATTGCTATTAGAAAAATAGGTGAACTTATTGGAGAAATAAACATAGTATTTTTCTCACCACAAGAAATGAAGCTTGTTAGAGAGAGCCCAGAAGAAAGACGAAAATTTATGGATATTGACATATCGCAAAACAATAAAAGATATTTTTATCAGTTGAGTAGATATGAAAAAATTTTGGCAAACAGAAACAAACTTTTGAAGATGTCTCAAAATATAGAAACGGTTAAAGAAACAATAGAAATCTGGGATAGAGCACTGATAACTTCTGCAAAATATATAGCTTTTGAGAGACAAAAGTTTTTAGAACAAATCTTACCATATTCTCAAAAAGCACATTCTTATATAAGCAATGGAAAAGAAGAATTGAATTTGTTTTACAAGTGTGGATGCCAAGTTGGATTAGACGAAAATTTTGAAAAAAATTTAGAGAAGGTTTTAAAGAAAAATTTATACAAAGATTTCAAACTGGGACATACAACTGTTGGTGTTCACCGTGACGATATTGACATATATTTAAACAATGTTGAAGTCAAGAGTTTTGGTTCGCAGGGACAACAAAGAACAGTTGCACTTTCTCTTAAATTAGCCGAACTAGAAAATATGTATAATATAAATGGAGAATATCCTATTCTGCTTTTAGACGATGTTTTCAGCGAATTGGATTCAGAAAGACAAAAAAGACTCTTAAAATTTGTCGGTAGAACACAAACCTTCATTACTTGCACAGACGAAAAGAAAATTGAAGGTCAGATATTTAAAATTAGTGATGGCAATTTAATTTAAAGTTGAAATAATTGTTGCAATTAAAGATAAAAATAGTTATAATAAAAGAAAAGGAGTCGTTATGGAAATTTATATTATTTGGGGAAGCGTAGGTCTTTTGTGTTTGTTCCTTTTGGTGGGACTTTTATCAGGGCTTACAAGAGGATTAAAAAGATCTTCTTTACACCTCTTATTTTTTGTGATAAGTTTTGTTTTGTCATTTTTAATCACAAAATCTATCACAAATGCTGTTTTAGGGATAAATATAACAGTAGGTGGCACAACTCAATCTATTTCGAATTTTATTATAAATATGGTTGAGGAACAATTTAACTTAGCAAGTTTCGAATCAGCACAAACATTTTTACACAACTTGCCAACTGCAATTGCTTCACCAATTGTATTTTTGCTTATCTCTTATATATGTTATTTCTTGTTTGATATTATTTATCTTATTATCGCAAGAGTTTCTTTTGGTAAAAAGAAAAAAGATTTTCAAAAAAACAAGCCATACAGAGCATATGGTGCAGTGGTAGGTGTTTTTGAAGGTTTGTTATGTTTGTTTATTACATTTGCACCATTGACTGCGCTTACAAACACATATGCCGAACTTGCTGAGGTTCAAGCAGCAGCTCAGGTCTATTCACAATCAGAACAGGAAAATTCAAACCAAATGAAGACAATTGGTGAAACGTTGGCAGAATTCATTCCTCAAGAAGTGCACGAGATTATAATGAGCTATAATGATAGTGTAATTGGAAAAGTTTCTGGTGCTGGTGGAGTAGACAACTTGTTGTTTGATGGATTGTCAAACTTTAAGGTTGATGGAGAAAAGATTAAGTTTAGAGAAGAGGTAATAAATCTCGCTGATTGTTATGACGATTTTGTAGTCGTATATAATGGAATTAATACAGATATAACCCAAGTTGACTTAACAAGCCTTAGAGCTAGCGTTGAAAAGTTTTTGGACGATGGTCTCTTTAAGTCTGTCGTTTCAAATACAATAAGAGATGTGATTGTTAAATTTGAAGAAATAAAAGAAGATCTAAATCTTACAGAGTTGCCACAAATAGCACAAGACATTATAAACGATTTATATACAGTTTTTACTGCCGATGACTTTGATCCAAGTGCTTATTTAAAAGAAAACATTTTGGACGTAATAGATACCTTTACAAAAGTTTTGGATTATGAACTTATCGAAAAATTTAATGCTTTAGAAAATCAAGAAATTGAAACAATTTTAGAATATATAAATACAAATAGCACAGAAATAAAAAATGTTTTGAAAGAAGCGCTTAGCGTTAGGATTATAAACGATTGCTACAACTCAATTGGAAAATTTGCTTCTCAATCATTCCAAGAAGCTCTTGAATCAGATCCAGCTCTTGAAATGAAACTCAATATGACAAAAGAAAACAAAAATCAAATGGTTGAGGATATTTTCTCAGCTGTAAGTGGAATTGTAGAATTGAGTCAAGACGTAAACATTTTTGAAATAACTGATTCTGAAAATCCTACTGAGATCATTGTTTCTCTCGACGAAGAAACTGTTGTTAAGCTTGGCCAAGTTTTGGACAAAATCAACGAAATAAACATTTTAGTATTGCCAGTAGAAGATGGCGTTAGAACAGAACCTGCTT
This sequence comes from Clostridiales bacterium, assembly GCA_015069395.1. Classification (GTDB taxonomy): domain Bacteria; phylum Bacillota; class Clostridia; order Christensenellales; family UBA1242; genus Caccovivens. The sequence goes on from SVIR01000001.1 coordinate 62,383, forward strand.
ATGTGTTTACAAACTTTATGAAATCTGTGGGAATGGATCTCTTGGGAGATAATGTAATAACTTCTCTTGGAGTTGATACAATCAATACTTATGAAGAATTCTTTACATTTATTAGCAAGCCAATAGATGTCATAAATCAATTGGAACTTACTACAGAAACCGAAACAGATGTAATTTTGGAAAAATTTAAATTGGCTTTAGATGCAAATCCTGGACTGGTAAGAGATGTTTTGATCCCATTCTATCAATTGGATTTAGCAAATATTCAAGGTACGTCATTTAAAGATTTGTTGTTTAATGATATTTTAAAGATTGTGTTAACTTTAGGAGCAGGTGATCCTGATGTAACAGAAGAAGAGAAAGATCAAGCAATAAATCAATTTATACAAATGGTTGAAGACGGAAAAACTACAAAACTAGAAAAGGTTTTATTGATGGACAATGAGCTTTTAGCTATGAGCAGATATTTTAATGTTTTCTTCCATGGAGAAGTTGTCGTTGGAGATAAAACTTATAGCTATTTTGAGTACGATAAGTTAGACGGTATTTACCAAGAAGATTTGTTTAAAGCGGCTCTGAGCCAAAAGACTGTCGACGGAATTAGAACCGACTTTGAGATTCTTGCAGACGCTTGTCTTGATTCAAAAGTGATAGGTCTTAAAAATAGTATTTTTATGGGATTTGATGATGCTCTTCGTAGTCTTACAGGACAACGTATAGAAACTCCAACTGAAATAAACGCTGCTGACAAGAGCAAAATTATTTCCGATTTAAAAGAAATCTTTGAAATTGTTTTAGACTTGGACGAAATTTGTGATATATGTTATCCAAAGTTAGGAAAAATTATTGATATATTGAAAACAAATGCTTACAACAATGGTGGAACAAAAGGAATCTTTGACGATGCGTTCAAGGCTTTGGTTTGGTATGCAACAGGTGACGATATCAACGAAACAGCAACTTTCTCAGGAACATCTCATTCAATGAGTGCAGACATTAAGAAATATCTGGCAGTAGAAGAGCTTGAAGACTATTATACAATAAACTTCGAAGAGAAACTAATTGAAATCTCAAAGGCTCTAAATCTCGCAGAGAGTTTGACAGGCGCTGTTGAAGGAATTTCTTTAAGTGTTGATACTATTGAAGAATATGTTGAAGCTATTAAAGAAGTTGTAAATGCTATGGAAGGAACAGACGCAGAAAACACTGCAATCATAGAAAATCTTACAACTCTTGTAAACAACAATGCAGAATACAAGCTTTTGAGCGACACAGATAAAGAGACTTATGGTTCGGCCATTGTTACAGCTTTAGAAGATGGAACAACAGGAATTAAATATCCTACAGAACTTAAAGCTTTGTTTGGACTTTCAGCATAATGAAAATAAAAGTTGAGTTTTTAAAACTCAACTTTTTTGTTGTCAAAAAAAATATAATGTGATAAAATCAAAAACATATAAGGAGTGTTATGGAATTTAAACATATTCCCGTTATGCTAAATGAAGTTATTGACGGACTTGAAATAAAAAAAGACGGTGTTTATGTAGACTGCACAGTCGGGGGTGGTGGACATTCTTATGAAATTGTAAAAAGATTGACCACGGGACACTTGTTTGCGTTTGACAGAGATGTTGAAGCTATTGAAAAAAGCAAACAAACATTGAAAGAATTTGCTGACAAGACAACCTTTGTAAAAGCAAATTATAAAGAAGCTCCGAGCATTTTGAAAGAGCAATTTGGAATAGAAAAAATTGATGGTTTTTTGATTGATCTAGGGGTTAGTTCATATCAAATAGACGAAGGTGAAAGAGGGTTTAGCTTTGTAAACGATGGCCCTTTGGATATGAGAATGGATCAAGAAGAAGATGTAGAAACGGCATATGAGATTGTAAATACATTTTCTTATGAAAAACTAGTAAAAATCTTTTTTGAATATGGCGAAGAAGAGTTTGCAAAACAGATAGCAAAAAATATTGTTTCTGCAAGAGAACAAAAAAAGATAGAGACAACTTTTGAGCTTAGAGAAATTATTGAAAACAGTTTGCCAAAGAAGATTGTATTCTCACGTGGAGGGGCGTCAAAAAAAGTTTTTCAAGCCTTGAGAATTTGTGTAAATAAAGAACTTGACGAATTGGATTTGCTTTTTTCTGAACTGGTCGATATGTTAAAAAAAGGTGGTAGAGGCTGTGTTTTAACTTTCCATAGTCTTGAAGATAGAATTGCAAAACAAGTTTTTAAACTTGAGAGTACAAGTTGTATTTGTCCACCAAGGACTCCAATATGTATCTGTGGACATAAAGCAAAAATCAAACTCATAAACCGAAAACCAATTGTTGCAAGTGAAGCTGAGCAAAAGATTAATAGCCGTAGCACGTGTGCAAAACTTAGGGTGGTTGAAAGAATTTAAAGAATATAAACAAAAGGAGGCCAATATAATATATGGACAGGCTTATAGCAGAAATAGAAACAGAAAAAAAGATTGAGCCAGAAGTTAAAGCTGAAGCTCATATTGAAGTTAAGAAACAGCCAAAGATTGAAGAGAATCCAGTAGCTGAATCGTATTTAAACTCCTTTAAAAATATTACATTGGCTGATGTAAAAAGAGAAAAAGAAAAAAAAGAGAAAGAGCTGTTTGAAGCAGAGAAAGAGGTTTTGATTGAACAACAATATCAAACCAAAGAGGAAGTGAAGCCTAGTCAAACAATTATAGAAAAACCCAACTATGATTTGATTGAAGAAAATCCAAAAATTGTCAAACTAAAACGAAAAGAAAAGACAATCAAAAAGAAGAGCAAAAAGGTTGCAGGATTGGTGTTGGCGTGTGTTTTGGGAGCAAGTGCGACAATTTGTATAGCCAACACAGTGATATTGGATAATATGAGCTCGTCATTTTCACAACTTGAAGATGTTTATAATATAAACCTTCAAAAATATTTGAATAATATCTACAATCTTGATACTACAAAGAAAAGTATGGAGATGCTTGAGACATATCCGGAAGATTTGTTGGAAGCAGGAGATTTTGGAGAAAAAACGAATTGGTTTGATACGCTCTGCAATTTCATAGGTGGAATTTTTGGAGGTTGATTTTGAAAGTGCCTTACACCTTACATTCGTTGCAAAAGAGAATAAAGACAGTTTTACTGGTTTTGATATTTATCTTTTGTAGCCTTGGTGTAAGGCTTTTTGTTGTCCAAATTATCAATGGACAGTCGCTTCAACAAAAAGCAACTGACCAATGGACTAGACACTTGAAACTTACTGCTCCAAGAGGAACTATATATGATTCTACGGGAGACACATTGGCAGTAAGTTATACGACTTATGATGTCTATGCAAGGGGCAGAGAAGTTTTTAATGTAGAGAAAACGGCAAAAACTTTAAGTAATATTTTGGGTATAGATTATGATAAGACAAAAGAAAAAGTATCTAGAAAGAATGTTTCTGAAGTTTTGCTTAAAATGCAAATTGACGAAGATGTAGCAGAAAAGATTTACAATGAAAAATTGGAAGGCGTTTATCTCAGTGAAAATGTTGGACGATATTACGTTTACGGAAATCTTTTAACGCAACTTTTGGGATTTACTTCAATTGATAATGTTGGTCAGGCAGGATTAGAAGCTTATTTAAATGACTATCTAGTCGGAAAAGATGGATATAGTTATGTTCAGAGCGACTTACAAGGAAAAGAAATTGGTGGAAGTATTAGATATTATGTCGGTGGAACTGCTGGCAATGACGTAATCTTAACGGAAGACAGCAAAATGCAAATTTTGCTTGAGAGGGTTTTGGAAACTGCATATACAGAACAAAAAGCGAAGGCCATTACAGGAATTGTAATGAATGCAAAAACAGGCGAGATTGTTGCGATTTCTTCTAAGCCAAGTTTTGATTTAAATGAAGTGCCCCGTGATGATTTGAAAGCATTGTTTGAATATTCAAAAATGAAAGCCGTAACAGATTCGTTTGAGCCTGGCTCAACCTTTAAGATATTGACTTTGGCTGCGTCGCTTGAAGAAGGAGTAGTCTCTTTAGCCGATCATTTTTATTGCCCCGGGTACAGAATTTTTGATGGGCAGAGAATTAAATGTTGGAAGACAATTGGACATGGAAACCAAACATTAGAAGAGGCTTTTGCAAATTCGTGCAACTGTTGTTTTATGGATTTAGCACAAAGGTTGGGGGTAGATAGGTTTTATTATTATTTAGAAAAGTTTGGTGTTGGACAAAAAACAGGAATTACAATAAAGGGAGAAAGTGGAGGCATTGTTATGAACAAAGCAAATGTCAAAACAGTTGACCTTGCGAGAATGGGGTTTGGCCATGCTATTGCAGTGACGCCAATACAACTTTTGACAATTGTTGCTGGCATAACAAATGGAGGAATAAGAAATACTCCAACGGTTGTAAAAGAAATAGTTTCGTCGTCTAGCGAAGCGTTGTATAAACCACAAACAAACAAAAAAAGAATTGTTTCAGAACAGACGAGCAAGATTATCAATCAAATGTTGCAAAAAGCTGAAAACAAATTGGCCGACTATAGTTTTGTAGAGGGATATAATGTCGGAGGAAAAACGGGTACTGCTCAAAAGTACGACGAGACAGGAAAGATTGCAAATGGAAAATATATTTCAAGTTTTATTGGAACTTATCCTGCAGACAACCCACAATATCTTTTTATGATTATGGTAGACGAACCAAGCGCAGGAGCTTATTACGGATCTTTGGTTGCGGCCCCTTATGGAAAGATGTTTTTTTCTAAGATGTTTGAGTTTTACAATATTCCGAAAGACGACCAAAGCGTCAAGATTGAAGAGACTATAATGCCTCAAGTTACTGGTATGAGTCTTGCCAATGCAGTCGCACAGATCAAAAAAGCCGAACTGGAATATGAAATTGACGGATGCGGTGGAGTGATCAAAAATCAATTGCCTCCAGCTGGAACAATTTTACAAAAAGGAAGCACTGTTTTGTTGGTGACAAACTAACTTAGAAAATGCAAAAATTTTTGTTGCTTAAAACAAAGATTTTTATTATACTATATATATGTTAACTTATATTTTAATCGGTGTAGCAGTAGGATTTGTTTTGTTGTTGTGTTTTTGTTTAGCAATAGCAAATTTTTCATTCGATAATTACAACGAAAAATTGCAACAACTAGATGGGGTCAAAAATTCTTATAATATTACAACAAGGGATTATGTAGCTGCCATAAATCACAAATATTTCAAAGACACTTTAAGGCTTGCAAGTTGTCCAAAATATTATGACAACTATTCTAAGAAAACGATTTCTTTGAGTGCAGAAACGATGTTTTCAAATGGGTTAGCGTCGCTTTCTATTGTTTCTCACGAATTAGGGCATGCAAGACAAGATGCAACCGGGGATAAACTTCAAAAACATTGGCAATTGAGAAAAGTAGGAAGAATTATTGGTAGACTTTTTCTTCCATTAATTTTGATAGGTATAATTTTGAGCGTACTGAATGTCTTTGAAGTGCTCAATCATTTGGCTGTTTTAATTGTCGGAGGGGTTTGTTTAGGATTAGGGGTTTTGATATTTTTCTTTGCAATAATATTGAAGTATAAAGAAATTAAGATAGAAAGAGAAGCGTCAGATTTTGCGATAGAATATCTTTCAGAAATTCTGACGGAGAATGAAATAAAAACTTGCAAAGAATTTTTAAAAAGTGCAAGATTGACTTATTGGGCAAGTTTGATAAAAGTTTTGTTTGGCTGGACATTTTTGACTAAAAAAGAAAAGATGTTTTACTAGCCTTGAACATCGTCTTTGCAAATAAAACTTTTGCAATAATGAGGTGGGCGATCATTATTAGAATCCCCTTTCGACACCTCGATCATACTTCGATTACACTCACAACCGTTTTGATGGTAGATGCATTCAGAAACATTACATTTGACACCTTTGTTTGCAAAATCCATTTTTCACCTCTTAAAAATATTTTGTGCCTTTTTTTTTAAAAATAATCATTAAAAAAATTTTTGAGAATATAATATTTTTAAGGATAAATTGTTGACATTGTAATTTTAAAAAGTTAAAATGAAAATGTAACAAAGATTACAAATAAAAAAAGGAGAAAAAGGAATGGCAAAGAAATCAGATTACTTTGGTTTGGGCTATATCGTAAGTCTTATTCTTGCGATCATCCCTGTAACATCTTGGATTTGTGGATTTATCACAAGATTCCAAGAAGGAAAAATTGTTGCAGGACTTGTCAGATTGATTTTTGGTTTCACTATTGTTTGGCTTGTTGATCTTATTCTTATGATCGTAAGCAAACACATTTTGAGACTCATAAATTGTTAATCTCGATACAAATAAAAAAACACCTTAAAAATAGGTGTTTTTTTATTGACGTTTTATAATTTTAAAACTTAATTTTTTCAGAGATATATTTTTCAAGTTGGTCAATATGAAGTCTAACTTGTTCCATTGTATCTCTATCGCGAATAGTTACGGCGTCGTCTTCTAAAGTATCAAAGTCGATAGTTACACAGAAAGGAGTTCCGATTTCGTCTTGACGGCGATATCTTTTTCCGATAGAGCCTGCTTCGTCATATGTGCAAGCAAACTTTTTGATTAGTTGAGCATAAACTTCTTCTGCTTTTTCACTTAATTTCTTTGAAAGTGGAAGAATTGCGACTTTGTAAGGAGCTAAGTGAGGTGCTAATTTCAACACAACTCTTGTATCGCCTTCTCCAACTTGTTCTTCATTATAAGCAGCGCACAAAACTGTTAAAAACATTCTATCTACACCGAGAGAAGGTTCAATAACATAAGGAACATAAGATTTGTTTGTAACGGGATCTAAATATGTGAGTTCTTGTCTGCTCTCTTTTGCGTGTTGAGTCAAATCGTAATCTGTTCTGTCAGCAATCCCCCAAAGTTCGCCCCAACCAAATGGAAAACGATATTCAAAATCGGTTGTCGCTTTTGAATAGAAACAAAGTTCTTCTTGAGAATGGTCTCTCAATCGCAAATCGTTTTCATTGATACCCATAGAAATCAACCATTCTTTACAGAAGTTTCTCCAATAAGCAAACCATTCAAGGTCTGTGCCAGGTTCGCAGAAAAATTCGAGTTCCATTTGTTCGAATTCTCTTGTTCTAAAGATAAAGTTTCCTGGTGTGATTTCGTTTCTAAAAGATTTACCGATTTGTCCAACGCCCAAAGGCATTCTGCTTCTTGTTGTTCTCAATATATTCTTAAAATTAACGAAAATTCCTTGTGCTGTTTCAGGTCTTAAATAAATAGTGCTTGTACTTTCTTCAGTAACACCTTGAAAAGTTTTAAACATCAAGTTAAATTTTCTGATATTTGTAAAGTCGCTTTTTCCACAAATAGGACATTTTACTTTGTTTTCAAAAATAAAATCTTCCATTTTCTTATCGTCAGTTTCCCAACCGGCAATATTAATGTCCAAATTGTTGTCTTTTACATAATCTTCAATCAATTTGTCTGCTCTATGTCTTGATTTACAACTTTTGCAATCCATAAGTGGGTCTGAAAAACCACCCAAGTGGCCAGAAGCTTTCCACACTCTTGGATTCATTAAAATTGCGCTATCCAAACCTACATTGTATTTACATTCGGTTACAAACTTTTGCCACCAAGCTTTTTTGATGTTGTTTTTAAGCTCTACACCCAATGGGCCATAATCCCAAGTGTTTGCTAAACCTTCGTAAATTTCGCTTCCAGGAAAAACAAAACCTCTTCCTTTGCACAAATTTACAATTTTGTCCATAGTAATTTTTTCGTCCATAAAAACCTCCTAAACTTTTTTTGGGCATAAAAAAACGCCCTTATGTCTTTTGACATAGGGGCGACTATTAACCGCTGTTCCACCCTATTTCGCAAGAGATTCTTGCCTTCATTAAGTCTTTTCGCCGACTAGCGTATGATTCGGGAGTTGCCAGTTCCGTCATTACCATATGTATAAGTATATTATCAAAAACCTAAAAAGTCAATAAAATTTTGAAATATTATTTATCTTAGTAGAGTTGAGATATTAAAAAATACGGATTATCCGTATTTTTAATTGTTTTTAAATTTTTCCATATATTCTTCATAAGACATTTGCTTGTCGATTATCGTATTCTCGTCAACGATATCAATAATTCTGTTTGCAACGGTTTCAATAATTTCTTGGTCACCGGTAGCAAACAACATTGCGCCTTTGAAGTTTATCATTCCCTTGTTGAGAGAGGTGATGCTTTCAAGATCAAGATGGTTTGTAGGTTCGTCAAGCATCAAAAAGTTTCCTGATTCAAGCATAAGTTTTGCAAGCATACATCTCACCTTTTCTCCACCAGACAATACGTTTACTTCTTTCAAACTTTCTTCTCCAGAGAAAAGCATTCTTCCAAGCCAGCCTCTTACATAGCTTTCAGTTTTGTCTTTTGAATATTGTCTAAGCCAATCGACAATGCTGAGGTGGCAATCGTCAAAGTATTCTCTATTGTCTTGAGGAAGATAAGAATATTTGATTGTTTTTCCAAAGCGAATCATGCCACTGTCGGCATCTTCTTTTCCGGCTAAGATGTTGAAAAGGGTAGTCAAAACCAAGCTGTTTGAGGATAGAATTGCAATTTTTTGTCCGTGCTCTACTGTAAATGAAAGGTTTTTAAACATTCCGGCTTTGGTCAATTTTTCTACTTTTAAGATCTCTTTTCCAATTTCTTGTTCATATTTAAAGTCAACATATGGATATTTTCTAGAAGAAGGTTTAAAATCTTCAATAGTCAATTTTTCTAATTCTTTCTTTCGGCTGGTTGCTTGTTTAGATTTTGAAGCATTTGCAGAGAATCTTGCAATAAAGTCTTTCAACTCTTTTGCTCTTTGTTCGGCCTTCTTGTTTTGTTCTTTAGCTTGCCTTGCTAAAAGTTGGCTTGTTTCGTACCAGAAATCATAATTCCCTAAATACATATTAATTTCGCCAAAATCTACATCACAGATATGTGTGCAAACTTTATTTAAAAAGTGTCTGTTGTGAGAAACGATAATTACGATGTTTTCAAAGTCAAGTAAGAAGTTTTCGAGCCATCTGATTGTTTTAAAGTCGAGATTGTTTGTCGGTTCGTCTAAAACCAAAATATCTGGGTTTCCAAACAGAGCTTGTGCGAGCAATACTTTCACCTTTATTTTTGAATCAAGAGTAGACATTAGGTCATAAAAACACGACTCTTCAACTCCAAGGTTTTGCAAAAGAGACTTTGCTTCTCCCTCTGCTTCCCATCCACCAAGTTCGGCAAATTCTGTTTCAAGTTCGCCGGCACGAATACCGTCTTCGTCGCTAAAGTCTGGTTTTGCATAAAGTTCGTCTTTTTCTTTTTGAATTTCCATCAATCTTTTATGTCCAAGCAAAACTGTGTCTAAAACTGTTTCATTGTCATATTTGTTTTGATTTTGTTCTAATACAGACATTCTTTCTCCAGGAGTAACAACAATCTCTCCTGTATTAGGCTCAATTTCGCCGGTCAAAATTTTCAAAAATGTAGATTTGCCGGCTCCGTTTGCGCCGATAATGCCATAACAATTGCCTTTTGTAAATTTTAAATTTACTTCTTTGTATAAAGTTCTTCCACCAAATGCGAGTGAAACGTTGATTGCTTGTATCATTCTTTCTCCTTTTGAGCTGATGCCATTTGAATTTTTCTTCTTGGTTTTGCAACAGTTGCTTTTGTTTTTTCGGCAGGTTTAGTTTTTGTAGCTAGTCTTGTTGCAACCGTTTTCTGTTCTTTTTGTTTTTTCTTTTCAATAAGTTTAAGTTTTTCGATGTAAGAGAGGGTATATTTTTCTTCGAAGTCTGAAGGAAGTTTTGAAAGGTCAAAAGATTCATTAAAAAGATCTTCAAGTTTTTCAAACATTACTGGATCTATTTTTATAATTTCTTGAAAAGCCGAGTTTTCGCTGAAGTCAAAATTTTTAAAATCTTTCAAAATTGCTTGAGACAGTCTTAACCTTACTTCAATGTAAAAATCAAATTTTTGTGAAAAAACTATAGAAAATTGATTAAATTTTTGATTTTTTTTGATATTTTTGATATTTTTTATTGAATTTTTTAATTTTTTCTTAATTATTTTTTTGTCGTCAAAAATAAAATCAGGAAGTTTTACAAATTCTTCTATTTGTGACATTTCCAATCTTTCTTTAATTTTTTCTTCTGTAAATACAAAATCTGAAGGCAATGGATTGTAGCCTTTTGTTTTAAACAAATTTCCTAATTTTGGGCTGATTAGGTTTAAATAATTCAAAATTTCCAAATTCTTGCTCATAGAAATGATTATAAAACAAAATCGCCTCTATGTCAACTCAAAAAAATAAAAATAAATTATATAAATATTATTTAAAAAATTGAGTTTAATTGTTTGGAAAAAAACAAGAAAAAATGTATAATTAAATTGTCGAAAAATGCAAACAATATTTTTAAAATATTGGACAAAAATTTATCGTTTGGAGTTCGTATGAAAAAAAGAAAAGTTCTCAGTGTTTGGAAGTCAATCTTGCTTACTTTTGCAGGAGTGCTTGGAGTTGCCGGAGTGACGGTGCTTGGAGTATATCTTACAAAAGGTTTTGACGAAGAAAAGGTTCTCCCGGAGAGTATAGCTTTTGAACAGACGCTAGACAGTGGGCTGGGATATTTTAATTCAGAAGCAAATCGCTTTGAAGTTTCTTCGGATTTCCAAATTACTATAACAACTCCAACTGAAGGTGTTACAGAAAATGAAATTGAACTTTCATTAGACCACGGAACTTTGGACGATGGTTACATAAAAAATGATGTTATTAGAGTTCCTCAATTTGTTGAAATAGGAACCCCTTTTACAGTGCAACTTGTTACAAAAGATAATATCTCTCTTTTACAGGATTGGGTTTTTGGTGGCATTTCTACAATTACTGCAGAGTCAACAGCAGATGTAAACATTGATCACAAAAGTGCGACAATTGCTGTAGATGTTCCAGTAAAAAACATATCGGTTAAAATAGCCGGATCCGAACAAAATTTAAACGAACCGCAAAATGTAGTTGTAGGATCTTACTTCTCTCTTGAAACAATTTATTCTCCGAACGAAAGTGAAAGATTGTATAAAGAAGACTCTGCTCAAAAAGAAGTTTTCTATGATATCTTAACTACTGCGATTGACTATGATTTTGAAACCGACAAGTTTTTTGCAAAAAACAGAACTGTTGGTGAGAACAATTCAATAGTTGTTTATACTTTTAAAAATGCGTATTATCAACATGAGATTTTGACAAGGTTTGCAGCAGAAACAGATCCTGCAGACAGGTCGGCAAACATATTGGCTTATTTTAAGAGTTTAGAGAGGGAACAAGGCATTGTTGCTTATGTTTCGCGAGAGATTGATATCAATGTTTTGGCAGTAGATGTAGCGACGGTTCAAATGCAAATTCCAACAATGAGTTCTTATGTAGACAAATATTTTACTCTTACTGCAAGCTCTGCAAAAGGCAATGCAAATCTTGATCTTGATATTCGTGATAGTAAAGGTGATAAGCTTGATTATCTTTTTGCAAACGTTGGCATAAAGATTCCAAAGGACAACAATTTGAAAATTGTAGGAGGAAAGCTCGTTAAAGTTGAAGATGGAAAGGTTTCTGCTCCTCAAGACTATGACGACTCAATTGATTTTGCTGAAGTTGCTGATGGTATAGAATATTATTTATTGCCAAATATCGCTCCTGCTGAGTATGGAAATTATTATTGGGATTTTGCTTCTACAGTGGAAGCTGATTATGAGTTGTTGGTTAACTTCTTCTATGAAAAAGATGGTGAATGGAAAGCCTTCTTTGGTGGAGAAGGGCAAGCAGAAAAAACTTTGACTTTCAGTACAAGACACCATTCAAACGAAGAAGATCCTTCTTGGCTTACAAACGAAGCTATAGAAATGACAATCAGTTTTGACGAAGATGGAACTGCAAATCAAGCTGTTGAAGATTTGTCTAAATTGATTAGAGGAATTGAAGCTGATAATGTTTACAAAGAGGTAAGGTATTTCTTGTTTATTGACGAAGAAGATCCAGCTGGTTTTGCAAACATAACAGTTACAGATGTTTTCAATTGTAAACCAGGAGTAGAATATACAACAAACTATCTTGGAGAAGCATTAGAAATTCCTTATACTATTGAAAGAAGCTCTTATACTTTATACGAATTGAATAGTGCACAACTTAGAGCACTGAAAAGTTTTAGTGGAAAAGTTAAAGTGGTTTTGGCAACAATCAAAACGGACGCTGACTTAAATCCAGAAATGGACGGAAATAAATATAAATTGGTTAGGGTTAGCAGACCAAAAGATGTAACGGTAGAAAGTTTATTGTCAATAGCAAATATGACACCAACATTTACATTCGATGATGTTGCAGAACAAATTGAAGAAGATTATTATCTTCCTGCAATAAACAGAAATGAAAGTGGTGCACAAAAGGATGTTGTTGACTTTAAGTTGATTTTGTCAAACAGTGAAGACCCAGAAAGCGATTCAACAAAAATTATCAATGCCTACAATTCAGGAAAATTGAAAGTTGTTTGCAAGATGGGAGAAACAGTTGTAAATTACATAACGTTAAGAGGTTTGGTCCAAGAGACTTATGATGCAAACTCTATCACATTTACTGGAAGTTTTGCTATTGAAGAAGGTTATTTCACTCCAGGAACAAACGCTGTAGATATGAAAGGAACAAGACTTTCTCTTGAATTACAATACAACGACGGAAAAGAAGTATTTTCAAAACAAATACTTAAAGAAGGCGAACCTGACATTAATTCTTTCTATGTTTATTATCAACAGCCAGTTAGGATGGTAGGAAATTTTGAGTCTCAAAATGATCTAGATGTGAACGCTGACGGAAAGATTGATCCTATTGAGGTTGTTAGCAGTTCTGATGGTCTTGAAATTTCTTGGGGTGGCAAAAACTTGACTTCGGACAAGCTTGAAGATACTCTTGAAAACCTTAACGATCTTCTCGCCTTCAAACTTTATGATCAGTTTGAAAAAGAAATTCCTGCCAACACGGGAGAATACTCGGTTAGATTTGTTGAAGACATTCCTACGGGAGAGACAGGCCTTTTAGGGTTTGACAGTTCTTATACAAAAATTCAAGCCTTTGTTTCAACTCAAGGTGTTAGCGATAGCACTACAATGACTGTTTATGTAGTTGATAAAGAAGGAAGAATCTGCTATTCTTATGACGAAGATGGAAATCTTATATATGAAAATGATCAACCAAAACCTCTTTGTTCAATTAGTTTAGATTTTGAAATAGTTAGTGAAGGAATTTCGTCAATTAAAAAACTCCCAGACGAATTTGAGGGAGAGTTAATTACAGATCCGACAGCCGCAAATTATTCTTATGTAGACAATGGCAATATTGGAAGTGTGACAATTAGAAAAACTGTTAAGGCCGAAGAAAAAATCGAACTTGATAAATGGGTTAAGATTTATATAGAAAAAACTAGTGAAGGCGTAACGGAAGAAGTTGAAGATACGGGCAGAGTATTTATGCTGGACGACGACTATGTGGCAACATTTAGTTCTAACACAAAAGTAGATATAATGAAAATGATTTCGTTTACTGATGCGAATGGAAATACGAGCAAGTATGATGGAACAGACAATCTGGACAACTGGAAGGGAAAGGCCATCAAAGAAATCAATGTTAAAAATCCGTTTAAAAATGACACCAGAATGCAATTTTTGATTCGCGATGCAAACGGATCGTTGTATGAAGTTTCGTTGATCTTTGAGTTTAGAGCAGATCTTTCAATTACTCCAACATTTGCTACTTATTACGAAGAAAACAAAGAGTATTTGGTGAAACAGGGCACAGCAGAAGGTGTTTTTGCAGACGAAAAGTATAGTCTTTTGAAATATTTGTCTTTGACTTCTTCTAGTGAAGAATATTCTTGGCTAACAGGTTTGGCAAACTTTTTGACTGAAGGCAACAACCTTTTCTATTGTGAGCAAGAAGATATTTGTTATTTAGAAGTGGTTACCGACGAGGGCGGCGTTGCTGTTGATATCAATCTTGTGATTGCTCCACTTTATCAATTTAAGACGATCACTGTAACTATATATTATGGTGTGAATTGTTCGTTTGCTTGTAGTACAACCTTCTCACTTTATGTAAATCCTAATATCGTGGCAGAACAACAATCTGAAGAAGTAGAGTTGAAAGGTTTTAACAGTCCAAATGTTAGACAATTTTACAAGTTCTATAAAGCAACAGATTATATCAAAGGAGTAAAAACAGAACTTGACACGGAAATGGTATTTGACAATATTTCTCAAGAACAATATTTGTCAATAGACGAATACAACAATATGGCTGTAGTTTCAGAAAAAACCATAAACATTGATCTTGGAGAAACGATAAATCAAGAGTTTTCTGTAAAAGCTCAAGATGCCACAGAAACCTTAGTTTTGGTTGATGCAGTTAAGGTTTTGGTTGATGGAACAATTATACCTTGCTCATTTGACGATGAAGGTGTAAGTAAACATTTGATTTTAGGTTTAGAGATGTGTTATGGTTCTGATGCATTAGAAACTGCAACATCTTTAATTAGAAGAGTCCTTGAAAGTGGAGAAGAAGATGTACAAGTTGTTTTGTACAATGGAGAGCCAATGCTTTTGTTGTATGAAAACTCAAAATATTCAACTCCTGATGGAATGTCAAATGTTTCAATTGATGTAAGTTCTATTAATGGAGAAATGAGAGATTTTGGTGGCGACTTGGCCACAAACAGCTTGTCAACTTATCTTGACGCCACAGACAATTCGTTTAGAATTAGTGTCGACATAAACGGTTTAAAATTAAACATTTTGCTCAGGGCTGTAATATCAAAAGTTGGAAGCAAATTTGTTCATTACGAAGACGACACAGGCGATATAAATTTCGCAGATAAAGATTTAGCTATATTGTTGGGTTCTATAGAAACCCTTGAAGAAAACGACATTTATCAAAAAATGTATGCAGGACAAGAATATGAGATAGTCTTTGAAGAATCAATAGCAGATTATCTTCCAGGTTTCTATTACAATGACAGTTTATTGGGTGTTTCTGAAAACTATTCAAGAATCTCTCTTTCAGTTGCAAAAGTGGAAGGTGGAGAAAGCAATTTGGCATCTATAACAAGTGAAAACAAACTTAAACTCAATCACCTTTCTTCAACCTATGAAGATATTTATGTAGTGTTGAAAATTGAATTGACTGGCTATACAATGGAACCATTTAGCTGGTATTACAGAATTATGGTATTGCCAAGTTTTGAAATGGCAGATGTAACATATCCTTATGCTGACGAAGTTGAACATTTGGACGAAACGACAGAAGGTTTCAATTCTCAAACCTTGAGTTATGAAATTGATTTAGCAGAAACACTTAGCTATGAAAACAGCAAGTATGCCGATGCGACTAGATTTGGAAACGCATTGTTTATCGATGCTGGAGGAAACTTTTCTCAAACAAAGACGGTCGAAACTTCTTATAATGTTTTAAAGGTTTACGTAAATGGTGAAGTTGCTGACAATTGGAGTGCATATTTCACTTATGAGTTTGACGAAGATATGTTCAAAATAAGACTTTTGCAAAGAGATGTTCAATTGAATGTTGTAATTCAAAGACATTTGACTAGCGAAGGTTTTGAAATGGTTGGAAGCTCTCAAAACTATACGTTCTCATTCAATCAAAGTTCAAATTATAAATTTAGAGTGACTCAAAATATAGGTGGGACGGATAAACAATTTGAAGGCGAAAGTGGAGATGTGTTTAATACAACAATCAATGCCGGAGATGGAGATGTAACATTTAAAACAGAATTGTATATTTCAAGCAATAACACTCAAACAAAAGTTAATGATTATCAATTTGCAATTAAAGGCTCTTCTGAAGAATTGCTTAAAGCTCTCAAGTTTAAGTATTATATGCCAAAGGGCACAATCGTATATTTGAGCGATTATACAACGCAGGACAAAATCCTTGAAAACGATCTTTTGATTAGCGAAAATTGGTTAAGCGAAGTGACAACGGAATATGATGCTGAAAACTTGCAAATTGTTGTAGATTCTGTAACATATTATGTGAAGAAAGCCTCTGTTCAAATGTGTTTTGCTTATGTTGATTCAAACAATCTTTTGACGATTGTTCCTCAAGAAAACATTGAAGAGGACAAAACAATTTCTTTGTTGTGTTACACAACAGAAAAGGTAGTCTTTGAAATAGATGTAAAGGTTGAAAGTTATCTTGAAGCAGTTGTAAATTCAGATACAACATTGCTTGGAGGAAGAGAATATTCATTTGATGGAGAAATTTTTAAAAAGATCGGCTTCAAAGAAGGAAAACAGCCAGAGGGCGTAACTATCACAAACTTTGAAGTTGAGCTAAAGAACGGCGATATCGAATATCGTGAAGGATTTACGTTGGCAGATTTGATAATGATCGAAGATGGCTTGGCAGGAAAGATTTCTTTTGCTCACCTCGCCCAAGACGTAACATTTGAATTTGGTGGAAAATTTAGTCTGTCAAATAGCGCAACCTATACTTTCGGTTTTGCTTTGACAGTAGGGAAGAGCTTTGATCTTGAAAAAGAATATAGATATAGTCAATCGAAAACTGAGATCGAAACCAGTGGTCTTTCGGTTGATGTCGACAATACATTGATTTCGGCTCTCATTGGTTCTGGTTCAACGACAGGTTTTGCTTACGCAGAAAACTTTGTTGCTAAGCAAGTTGGAGAAGAAGGTTGGGCTGAAGAAAGTTTGTCTATAGGATATACTTTCAACTCGAAAGATTTGTTTGAATTTGAGGCGATTTATTCTTACTATGTACAACCAAACGTAACATTAGATCCAAATTATCCAGCTCCAGATGGGGTTAATGAAGTTTCTGAAAAGACGGAATACGTTTCAACGAGTGCAAACGCAGATCCAACCTCAGTTGCTAAATATATTTCAGATTCAATAGAAAACTTCTTTGGTTCGAAAGCCAAATTTGCAATAGAAAATAGAGTTGTTGCAGAAAAACAAGGTGGATACACAGGTGAGTTGGTTTGGGATATAAATGTATCTTCAATAAGTTCAAATGCTGTTGTTTTTGTTATGAATGGAGCTTCAATAGCAAAAACAATTACAAATTCGACCTCAGACAAGAGAATTTCCACCTCTACAGATGTTGATCTAAAATTTGGTCTTTCAGACACATCTTCAAACGGCACGGTTGTGTTTGATGTTACTGTAAATGGTGTTGCAAAACTTTATAGCGTTACAATTGTGGCAGGAAGCATAATAAAAGTTGATACTTATCCTACAAACTACACAAACGACGGAGAAGTGTTGTTTGCAGAAGACCTATCGGCTTATGAAGAAAAGGAAATTTTCAAGCAAGATAGAATCTTGAGTTATACATTAAATTCAAGTGCTACAAATGGAAAATATTATGTAGTAGTTAAAAAAGGAAACGTTACAGAAATAATCGATATTGACAATACAACAATTAATAGTCAAGTTAATAAAGATCTTGGAAAAAGCTTTGTAGGATATGAATATGCAGGAACATACTCAGATAAAGATCTTGAAACTAGAGCAGAAGGCATTTATGCTCAAGCTCCAGTAATAACAAGCAGAATTGTTGCCTCTTATTACAATGGTGACAAATTAAAGCTAGCAGATTCTGATATTTTGCTCAATGGAACATCAGTTTCAGATGTTGAAATTTCAACAACAAATCTCAATCAAGTACAAGAATGGTCTATTAGAATTTCTGGAATTTCGACAACGTTTGTTTATAAAACATATCTTACTCTTGAATTGAGCGTTAAAGGAGATGCTCAAGTAAAAGATGGAAAGGTATCAACATACACAACAGTAGAGCTTAAAGCTGGAGAAACAGTAAATTTGTTGTCTTTGACGTCATTCAAAATTACAAATCAAAGAACAAACTCTCTTTATACTTCTTTCGGAGATTGTGAAGGAACTGTAGATTTAGCTGTTTATGGATTGGATATATCTTGGACAGAAGACGATGGCTCTGTAGCAGATATCTATGATAGATATTTTAAGGCATTTGAAGAAAACGGTATCAAATATCTAACAGGTATTTCTCCTTATTATGGAGTTTCAACAGACAATAAATATCTTAGACTTTCACAACCTATAGGAAGCAGTCAGATTACTGATTATACAATTCAAGCACTAGGAGCAGGAAACGACGGAAATCACGTCTTAATGAAACTTACATATATAGTTGACATTGGAAGTGGAACTGTTTCAGTAAGTTATGATTTATTGTTTAAAGTTGTTCCAAACACAAATATTGAATTTAAAACATTGCCTAATGAAATTGCTACAATAGAAGCTTCAAAAGAAATAATTAACTTTTCTTCTATCGCAAGCAACTATGTTGATCCATACAAGCTCTCAGGAATAACTTCAGATGCAACTCTTTGGCTCTATGGTGCAGCAAATGAAAACAATGATGCGATTTTGGCTTATATGTATGGTTCTTCAACAAATTTAGCAAGTCAATTTACCTATACTTATACAATCGGAACTCCTCAAAATTATAATGACTTTGATCAGTTAGACGATTCAACAGATGGCACCCTTATAGACTCAGGCTGGGTGGATGGTTCAGGCAAGTACACTGCAAGTTCGGGACAAAGCTCTGTTAGCTTGAGAGTTCCTGAATTAGAACTTGGAGCAAAACATTTTGTGCTTACAGCAATAAACAAATATGGCTATCAAATGAAATTCTACTTTGATTTGACAGCACCTATCAATCCACAGGTTTCTCTTAGCACTTCAACATTTGTTGAAGGCAGCACATTGGCATTCGGTATCAAATATAAAGAAGTGTCAATTGAAAAGACAAGTGAAGGCTTGGTTCAACACGATTCATTTAAATATGAAAGCAAGGTTGTTACTGGTGTAACTGCAACAAACTATTATACAGATCAAATCAAAATTACTGGAGCTATAGGTGGAACAGAAAGCTACGTCAACCAAATCATTTTAACCCTTGAAGATAATGGTATGACTTATGAGAAAACTATTACCCCAGTAGCAGTTTCTGAAATTGCAGTTGTTAGAGTCTCAGGAGAATGGACAGATATAGAAGGTACAGATACTCGTACATTTGAAGTTGAATATTTGGCCATGACAAGCAAGACGATAAATGTTTCTGTTTCTTTGAATAGTGGAAATGATCCGGCATTGATGGGGTATTCTTTAAATGTTCAGTACATTACAAAAGATGGATCGACTGCACTTACAGAAGAAATAGCCTTGCCAACAAACAGTCACAAAGCTTCACCAAATGACATTACTCCAAGTTTCACATATACATCAGGTACTGGGCCTTCAGCAATAATAGCGACTCCACAAATTACTGGATTGTTTACAGGTATTGACGCATTTGCTTATAGTCAAACTGATGCGATTGATTCTAATTCAATTTTGAAATCAAATATAGGAGACATTTATGTTTCAAAAATTGAATTGTATCACAAAAATGAAAAAATTGGATCTGTTTCAGGAACAGCAAATAATTTGGTTACTGCAAGTGGTTGGACTTTTGTAAACTCTGATGGAACAAAGACAACAGGCGTGGCTTGTACAGAAGAAATTGTTATGACAATTCCTCATGTCAACGGAATACTTTATGGAGCAAGCAACAATTTGGACAATGTAAGACTCGACATATATTTGACAAAAGGATCCTACACAAGCGTAATATCAAAAGATATTATTTTGCAAAAGATTGCTCCAACATTGTTTACCGAGACGGAAGTGTTGGACGGAAGTTCTCCGGTTAAAGCTTCTGGAACAGGAATTCCAACAATTTATAACGATACCTTGGAGATAGAACTTGCTCCAAACACAAGTGTAACGTTTGCTATTCACAACAGTGCGATTACTTCATTTGGTACTGATGTGAACGGAAGAACAACAATCAATGGTTCAACGATAGCTAATATGATTACATTATCAAACGACAGAGATTATACTATTACGGAGTATGTTGGAATTACAAACAATATAGTTGGCCTGACTGAAAACTTGACGGCTGGAGATTCTTTCTACATTGGAAGTCCAGCAACACTCCCTGCAGGAGCAACATTTAAATACAACAACTCAACTATTTCTGCTACAGGCACGATTGCGACTTATAGTTCTATTACTTTGAATCTTGACAGCATAAACGAATTGTCTGCTAACAGACAAAAGAATGTAAGGTTGTATTTCTTGTATTCTGAAAACGGACAAACTTATCAACATCAAGAAATGTTTACAATCACACAAGCTTATAAGACAATTACAAGTAGCAGTGATATTACAGCAACGGATTATATCAAAATGACAAAGGGTGGAAGTCATTATTATGTAATCCCTTATGAAAATTGGGCTACGAAGGTAGAAGTTGATGGCACAGTGTTGGGTAGTGGTGATGCTTATAAATTCTACTTCAAGATTGAAAACAACGCAACGGGTGGTTCTGGTTTTGTTGACGAAAACGGAACTATTACAACGACAGAAAACTTCAAAGTAGGGTCGTATTATGTAGCCGTTGAGGTGTATGTGAAAGTTTCTGGTGCAAACGCACAGTTTGAAGAAAACAACACAACATTGCATCTCGGAACTATAAACATAAGCTTGGGAACAGAGCCAACAGGAAGCAACACTTCTAGTGCAGGGGTCTACGAATATGGCAGCAACAACCTTGTAGTTCTGGCGGATGGTTGGACAAGTAGCAAAACCTTGACCTCTGTTTCATTGGCTAGTGCGACTGATAAAGGGGCTTTTGCTGTGGGTGTTAATGAAACGTTAGACTTCAAACAAATGTTTGACGATTCATATGCAAGCACAACAAATGAAAATTATCATTTGGTTAAGATAGGTCAAGAATATATTACAACAAACAATCTTAATAGCTATTCGTTTGGAACTGCAGGCAGTTACGATTTAATCTTTGTTAAGACATATCGAAATAGTGGAATATACACGACACAAGTGCTTTCTGCAACAGTGATGGTGTATTCTACTACATCAACTGAACAAAGATTTGACGTCGCAAAGAATAATGTTGAAACAACTTTGACAGGCTCTTGGTATGAAAGAAATCAATCGGGGGTTACAGAATCAACAGGATTTAAAGAAACCGTTGACGGAATTTATGAGAAATCATATTTAGAAACTTCTGATGGAGTAAAACTTATAGACATTGATTGGTTTGTATATTCTGCAGAAGCTGAAAAAGAATTTGCGCTTTATTCTTTGACAACTTATCAGTTTGCAGATTTGTTTAATGCTTCAACTGCAGAAGTATATGAAGTAAAATATACAGATGCAAGTAAAACAACTGTTTCAACCATTTCAAAAGAATCTTCTGTTATGTTTGAAAATGGAGTAGACTACCAAGAAGAGCGTACCTATTATGTAAAAATTGGCTCAACTGCTACTTTGTATACAATAGTCTTTAAGATTATCTCTGACGATGTGACAGAATATAAACAAATTATTTCTTCGACAGCAAGTGAAAAGAGTTTGGTAGAAAGCTATATCAATTATATTCATTCGGGTGCAACAATTCAAATGTTGAATGATTCAACAAATGAATTGACTTCAAATGCTGATATAACAAGAGCAGCAAATTATTATACTCAAAAATATTTAGTAACAACAGCTGACGAGCATCTTGTTGTCTATGAGTTTGAGTTCTACAGTTATAGCGAAGCAAAAGAGATAACCTTCTCAACAGAAGCAAATAGAGCTTTTTCTCTTGCAGAACTTGATTCAACAGTAAGATCAGAGGTTGGAGCAGGAGCAACAGATATAGTTTCATATTATGACTCAACTAGCTTGGAACAAGCTTACACAATCAACTTGGAAGAAAGCAGAGAGGTTACATATTATGTAAAAGCTGGTGAAAGTTTCTACTTAATCACTTTTCAACTTAATATCTGAGGATAGTCGAAATATTTTCTAAAATAAATAAAAAGCATTTGAATAAAATGCTTTTTTTATGCAAACAATTTTTCTATGGATAAGATATATTTTTTAGATAGTTTTTTAGACAACAAGCCAAGGGCTATTTGGGATATAGTTTTTGCAAATATTATTGCGATTGTTGCAATAATTCTGTCTGCATTTATCCCGATTTTTAGCCTAGCTTTGCCAATAATTCTTTTCATTTATCTTGAAACGGGGCTTTGGGGATTTGTATTAAAAAAAGAGACTGGCAAAAGTGTAAAGTTTGAGGATATATTTTTACCATTAAAAAACATTATAAAAGCATTTTGTGTTTTTGTTTTGAAAACGGTTATGTTTATTTTTGGAACGGTGCTTTTTATTGTTCCAGGAATCATTTCTGCAACCACTTATGCTTTTACTCCCATGATAATTTTTGAGAGCCCTGATTTAGATGCAAAAGGAGTGCTGATGCTTAGCAAAGAGCTTTCGAAAGGGTATCGGTTAAAAATTTTGTTTGCTTTTTTGCTTTGTCTCACATCTATTTGTGCAACTTTATCTTTGGCTTTTTATATAGTTTTCATTTTCGATGTTTTTTTTGAAGTGGCAAGCTTTGTTTATATTGTAGTTGTTCTAACCGTAGGAATTTTTGAGACTCTTGTAATGGCTATTCCTATGTATCAAATAGTAATAGTTGATTGCTTTATTGACAGCAAAAACAAAAAAGTTTCTTGCAAAGATTAAAAGCAAGTCTTTTTTGTTGAAATTTTTTTTAATATTTTATATAATCTTTTTGTAAGGAGAACAAGGTGGATTATAAAGACTTTACAAAAAGAGATAAGGCTTTCAAAGGTTTTATTGAATATAGAAAAGAAGTTTTAAATAGTGGGGCAGATTTCCCAAATGTTTTTGTTGATCTTTGTACAAAGGCAATAGAAGGAGATTGTATAGCTCAAGATTGTGTGGCATACTTTTTCAACAAAGGAGTTCCTGATTATTTAGTTCAAAACTATGAATATTATCTCTCTTGGCAAATTCTCGCCGGAGCAAACGGAAATGAGTTTGCTCTTGAGAAGTTGGAATTCTTTTTGAATTCGGGATTGCAAGAGATAATCAACGACGAAGAAATTTTAAAAACGGCTATGCTCAGAAGAAATCTAACAAAAGAAAATGCTGTGTTTGTAATTACAAATCTCATTTGTGAAGGGATTGTTGACGAATTGAAGATAAATCCTAAAGATCTTATTGATATAAAGTCCAAGCCTTCTAGATATTCTCCAGAAAAGAATAGAGCTTTTCTTTCAGCAATGGAAAGATGTTTGCAAAATGTTGTTGACTTCTTGGTTAGTTGATGTCCAAAATAAAGCCTTCGCAAGAAAAACTTTCTGCAAAAATACTGCTAATGGCAGTAATTATACTATTACAAATCTCAAACTCTCCACTTTTGATTGAGAGCAACATCAATTTTATAGTCAAAGTGTTTTGAATCGCAATCAAACTTAAAAAAGCATTATTTTCATTTTCCACACAAACAAACTTGTGTGGTTTTTTCTTTCCAAATTTTTCTTGCAACATCTTTTCCGAATAAACTATCTTTGAGCTAAGCTCAGCAGAGTTGATTTTTTTACATAGTTTTTTTAGGCATGCCTGCATCTTTTCAAGCAAAATTAAAATTTCTCCGATTAAAAGATTAAACTCTTCTTCTTCCAATCGAATAAATACAAAGCCCTTATTTTTCAATGCCTTCGCATAAGCTTTTGCCATCTCTTCAAAATTTTCTGGCAAGAGTTGGTCGTTGTAAGTGTTTTCCATATAATCTTTTATGACGTAAAAATTTTTTATGACAAAAAAAGAACACAATTTTGTGTTCTTTTTTTTAAAAATCAAAACTTGAAGTTTGCTTTAAAATTTTTTGGTTTCTAAGTTTGATGTCATAGCGCACTTTGGTGACATCAAGACTCTTCGCAATTCCTACTGATCTCACTGCTTCCTTTACATAGAAGAATGGGACTTTGTCGTTTCTTGTCGCTTGCAATTTCATAGGGTTGTATCTAAAGAGTTTTACTACAACAGTTCCAAAAGGAAGTTGACCAAGTTCATAAGGGGTGATAAGTGCACGATTTGTTCTTTGTACGCTGGTTGTTGTATTTGTGCCTTGTTCTTTTTTGTCACTCTTTGATGTACTTGTTTCTTCGTGAGTCAACTGAACTTCACCACACATTTTTGAGAAACTTTCAAGGGTGTGTTGGTCGTCGGTACCCAAAAAGATTTGAGCGTTGCAGTTTCCGATAATAGTTTTTGCTGCATCTTGACCATATTTTGTTTCAAGCTGAGTATATGATTGAATAACCATTTCATATAAAATATTTCTACCACGAGAAACCGTAATCATACTATCAAATTTAGGGATAGGTGGGATATTACCGAATTCGTCAAGCAAGAAATAAACGTGTTGAGGTAATTTTTTGTTGTGATACGAATTTGCTTTGTCAACCAAACGTTTGTAAAGTTGTGATATACACAAAACAGCTAGGTTGTGTCTTTCTTCTCTATCGTCAGGAATAATCAAATAGAAAGCAGTTGGCTTGTTTGTAAAATCTTCAAAATTGATATCGCTTTCTGAAGTAAGATAAGAGATGCCTATATCGTTCATGAATGAGATTTTGCCGTTCAAAACTCCAATATATGATTTTGTAGTATTTGGAGAGTTGTTGATAACGGCCGAGGTTAAGTTTGGAACGATTGATGTCGCTTCGTCTCTGCCTTGCAACAAATATTTTCTGACAGTTTCAAAAGGTGCATCTGCATCAGGATCACGATAAGTTGCGATTTTATATAAGTTGTAGAAGTTGAACTTTTCTTTTGTCATTCCTAGTTCTGGAATTAAGCTGTCTTCCAACATTGCAAGAGCTACACCGTATAAGAAGTCTTGAGCCCCTTCTTCCCAAGTAGGATCTTGTGCTTTAGATTTTGGTGCTACTGTATTGCAAATCTCTTTAAGTTCGTTTTGTGCCATATCACAATAAACTTGTTCAGCGCTTGAAACTGCAATTCTAAGCTGGTCTAAGTTTGGATAAGCAACTCCTTCAAATCCATACCATTCATTTCCATAAGTTTCTCCGGAAATTTCTTGATATCCTGCATCTTTTGGTCTTGCCTTTCCAGTGTATTTTTTTATATTGTTTTTGCAATTTTTACCTTTGTGATAAAGGTCATAAGCATGTCCCATTGGGTTCCATCTTGTAGAAGAGAAAGGGTCTCTCAAATCCAAAGTCATAATTCTATAACCTTCGTCTTCTAAGATTCTGCTTGTCTTTGTAAAAAGTTCGCCTTTAGGGTCAGAGATTACCATACAAGGTTTTTCTCCAGAGTGTCCCAAAATTCTGATTGTAGGAACTAAGAAGATAGATGTTTTACCAGAACCAGTTGTACCGATAATCAAACAATGATATTCGTCTTTCATAGCGATTTGATACTTGTTGTTTTCAATAACATTTCTGAAAACGATGCCAGTATTTTTCAATGAAGGAAGTGAAGCCCAGTTTGTAGCTATAATACCAAATTGATCTTTTATTTTGTCTGGTTGTAGCCATTGAGCATCATAAGACAAATCCATTTCTTGTCCACTTGCTGTTTTTCCGGTAGATTTTTTTTCTTCTTTTTTCTTTGGTTTTGAAGTAAAGAAGAAAAAGAGTCCAATCACAGCTCCAATTCCTGCACCAAATCCAGCATAATCGGTTAGCAAAGATTGGGTAAATGAATCAGGAGCCTTTACAAAAAAGTGTACAGCTACTCCAGCAACATAGCCGAGAGCTCCAAAGATAATGAAATAAAGTAAAAATGATTTAAATCTTTTTCCCATAAAAAATCCCCCCAAAATTCATTATTAATAATATTTTAAACTTAATCAACAAAAAATGCAAGCATTAGCCCAAGATTTTGAAAAGAACAACAAAAAATTGACAAAAATATTAGTTGAGTTTATAATAAAATCGCTCAAAGCATAAAAAAGCGTCCATAGTGGTATTGAGACATACTTCACTATGTTCGCCATTTGCGTCCATAGTGAAATGGATATCACACAAGTCTTCGGAACTTGGTTTTCGGGTTCGAATCCTGATGGACGCACCATATAAGTTGTATAAAAAGTCTGATACAATTTTTTATTTAATTTCATGTTATTCAAAAAATTATTAAATTATAAAAATAAATATTTTTTATGACATAATATACAGGAGAAAAGGGAAATAAATTAATGAATTATCAACAAAAAAAAGCCAAATATGCATATCACTTATTTAAAAAGGGATTGCCCTTCAAGAAGGCGTATGCTGTGGTGGAGAAGGGCGACAAGTTTGTTGTGCTTAATAATTTGGCAAAAGATAGGTACTCTCTTTCGGGTGGCGGAGTTGACAGGAGTGAAGACAATATTGCGGCGGTCAAACGAGAGGTGATGGAAGAGATGAATATGGAGATTGAGATTGCAAGAAGTCTTGGCGTAGTCAGTTATCCCAGTGACAGAAAGTATAAAAATCATGAGTTTGTTTTAGAGTGTCAAGCAGAAATTTTTTATGCCCGCTTTGTTGGGTATGGAGATAATAAAGATTTTGGCATTAAAGGAGAGTTTAGTGATAACATAAGAATAGTTGAGCTTACTAAAGAAGAGATGATTAAAAAAGTGGATACATTTACAAAACTTGGAGTAAAATTAGATTAAGTCCCTGCAAAATAGGACTTTTTCTTTTTTAATTACAAAGAATGTGATATAATAGGCTATGTTTAATTGGAGCGAAGCGGATAAAATTGCGATTCCTGTGATGATGTTGATTGTGGCTGCACTGGCAGTTGCACTTGCTTTTTTGTTGCGTGGTAAAAGCGAGAAAATAAAAAACATTCCGCTGCATATTATTGCTGCTCTTATGATAGGGTTGGAGATTGCAAAACAGCTGTACTTTCTTATTTCAGGAACATATCATTTGGGTGTAATTCCAGTACACTTTTGCTCATATATGATTATGATTATTTCTCTTGCGCAGTGGCTTCCAAAGAAATATTCAACATTTTTTCAAGTCCCTGCAGTGGTGTTTTCAATATTAATATGGGCGTTGCTTCTGATTCATCCTAGTTCTATGATAGGGAATTACAGTGCAACAATGTTTCAAAGTTTTCCAGGCTTTCACAGCTTTTTCTTTCATTCTTTGGTTGTTTGTTATGCGGTGTTTAGACTTGTGCTTTGCAAACATAGTTTGAAATGGATTTATCTTCTAAGCTTCCCTGTCTGCGTATTGTTTTATGCGGCATATGCTGTGCCGGTTGCTTTTAAATTAGGCTTTAACTATATCAATATCTTATATAGTTATTTCCAACCGCTTGAGAACTTTCGGTTAAGTTGCGGGCAAGTGGCGTACGATATTTTATTATTTTCTATTGCAATTGCGGTTAGTTGCTTGATTTTTGTTGTTTGGTTTTTTATAATTAAATTAATAAACAAAAGGAGAAAGAAAAATGCCTAAAATTTTTGGAACAGGACACATTGTCTATTTGGTTATAAGCTTTGCTCTTATAATTGCCGTACTTGTGCTTATTAAGAAATTTTGCAAAAGTGAAAAATCGCAAATGATTGCAATAAAAATCAGTGCTGCTGTACAGCTATTGATGATTATATTAAATAACCTCTTTGTATATTTGTGGGTTGGGACAATTAAGCTTGATTCTCTCTGCGGGGTAGTAAGCTTCTTGATTGCAATTTTTGCATTAATCTGTAAAAAAGATTCATCTATTTTGCATTTCATTTCTTATACCGCGCTCTTTACCGGCCTTATTCCAACTTTTTATCCTACATACATTGGGCAAGGGCCAACAATTTTCTTCCCATCAACAATAACAAGTTTAATCCATCACTCATTGTCTTTCTATTTGGCGCTGCTTATTTTTATTCTTGGATATGTTAAGCCAAATATTAAAAAGTGGCATGCTTGGCCGCTTGGCTATTTTGCGCTTATTGCAATCGGTGTGTTTAACATAAAAATCCGTGGACTTGGTGATTCTATGAATATCAACTCTCCAATCATCGCAGGTACTCCATTTAACTGGTTTTATCTGGGATTAATATTTATAGGGGTTTATACAATATTCCTGCTTGTGTATGATGCGATTGAAAACAAGAAAAATTGTTTTGTGGTATGTACATACAACAAAATTGCTGCTCTTTTCAAGAAAAAAGAAAAGATTGAATCCGCAAAAGAAGAAAAGCAAGAGGAAAACAAAAAAGACCTTTAATGGTCTTTTTGTATTTTGAGAGGTTTCTTTGGTGTGGTATAATAATGCATGATTACAATAAGAAGTTTTCATCAAAATGATGTTGAGTTTAAATTCAATAATTTAGTATAATGAAAATCTTATTTTAATCTTTGCAAAATCAAACACAAGAAATCAAAAAAACGACTTCTTGTAGTGGTGATACAAATATTGCAAAAAAATCTCATGCAAAAAAAGACCTAGAGTTTAGAGGTGATACAAAAACATGGGGAAAGAATTTATTCTTTTTTTGAACAAAGATATAGGGTGCGAACTTCAAATTTAGCGAGGTGTTTAATAATAAAGAAAAAAGGATTTTGTTTTTTTAGCAAAATATGTTAATATATAAATATATGGAGGGGAATTATGAAAGTATTTATAAAAAACAAATTGTTTTCTATGGGAGGAAGTTCAGAGGTTTTTGATGAAGCGAACAATCCTATATTTAAAGTCGAGGGAGGCGTTGCTAGTCCAACTAGAAGAAAGGAAATATATGATACAAATGGAAAATTGTTGTACATTGTACGTAACAGATTTTTCAATTTTTTCGCCAACAAAGTCTATATTTTTGATTCAAACGAGAATCTTTTGGCTACAATAAAAAAAGGCAAATGGAGCATTAATGCCGTATATAAGATAGAGGATTGTGCTGATAGTATGTCAATAGAAGGCAAGATCTTTGCAAGAACGAGCACAATTTTTAGAAACGGAAAACCTGTTGGTGTTATTACTAGAGAGTTCGCAATAGCAATCGACAGTTTTACTCTTGAGGCTGAAGAGCAAGATATTCCATTTTTAACAGCTCTTGTTATTGCTTTTGATAACATGAAAGACAAGATACAAAAAGACGATTAAGACGCATAAAAATTTTTTAATGTAATATTATAATTATATGAAGAAAAATATAATTATAACAATTTGTTCAATAGTCTTAGTTGCTGTTTTAGGAACAATCTTTGTTCAGCTAGGTATGGGGTGGTTTGACGCTTTGATAAAGCCTAAAGAGTGGATTCCGTCATTTATAATCCCGATAGCTTGGACTGTCATTTATGTGCTGTTTGTTTATATTCTAATAAAATGGCAAATCAAGAAGCCGTTGACAAAAGAGAATGTGATACTTTTGGTTGTTAATGGTGTTCTTAATGTTTTATGGTGCTTAGTTTTCTTTACTTTAAAACAGCTTTTTTTAGGAAATGTTGTAATTGTAATTAATACTCTTTTTGCATTAAGATTATATTTTGAAATATGCAAAGAAGATGCAATGAGTGGCCTTATAATTTCTGTTTATCCAATATGGCTTTGCATTGCAACAACCCTAAATATCGCGCTATGGATATTAAATTGAATTAGATACAAAAATAAAGCCTTCAAAAAATGAAGGTTTTATTTTTTTTGCAATCTTAGTAGCTCAATTTATTTGCAGTTTCAATAAATTTTGTGTAGACTATTATTTAGGAGGGAAAAATGGATTTAGTTGTATTGGCTGCCGGAATGGGAAGTAGATTTGGAGGGTTGAAACAAATTCAACCTATAGACGAGGACGAAAATTTTATTATTGACTATTCAATTTATGATGCTGTAAAAGCAGGTTTTGATAGGGTGATATTTATTATCAAAGAAGAAAACTTTGATATTTTTAAATCAACAATAGGAAATAGATTAAGCAAAATCGTAAGTGTCGAATACGCTTTCCAAAAGCTTGATAATGTACCTAAAGGTGTAAAGATTCCAGAAACCAGAATAAAACCTTGGGGTACTGCACACGCAATTTATTGTGTAAAGGATATAGTAAGTGAGAGATTTGCTATTATCAATGCAGACGATTTTTATGGTTTTAAATCGTTCAAGATTGTTGCAGACTTTCTAAAAACAAACACGGAAAATGAATTTGTAAGTGCTGGCTACTATGTAAAAAACACGCTAAGCGACAAAGGAGCTGTGAAAAGAGGGATTTTTCAAGTAGATCAAAAAATTGTAAAAGCGTTGGTAGAGAGTGAGGTTGAAAATAGAGCAGGCAAAATTATGGCTACCCCACTCAACCAAAATTTATGGAAAGAAATTTCTCCAGATACTTTGGTGTCAATGAATATGATTGGCTTTACAAAAAAAATTATGGTTAGGCTTGAAAAGGATTTTAAAGAGTTTTTTGCAAAAGGAAACTTGGAGAAAGAAGAATTTTTGATTCCTATGGTAGTCAACGATATGATTGCCGAAGGAGAGGTGAAAATGGTTGTTGAAACAACTCCTGAAAAATGGTATGGCATAACTTATAAAGAAGATCTGGAAGATTTTAAGTCGGCAATAGAAAGAATGAAAGAGAATGGCGTTTATCCAAAACATCTTTACAAAGAAAAACAACCATAAAAGAAAAATTTTATCAAAAATTTAAAAAATACAACAATTTTAATAAAAAAATCAGGAGGCCTAAATGTCTGCCTGATTTTTTATTACAAATTTCTTTCTTTTAATGAAGCTTGAGGCTGTGTTTGTTGAGGTTTTTCGTGTGAAGCCTTAGGCGAAAGCTCGGCGATCTTGCTATCAACATAAGCCAAGACCCTATTATACTTTTCAAGATAGGCGTTGATGTCGTCTTCCAAAGCATTCGCACCTCTGTTTTTTGTGATTTCGTCTATACGATCTTCTTCAAATCTTGGACCACTGAAGTGCCTAGAAAGTTCGTGTTCGATAGCAGCGAGATTTGCTGAAAATCTTTGCTCAACAACATCGTGAAGAGTTTGCAGATATTGTATATTATTACTATGTTCTGCTAAAAACAATTGGTATTCCAAAACAAGCGAACTTACATTACAAAAACCTTGGTTTCTTATATTTTTGTGATATCTTGGTGGTACAGCGCAATAATGTGGATAAAAAAACAACATTACAGCATCGTCTTCACCCTCACCAAACTGTCTAGCGAAACAAGGCGATCCGTCTGTGGTATCGCAATTCAAACATTCTTTAAAGTCTTCAACATTAGAAGGCACAGTTCCTTCTTTAAATGCTTTTTTGACAAACTCGTGAAGTTCGTTTCCTTCAAAAGCATCAATTCTAATTAAATCCATATTTATCACCCACTACATCATAGTAGCACAAAAAGTTTGGAAATTCAAGGCTTAGTAAAGAGAAATTTTTTAAAAAAATTATTAAAATTTAAAAAAATTAAAGTAAAAAAAAGAATTGCTATGTTATAATTGATTTATGAATAATTTAATAAAACAATATGACAAATTGCAAAATGAATATGGATCAAAGGAACTAAATTCTGTATATGGATGTGGATGTTGTCAAAATCCTAGGGTGGCTCTTGTTTTTATGAATCCGACCAAAAGAAATATAGCTACAGATAAAGCTTGGAAAGGATTGAAGGCTCAATGGCTAGGAACAAAACAAATATGGGATTTTCTTGTAAGCTGTGACTTGTTTAGTTCCAAGATTAATGAAGAGATTAAAACAAAAAGGCCGAAAGATTGGACTCCTGAATTTTGTGAATATGTCTATGAAGAAGTCAAGAAACAAGGCTTGTGGATAACAAATCTTGCAAAATGCACCCAAGACGATGCAAGGCCATTGCCAGATCAAACATTTTTGAGATATAAAGATTTGCTTAAAGAAGAATTGAAGTTAGTAAATCCACAAAAGATTTTCTTTTTTGGAAATCAGGTTTCTTCAATAGTTCTGGACCAGACGATTACGGTTTCGACAGTTAGACAAAAAAAGTTTTTGCTTAAAATTGGCAATAAAGAATACGAAAGTTATGCTTTGTTTTATCCTGTTGGAAATGGTAGATTCAATCAGCACAAAGCTGTTGAAGACATAAAGCAGATATTAGAAATAACATAATATTTGAGGTGGTTATGAAATACGAAAAATATTATAGGTTGATTCAAGAACAGTCTGAGATATATGATAAAACTCAAAATTGTCAAGTTGGACAAACATGGAAATATCATTTGTTGCCGGTTATCAAAAATGCCTGTATCTTGGCAGAAAGATATGGGGCAGACAAAGACGTGGTTGAAGTTGCGGCAATTTTTCACGATTATGCTGACTTATTGGATTTTGCAAATAGAGAAAATCACCATATATTGGGAGCAGAACTTGCAGAAGGTGTTTTGATTCAAGACGGCTTTCCACAGGAGTTTGTTGACAAGGTTAAACTTTGCATAACAAATCACAGAGCAAGTGTTGTTAAGGACAAGTTTTCTGTTGAAGAAATTTGTGTAGCAGATGCTGATGCAATGAGTCATTTAGACAGTTTTGTAGAATTGATTTGTTGGAGAGCTTATCTTGGAGAAGATATAATGGACTGCAATGATTTTGTTAAAAATAAGATCAAAAAGAGTTATGCAAAAATGAGTAAAGAAACGCAAGCACTTATGAAAGACAAATACGAAAGCATAATGAAAGTTTTGCTTTAAAACTTTTAGTAGGAGGAATTATGGTTGCTGACGAAATTAGAAGTGAGAGATTAATATTTAAAAATTTTAGCGAACTTTCTGAAGAGGAAAAGCAAATTATTGCAAAGAGTTGGGGAAACCCTATTAATTCTAGGTACAACGGATCAAGCGAAGCGCCAATTGATCAAGTAAATGACATTGCCAGTTATTCTTTGCCAACCGAATGGGGAATGTTTTATAAATATGTTGTTTTGCAAGAAACCGGAGAGGTCGTTGGTACATGCAGATTTGGAAAGTGGTACAAATCTGACTCGGCAAGTGTATGGGATTTTGGGTTTAATGTTCTTCTGAAATATTGGTTTAAAGGGTATGGTACCGAGATTGTAAAAACAATTGTTGAGGTTGCAAAGTCGGAAGGGATAGAAAAAGTTATCAGTGCAGCAGACATTGAAAATTTTGGCTCGTATAAATCTATGTTCAAAAATGGAATGAAATTTAAAGGTTATGACAAAGACGAAGATTACGAATTTGAAATAGATCTCACAAAAGAGCAAATTGTTCAATCTCAAGAAGCCCTAGATCAAGAGTGGCAATCAATTCTTGAAAAGGCAGAAAAAGATTTGGGCAAAAAAAGATACAAGCTGATTATGGACGACTTTAAAAATATTAGAAAGCTTGTTACAAAGATTCAAGATGGTGGGGACGAAGATAAATTGATTAAAGAATATCTCGCAGAGCTTGGCGAAGCAAAATCTTTGAAACTTAGAGGATAAAGAAAAAAAATGAAAAATGTGGCTAAATTATTTCTAAAAAAGGAGAATTGAAATGAGATATAGATATAAAACAAGAGATGTTTGTGCAACTGAAATTTCTTTTGATTTAGAAGGCAACATTGTGACCAACGTATTATTTTTTGGGGGCTGCAATGGAAACTTAAAAGCCATTTCAAAATTAGTTGATGGATTGACCGTTGAGCAAATAGAGAAAAAATTAAAAGGAAATACCTGTGGAAGAAGATCAACCTCTTGTGCAGATCAATTTGCTATTGCAGTAAGAAAGGCTTACGAAGAACAACGTTTAGAAAATTAAGTTTGTCAAAAAAGTTTGAGGACAAAAAGTTGCTTTGTAGGTTTAGCTAAAAAGGTTTGGAGAATAAAAATGTCAAATGGATTATTTAACAAATGTAGTTCCTGTAAGAAAAAGGATAATTGTTGTTGTGGTTTTCACAAACTTGACTATCCTATATTAAGTAAAGGAGAAAAAGATCTTATTAAAGATAAATATAATGTTGAAGAGTGTTTTGAACCATTGGGGAAAGAGTGTTTTAATTTGGTTGCAAAAAATGGAATTTGTCCTTTTTATAAAGGAAAGTGCATTATCTATAAAGATAGGCCGAACGATTGTAAACTTTTTCCATTTGATATAAAGATTATTAAAAACAAATATTATTTAATTTTATACAAACTGGGTTGTTTTGACAAAACGGAGTTGTTAAATGAAAGTGTTGACGACATTGTGGAAGCGGTAAAGCCGTATATAGAAACTTTCACGAATAAACGTTTAAACAAAAAAATGCAAAAATTAGATTTTGAGATTATAAAAGAAATAAAGGTTTAACGGAAAATTATGTAAATGGTTTTAAAACAAAAGATCTTTTCGTGGTTTGATTCATAATGTGTGTGACACAAAAGGAGCTCTTTTGTTTGTTGTAAAGGGAAAATTACTTTGCTTAAACCAAAATATATATTTAATTTAGGAGAATATGAAGTCGAAGGAGATATTTTTGGCTGGAATTTCAAAGTGTTGAAAGAGGGGCAGATAATTGCAACAATTCAAGAAGAGATTTTTCATATAAGAGACACTTATGTTATTTCTGTAAATGACGAAGATGCTCTAAACGTTTTGATGGTGGTTCTCGCCATCGATGCAAGCAAATGCACAAGAGATACAGTGATTGCATTTGATTAAAACCTTTTGCGATTTTTTAAATCGTTTGAAATGATATTAAAATAAACGAGTTTATGATAAATGAAATTTTCGTTTTTTATACAAATTTAAGATTATTAATTTGTTAAAAGAAGCTTGTTGTGATATAATCATAGAAATAAAAACACATAATATAGAAGAAGTTAAGGAGGGTGGAAAAGTGAAAGGAAACTTAATAAAAAATTTTATATTAAGTATTGCATTTTTTTGCTTGTTGTTGGGTGGTGGGTTGATTGGCAACTTGACATTAGAAACTAGTGGAGTTTCAAGTTTATTACCAAACGAAGATTTTACGGTTGAAACAAGTTCGACGGTGACTGACTTTGATTTAGAGTGGTACAACAATAATGTCGAAGCTGAAGAATTTGAAATAAATACAGTGGCTGAGTTTTTGGGTTTCGTAAGATTGACACAAAACAAAGCCGGTCTTTCTACAGCAATAGATTTTGAAGATAAAACCATCAAGCTTGGCGCTGATCTTGACTTTGAAAATGTTTCAATTTATGACGATAGCGATAGTGAAAATATTATTGATAATACAATAGCAGTTTTCGATGGAACATTTAATGGTCAAGGGCACAAAATCAAAAATATTTCTTTCAAGTATACGGGAAATGGAGAAATCTCAAGCCTTGGATTGTTCCCTCAAGGAATAAGAGATTTGCAAAATTTGATAGTTGATACTTCTTCTATAAATATTGCATATTCAGGCTCAACAGAATTCTATTTTGGGCTGCTGGGAAAGTCTTTTGGGAATGCAAAAAATATAGCAGTAACAAATACAACTGCTACCGTGTTGACTGAAAGTGGAACAGTTTGTTTTGGGGGAATGTTTTCTACCATTGAAGGTGTGGCGACATTGGAAAATTGTTTTGTAAAAAAATTGACATTTACATCAAGTGGTGCAGGAAATACAAATTTTTTAGGAGGTATTGCTTCTCACGCTTATGGAAGTAGCAGAGGTGGAGTGCAAATTGTCAATAGCTACACTGAAGATATTTCTTTCACATTAAACAATGCAACATATGGTTTAGGTGGTTTAGTTGGTTTTTCAGAACAAGCAAGTTATACAAATTGCGAAACGACAAATATTTCATTGATAAGTATGTCTGAAGAAAAACAATTTTGTCTTGTAGGGGGCTTTGCTGCAAAAGTTGATAGTTCTGATTTAGTAGACTGCAAAGCTATTAACATCACAATCAAAAACAAGCCAACTCAAGAAGTAGATGTTTATGATATCGGTGGTTTTTTAGGGGCAATAAATAAATCATGCTCTTTTACAAATTGTGTGGTAGACGAAGTAAAGATTGAGGCTGACGCTTCAAATGTGGCTGGGTTTTATGGAAATGCAGAAGCAGATAGCACAGACGAAATTTCTTTTGAAAACTGTTCTGCTTTAACCCTCGATTTTCAAGCTGTTGGAAATTACATAACAGGAAATTGGTCTGGGTTTGCAGGAGGAAATGAAGAAGGGATATATCATTATAAAAATTGTTCAACGCAAGGAAAGATTTTTTCAAACATAAATCCTGTAAGTGGTTTCCAATTCAGCAATCAAGCAACAGATTATGAAAATTGTTTTGTTGATATGTTGATTTATGTTAAAAATGCAACAGCTGGATTGTTTGGAATTTCTGAAGATAGTGGTGGCACTTATGTAAATTGCAATGCGACAGGAACAATCTCTGTCGCAACGAAAGAACAATTGTTTGTTTCAAATATAGAAAAGGTTCTAGAAAATTCTTATTATTTTATTCATAATGGTGGAATATATTTAGAAAGCGAAACAAGCAATTTGTTGTTTCCAAAATTTGAAAAAGACAAGTATGCTTTTTATGGATTTTATGGTGCAGTAGACTTGTCAGGGGAAAAGATTGTCTATCCAGAAAAAAATAAACTATATTTTATAAAATGGGGAAATTCTTTAACTTACAATCCAAATTGTTCAAATTATAAAACAACAAATATCGAATTTTCTGACGGAAATGAAAGTACAATTGTTTTGGACTGTAATGATCAATCTCTCAACTATGCTAATGAAGGTTACACTTTCTTAGAGTGGAATACAAAAGCTGATGGTTCAGGACAAAGCTACACTGCCAATTCAACATTTTTCTTTGATGGTCTTCCTGCAACTCTTTATGCTCAATGGACAAAAACTATTGATATATATACGTTGAGAGCAATCCCAAATCAAATTTATACAGGAAAAGAGTTGACTCCAGAGTTGATGCTTACAATTACTGAAAGTGGAGAGGATGTGACGAGCCTGCTTAAAGATGTACAATATACTTCAAATAGAAATGCTGGAACTGCTACAGTAACTTTTAAAATTGGCGAAGATAGCACAGAATATACAACAAACTTTGAAATTTTAAAAGCTAATTATGATTTGTCAAAAGTTACGCTTTTAAACGAAAAAGTGGTTTATAATGGAATGGAGCAATTTCCACATCTTATAAATTTGCCAAATGGAGCACAAATTCAACAAGTAGGCAGATACGTAAATGCAGGAACATATATTGTCAATATAAATATTTTTTTAGAAGGCAATGAAAACTATAATGAGGCATCAATGGTATTTACCGATGTTTTTGAAATTGAAAAAGCAACATATAATATGAGCGAAGTTTTCTTAACCAGCAAAGCATTTGTATATGATGGGCAATATCATAAGCTTGAAGTTTCTGGGCTACTTCCTAACGGGGTGTCGGTATCTTACATAGGCAACGAACAAAAAGACGTAGGTGAATATGTTTGTACGGCTATATTTGTAGGCGATTTGCAAAACTATTACGAAATGGAAGATCTTACAGCCACATTAACAATTTTGGCAAAAGAGTTGGAGTCGAAAAATTCTGAGGGCAAAACTATTGTTAATATCACAAACGAAAAAGGCTTCAATCCGTATGTGGAACTTGAGGTTGATACGTTTAATGACCAACAGAGATTAGAAAGCTATTCAGAATTTCTAACGGAAAAACAATCTGCGAAATATGTTTATGAAATTAATTTGACTAAAGATGGATATCAAGTTTATCCAAATGGAGTTGTCACAGTTAAACTTTTAATTCCTGAAGGCATCAAGAGCAAAAATATTAGAATTGCAACAATCGTAAATGGAAAACTTAAATTCTTAGACTCGGTTGTCGATGGCAAATATGTGACAGCAACAACAAGAAACATCTCAGAATTAGTGCTTAT
Source organism: Clostridiales bacterium (assembly GCA_015069395.1). GTDB lineage: Bacteria > Bacillota > Clostridia > Christensenellales > UBA1242 > Caccovivens. Next base: position 100,271 of record SVIR01000001.1, read on the forward strand.
CTATCAACAAAAACTTCCAGTTTGGGCTATAGTTCTCTTATCGCTTTTGATAGTAGTAGGAATCGGAGCATTGGCATTAGGAATAGTTGCTTTGGTTTTGAAAAAACAGCCTAAAGCGCAAACAAAGAAAAAATAATTATTAAAAAACTATTAGAAAAAATCTAATAGTTTTTTAATCCAAAAAGTTGCGAAAAATCAATAAATCTGTTTTGTGAATATAATGTTTTGATGTTGGAGGATAATATGAAAGATATTTTAGATGTAATAATTTCAAGAAGAAGTGTAAAAAAATACAAACCAGAAATGGTTGACAATGAGCTTATAGAAAAAGTGATTAAAGCAGGAACATACGCTCCATCTGGCAAAAATAAACAAGCCCCAATAATTTTAGCAATAACCAACAAAAAGATTAGAGACGTATTGTCTGGTTTGTGTGCAAACATCAGAGGAGTTGAAGGCGTTGATCCATTTTATGGTGCTCCAGTAATTTTGGTTGTACTAGCTGACAAGTCTGCACACACGTATGTGTATGATGGAAGTGTAGTAATAGAAAATATGTTGCTTGAAACTCATTCGTTAGGGCTGGGAGCGTGTTGGATTCACCATGCAAAAGAGATGTTTGAGTCAGCATATGGGAAAAAACTTCTAAAATCTTTGGGCATCGAAGGTGATTATGAAGGAATAGGAAGTTGTATTTTAGGATATCCAGAGATAATTCCCGGGGAGCCAATTCCAAGAAAAGAAAACTATGTTTATTATATAAAATAACAAGTAAAAATCGCATTCTAAAAAGTTTGCGATTTTTGTTTTTAAAGATCTGCTTCTATTTGACCTTATAAAATAAAAATCCCTATTGATTAGGGATTTTCGTTTTTTATATAACTTAAAAATTTTTTAGAGGCTGGGGTCATTAGAACTGGGTTGTAATAGAGACCATAAGTAATGCTTGGCAAAACATAATCGCAATATACCTCTTCGAACTTTTTATTTTTTAAGCTTTCTTCTATTAAAAAGCGTGGGACGAGAGTAGTTCCTACACCAAGTTCAAGTAGCTCGAGCGCTATTTTATATCCGGCGACGTGCATAATTTGAGCGTTTTTAAAGTTTTTTTCTTTTAAAAATTTTTCAAAAAGAAGGTGAGTGTAAGAACCTTCTGAAATAGAAATAAATCTTTCTGTTGAACAATCAGTGCTTTTTACAAAACAATAAGAAGTTTCAAACAATGGAATAAAAGGCAAATCAATTTCTTCGTTGAATTGGGTTAAAACAAATTGAAGCTTTCCTGTTTTCAACATAGAAATCATTTTTGTTTGCACGTTTTCAATCAGGTCAATGTTGATAAGAGGATAGTCTTTGACAAATTGTGCTATGGGTTTGCATAAAACTATTCTGGCTATGTTTGAACCAGATCCAATGACAAATTCGCCTCTAAGCAATCCTTTTTCTTCATTTATAAGCTCTTCAATATTTTTAATGGTCGATAAAGATAATTCTACCCTTTCAAAAACTTTTTGACCTATTGAAGTTAACTCCATACCCTTTTTGCTTCGTATAAAAAGAACTATCCCCAAATTATCTTCAAGCTTTTTTATTGCTTGAGATACAGCCGGTTGAGAAATAAACAATCTTTCACTGGCTTTTGTAAGATTTTTGCAATTTGCAACTTCATAAAAAATGTTGTAATTATCTAGATTGGTTAAAAAATCCATAACTTCTCCTTATGATAGACATAAACTTTATGTATTTTACTTATAACATAGCTAGAGTTATAATGCAAGTGTAAAGGAGGTAATTATGGAAAAAAAATTTGAAGAATCTTTGTGTTTTGCTTATGAAAAACATAAAAATCAAAAAAGAAAGGGCTCAGGATTGCCATACATGGTACATATTTATGATGTGGTAAAAATCTTGATAGAAAACGGTGCTGACGAAAAAACACTTACTGCTGGAGCTCTTCACGATACTGTTGAGGACACGGGAACTTCTCTCATAGAACTTGAAAGTCTGTTTGGGACTGAAGTAGCAGATATGGTAAATGTTTTGTCTGAAAGAAAAAGTTTGCCTTATAGTGAAAGAAAGCATATTCAAGCAATGAGAATCAGAAAGGCAGACAGAAAAACAAAAATGGTAAAGTGTGCAGATTGTTTATCAAATTTGAGAGATACTTTCAAAGAATGTAACAGGCCAAACTTTTGGGAGAGATTCAATGCTCCAAAACAAGATATTGAAAAACACTATTCTGAAACAATTGATGCGATAGCTGACTTAGAAGGTATGGCTATGTATGCAGAAGTTAAAGAAGTTTTCAACAAGATTTTTATTTCAACCAAGGGCAAGTTTTGTACTGATTGCAATTTAATGAAACGGTTGCCAGATCCAGACCCAAACGATTGGTTTTGTGACGACGACGAAAAATATGTTTGTGGAGTTACAGGAAAAGTTCTGTCCGAGGCGAATCGCCCTTATGAAAAACAGCCAACGCCACCAGATTGTCCAATTTTGGACAAATAATTTTTAAAATCTTAAAGCGATATGTTATAATAAACTTATGAAAGAGATTATAGCAAAAGTAAAAATATTGATACGACTCTATAAAGAAGGATCTTTGGGAGGAGAGAGAATGCCTGAAGATAGCAGACCAGAATTTAAGGGTGATTGCAAAGAAAAATACCTTTATTTGACACTCCCAATGGCGCTTAATTATCAGAGAAATTCTTATAAACTTTGGGAGTCTGCGCTTCAAACTTGGAGTGATCAACAATGCGAAGAGGTCTTTAATCCGTTTTCTGTTTTAAAAATGTCGGAAACGGAATTAAGAGACAAGCTAACAAAATATAAAGTAGCTTTACAACCAAACAAACAACCTCAAATCTGGAAAAGATTATGTCAAACATTAATTGATAGATTCCATGGTGATGTTAGAGTTTTGTTTAAAAAGAATAATAATGACATTTTAAAAATAAAGACCTTTATATTGCAAAATAAAAAAGAGTTTCCGTATTTGTCTGGTGCGAAAATTTTGAACTATTGGCTGTATGTAATGACACAATATACAGAGACGAAATTTGTTAATGTGCAAGAAATCTCCGTTGCCCCAGATACTCATGTTTTGCAAGCTAGTGTTAAGCTTGGAGTTGTCGCTGAAGAAGAATTAAAGAAAAACAATATTAGAGAAATTGTGAGCGAAAGATGGAAAGAGATTTTAAATGGCACAGGAATTCAGCCAATTGATATTCATACACCATTTTGGCTTTGGAGCAGAAGTGGTTTTAAAGTTGAGATATAAAAAGAATGGGAAATCATTCTTTTTTAATTAATTTTAAGTTGTTCTTTATAAAGACCAAGTCTATAATACTCTGCGACAAGACGGATTAGCTCGCCAGAAGTGGGTTTGTCGTTTATGGAATACAATAAACTGCCAAACATTTCGTTTAAAATCAAAAAGTTTTTTTCAACTTGAGCAATATCGATGGCATGTCTAATACTTCTTTCAATAGAAGACGTTTTTGCTACATTAAATTTCTCTCCAATTTTGACATAAAGTTCTTTGCATAAATGAAAAGATAATTCTGGGTCTAGAATTACAAGTTCAACCGCATAACATAGATAAACAAAACCTATCAAATCGCATCGAATGCCTATTTTTATTAGTGTCAATTTTATTATTTTTCTCATGTGAAACAACTCTTTCTCGTTCATAGCAATTCTCCTTTTTCAAACTAGCCCGTTCCACATTCGCGAAAGAACTATCCTAAGTATAGCACCTTTTCGACATTTTTCAAAACAATTTGAAAAAATTTTACAAAATATTTCAAAATTCTCTTTTGATAAAAAAAAGATTGTAGTCGACAATCTTTCAATCTAATTTTTTTCTAAAACAAACAATACGATTCGTTTCTTCAAACCCCAAGTGTTTGTGAACTTTTATACTAATTTTATTTTGAATTTCACAATCGCTAGCAAATTCAACGCAACCTTTTTCCTTCGCCCATTGTTCGCATTTAGTCAGCAATTTTTTTGAGATGTGTTTGTTTCTAAAGTTTTCTTCAACAAAAATGCCTTCTAAGTAACCAACAGGAGAGGAACAAGTTCCTTCTACATAATCAAATCTTAGTTGACATTGAGCAAAACCGATAGGAGTGTTGTCGAGTTCTGCCAAAAACAAAGACGCTTTGTTGTTTTTAAGCAAATCAATAAACTCAGATTTTAATTCTTTAAACTCGTGATTCGGCCAGAGTTTGAGTGCTAATAAAACTATTTTATCGACATCTTTTGCTATAGCTTTTCTTATTTTCATAGGTTCTCCAAAAAAATCAACCAAAATATAGATAATCTTGCATAGATTTGTCAATTTTAAAACTTTTCACTGCCGTTTCTTCTATATCATAGATTATGTTTTCTTCAGGCTTTTCAGTTGTTTCTGCCAAGGTCAAAGACATTTCTCTTTTTGTTTCGTCATAGTCTATTTCAGATTGTGTAAAGTGGTGATTGTATCGCATAAATAGGTACATAAATTTATTTATTGTATTGTTTTGGATTTTTTCTTCCGTTTCTTCAGCAACTTGTCTTGCCTCAGGGTTTTTGCTTTTTGCCAAGCTTAAATCCTCTCTAGATTTTTGTCTTATAGGCAAAAAGTCTGGTGCGATAATCGTTTTTACTCCATTTTGTTTTAAGTACGCTCCAAAGAGAGTGAGCGCAATCAAAGAACTTGGAGTTATATTTCTAATAAAACTCATTTTATTTGTAACGCCTTTATTTGCTTGTTTAAAATGACTTTGAAGACAAGTTGATAAAAAATTCTTCTGAATTTCTTTTTGTCCTTGAACGGCATATACATAAGCATTGTCTTCAACGATCCCAAATGTAACTGTAGGCAAGACAAACCTTTCTAATTGGTGAATAACTATTGTCTCAAAATTGTAAGGGCCTTCAAGATTCGAAGTGTTTTTTGTAATTCTTCCCCAAAAATGACAATCTAAGTTTGCTTTTATAGGAGTTGGTTCTTTTATGTCTATCTTCGCAGTATATTGACCGAGATCAAACACTTGTTTTACAGGAATCTCTTGCAACATCTTTCTTCTTTTGTCAATATAAGGCAAAAAGTTTGAAAGGTCATAATTTGTTGCGTTTGCAACCAAGTCTACAATAAGTTTTTGAACATAGCCTTTTTGAGTTAGCCCAAAATAATCTTTATCTCTTCGGTAAAAGTTTTTTGCCACATCAAGATAACTGTCCAACTTCTCTAAAAATAATTCATAATTTTGTATTTCGAGACTTGGATAAAAAGCACCAACATTGTTGTTTTCTATTCTAGGAAAAAATTTAATGAGATAAGTCCAAGCACCGAGGCTTGCATCATAATTGATTACGCCTTCTTTTGCTTGGGCGAAAACTTCTTCGACCATTATTTTCAAATCTTTATCCATAAATCTCCCCTCTTGATTTTAGAATAGCAAATAAAGATGTTTTTGTCAATGACAAAACTTTTTAAATTTGTGTTTTTTATCAAAACATAAAATAAAAAAAGCGAATTATCTTCGCTTTTTATCTTAATTTGATATGAACTTCTCTAAGCTGTTTTTCAGTAACCTCACTTGGAGCTCCCATCATAAGGTCTTGTGCTTTTTTGTTCATTGGGAATGCAACTACTTCTCTAATGCTTTCTTCTTCCAACAATAGCATAATCATTCTATCAACTCCAGGGGCAATTCCTGCGTGAGGAGGCGCACCATATTGGAAAGCATTATAGAGAGCCGAGAATTTAGATTTGATAGTATCTTCGTTGTATCCTGCTATGTCAAAAGCTTTGAGCATAATGTCGATATCGTGGTTTCTAACAGCTCCACTGCTAAGTTCTACGCCGTTTACAATGATATCGTATTGATAAGCTAAGATGTCCAAAGGATCTTTTGTGTTTAATGCTTCAAGACCACCTTGTGGCATGCTAAATGGGTTGTGACAGAAATCAATTTTGCCTGTTTCTTCGTCAAGTTCATACATTGGGAAGTCTACTATCCAGCAGAATTTATAAACACCTTTTTCAATAAGGTCAAGACGTTTGCCAAGTTCAGTTCTCAAAATACCCGAGAGTTTTGTGGCTTGACGGTAGTCACTTGCAATAAAGAAGATTGAATAACCATTTTTTGCGCCGGTAGCTTTGATAATGTTTTCTTTTTCTTCTTCGTTTAAGAATTTTACGATTGGTCCCGTAAGAGAGTTGTCTTCGCCAACTTTTATCCAAGCCAACCCTTTAGCTCCGTTTTCAACCATAAATTCTGTAAGATTGTCATAAAATCTTCTAGGTTGTTCTCCAGCATTTACAGCAATTGCTTTTACAGTGCTTCCTGCAAAAGCTTTAAATTCAGAGTTTTTGAAAACTTCTGTCAAGTTGTTTACGATAAGTGGGTTTCTCAAGTCTGGTTTGTCAGAACCATATTTTTCCATTGCTTCACGATATGGTATTCTTACGAAAGGAACTTGATCAATCTTGCTCTTTCCAAATTGTTCGAAAACTTTTGGAAGAACGTATTCCATAACTGCAAACACATCTTCTTGAGTCGCAAAGCTCATTTCCATGTCAAGTTGATAGAACTCGCCTGGACAACGATCAGCTCTTGCATCTTCGTCTCTAAAACAAGGAGCGATTTGGAAGTATTTATCCATACCACTAACCATCAACAATTGTTTAAATTGTTGAGGTGCTTGTGGAAGAGCATAAAATTTGCCTGGGTGAAGCCTGCTAGGAACAAGATAGTCTCTTGCACCTTCAGGACTTGATACAGTTAAGATAGGCGTTGTAATTTCGTTGAATCCAAGTTCGGTCATATATTTTCTCAAAGCATTAATTACTTGACTACGGAAAATGATGTTGTGTTGCATTTCTGGGTTTCTCAAGTCAAGGTAACGATATTTGAGCCTAAGTTCTTCATTGATATTTCTGCTATCCATAATATCAAAAGGAGGAGAGTTTAAACATCTTCCCAAAATTGTCAACTTTTCGATTTCAATTTCAATTTCGCCAGTTTTAAGTTTTGGGTTTATATTTTGTGTATCTCTAGCGATAACTTTTCCTTCAACTGAAATAACAGTTTCTCTGTTTAATCGTTCAAACTTTGAGTTGTCTTTTACAACAAGTTGAACGATGCCATAATGATCTCTCAAATCAATAAAAGTAATACTTCCGTGATCTCTGATAGTGCTAACCCAACCAGCAACCTTAACAGTCTCGCCAATGTTTGATTTGTTCAAGTCTCCACAGCTGTGGTCACGGTAAATGTTTTTTGCGATTTTATCCATTTCTATCTCCTAATTTAAATATGCAATTTTTACTAATTAAGTATAAGCCAAATTTTTAAATTTGTCAAATAAGAAAAAGAGATTTGAAAACCTCTTAGCGATAAAATTTTAATTTTTAATATATTTTTATTCAATATTTAAGAAAAACTTCAAAATTATATCTTGAAAGTTGAACTCAAGTGTGATAAACTAAAGATAAAGAGGGACATATGAACAACAAATTAATTAAAATTTTAAAAAAGACAATAGGGGTAGAAGCACTCGCTGTAAATTTTATTAAGAAACAGAAAAAAGATATGTTAAAGCGTTATAGAAAATATAAAGAAAGTGAAGATTTGTTTATAACTAGCGAGTATAAAATTGGGATGCCTTATGATTTTTCACAGAAAAAGATAAATGTAGAATCAAAAAGATATGCGAGTCAGGTTGTAGAGATTGCTAGGCTTAGAAACAATAGGCGAGAATTATATCAGATTTTTGAGTCGCCAAAAGTTTCTTATTATACTCAAATTCTTACAAACAGGGTGAGAGGTCTTGTTGAAACAGTATTGAATGTTTATGAAAGTGGAAAAGACACCTCAGAATTTGACGAAGAGGTTAAGGCATTAAATGATTACATAGAGAGCCATATAGTCTATAGGGCTGGACATAAGACGTTTAGAATCGTCAAAGGTAAAGAGGCAAAAAAAGCCAAAAGAGATTATGGACAAATGAAAAATGAAAGGCTAAAGAAAATTGCTGAAAAAGACAATGCACTGGGTGAGTTGCTCAAAGATAACAACGGCTAAATATAAATTGTCAACAAATACGAAGCACCTTAAATTTTTAAGGTGTTTTTTTGTAAATTATTTATAATTGTTATGAAGAAAAAAATACTTTGTGTTATAATAAGCATAACGGAGGGACAAAGTGAAAAAAGTTCTGATTATTTTAGCAGTGGTATGTGTCGGTCTTGCTATTGCGATTGTTTGCACATCAATTAAACCTAGTTATGACATAACTTATTCTATTGACAATGAGTTGGTTTCGATTGTAACAAAACAAGACGACGAAATAGTAAATTTCAAAGATGGAAAACTAAAATTGAAAAAAGGCAAAAGTTTGAGGTTTGAAATCAAAGCAAATTCAAAAGGCGTTGATATGTCAGATTTTACGATGTCTATCAATGGAAAAGAAACTAATATTGTGAAAAATCAATCATACAATTTGTTCACTTCAAACAATTTAGATTATGGATACTACATAATTCCAAAAGTTGAAAAAGACTATGATGTTGAGTTTTCAGGTGCAGCAGTATTAGAAAATAAATTTGTTTTTGAAACAGATTTGACAGATCAAACTGCAGTTGAAAAAATGGCCCTTGCCCAAATTAGCTTTACTGGGGCTGAAGAAGATTATAAAGACTTCTACGAAGCGTTTTCGACTGAAGGAGAAAAGAGTGTAACTTACAACTATAAAGAAGAAACAATGCCTCTTTCTTTTAAGTTAAAATTTGAAGGAGGAGCACCATTCTATATTTCTGACTCTCTCGAAAACATAGAATTTGTGACACTTAAGGATGCTGAAGAGCAAGAGATCGGTTTTGAATCGATTGAATATCAAGAATCGGAATATCTTTTTACAATTGGAAGTGTAGGAACCGATGGTGAATATAAGATTATGTTTGATTTTTCTAAACTGGAATACAAACAATTTCAAATTGCTCTGCCAACAGAAAATTTAATTTATACAGTTACATCAGAAAAAACAACCACAACTTATAATGAAACAGCAGAAATTGTAGTTGAAAAATTAAACAATCCAAACGTAGATTATACAGAAATGAAACTTTTTGCTGGAGAAATTGAGTTGACCAAAGTTTCTGAAGAAGGAAATTTTGTGACTTTTGAAATTCCTGAAAACTATACGCCAGAAATGACGGGAAATTTTGATTATTATTTAATCAATGTTCAAGGTTTGGAATATACAAAAAGTCTTCATGGTTTAAGTAGTTTAGCAAATTTTCCAGACGAAGAAGGAGCTTATATTAATTATAAACTTAGAAATGTTGATACAAACGGAAATATTTTGGGGGTAACAACCACAGATCCTTTTGGAAATTTTATGACTTTTGAAGGCGATAGGGTTGCCCTTATATGGAATTATATTTACAATACAAGTAATGAAGGATATCAAATGCCGTACGACCTTTACAACTATGATATCTATTATAATGAAGAAAAAGTGCTCAACCTCAAAGAAGTTATCGGAGACCTCTCAAACAGCTTTGTTAAAGAAGTAGGGGATTATACAATAAGAGCAATTTTCAATGAAGAGACATTGGTTTTTGATTCTTTCCAACTTGAGTTTAGTTGCAGTGGAGCTGGAGATTTTAGTTTTACAAATTTCGCTTTGTGTGAAAAAGATGTTTATGTTGGTTTCAACTTTGAAGATGCAAGAGTTAAAAAGGTTGAATACCAAATTTATGATGTAGAGATGGGAAATGATTGGACAGCTCTGATTGCTGGAGAAAAAAAGAAAGTTTCCGTAAAATATGGTCAAGTCATTGTATATAGAGTTACATCTACAGCAGGTCAAATTTGGCTCTCAGAAATGGGAATTCAAGAAAATGGGGCGTTCACTAGATTGACAGGTCAAACTCAATCAGATGCGACAAATTATTATACGCTTTTTAAATTTGAAATTTCTGATTTGCAATACACCAACACAAAAGATATGATTTTGCAAAAAGGTTTTTAAAAATTATTAAAGGGAGACACTAATGAAAGGTATAAAAAAATTTTTCAATGACTTTAAAAAATTTATAAGCAAAGGCAATGTTTTTGACCTTGCTGTAGGTATGATTATCGCTACTGCTTTCAACAAGATTGTTTCAAGTTTAGTAAATGACATAATTATGCCACTTATTACTTGGGCAACGGGAGCTGCGAGTTTGGCAGATTTGAGTTTGCCATTGAGATATGAAATCAATGAACTTGGAGAAAAAATAGTTACTTTGAGTTGGAATTATGGAAACTTTCTTCAAATGGTAATCGACTTCTTGATTATCGCATTCTCGGTTTTTCTTATGGTAAAATTAATGACAGCTTCACGCAACAAATTTAAAGAACTTGGAGAATTCGTTGCAGAACAATCTAAAAAAGAGGTTAAAGCAGAAAAGAAAGCTGTAAAAATGCAGGCGAAAGCTGAAAAGAGAAAATTTAAAGAAGTTTGGGCAGAGCACGAAGCAGAAAAAAAGAGATTGGCAGAAGAACAGGCTAAAATCTTGGCAGAAGAACAAGCAAAGAAAGAAGCAGAAGAACGTGCAAATAATCCAACGCAAGAAGAACTTTTGAAGCAAATTTTGTCCGAACTTAAAAAACAAAACGAATCTGAAGAAAAGAAAACTAAAGAAAAAAAATCTAAGGAAGAAAAATGATAAAAGAGACCTCGGTGGTCTCTTTTTTTAAGCCTTTCAAAATTTAAATACAATACCATAAAAAGTAGATATTGTTTTGTTGCTAACAAAACCCTAACCCGATAAATCGGTGGAAGCTTTTGAGGTAAAACGATCTCTAAGTTTATCAACATATATCAAAGTGATTTTCTATAAATTGCCAAAGTCTCTTGTATTTTCGCAATTTAATAATTTTTTTAACAATTTTGTTTTTTAGAACTTATTTGACTTGACATAATTTTTAAACAATGATAACTTCTTAAAAGAAAGGAGAGAAAACTTATGGAAAACTTTATAAAATGGACTGCATGGGAAATGCAGACTCCACAAGCGTATGGGACATTTCATTTGCTGTTTACTTTTATTGGTCTTGCGGTAGTTATCCTATTAGCTTTTTTATTAAGAAAGTTAAATGACAAACAAAATAGAATATTTCTTTTATTTATTGGTTTGTTTTTAATCTTAACCGAAATATATAAACAACTTTTTTATTATTATGTAATAGGTAATGGTAATTATGTTTGGTGGATTTTTCCCTTTCAACTTTGTTCAGTTCCTATGTATCTATGTATTGTTTGTGGTTTGTGCAAAAATGAAAAGTTTAATAAATATTTGTATGATTTTATGTTCGCATTTAATTTTTTTGGCGGAATAATAACGTTTATAGAACCAAGTGGAATAAATCACCCTTATTTAATGCTTACTTTACATGCGTATGTGTGGCATATGTTATTAATCTTTTTGGGGTTTTATTTGTATTTTTCAAAAAGAGCATGTGTTTCATGGAAAGGATATCTAAAAGGTTTGTCTGTTTTAGGAGTGTCTGTTGTGGTGGCTCAAATTATAAATGCATGCTTGAAAGGTATTGATGGGGCAAACATGTTCTATATTTCACCTTATGTTGGAAATCAATTAGTTTTCTTTAAGGATTTTTATTCGCACAATGGCTGGCTGGCAAATATGTGTCTTTATTTGTTCGGCTTGGTTCTAGCGGGTGCAATAATCTTTTATATTGGATATCTAATACGATATTTGACATTACGAAAAAATCCAAAAGAAAAAGTGAATAAAAAAGATGGTTGAAAGGTCGTCTTTATAACACACTTTATTAAAAAACAAAAAACCTAAACCAGTGGTTCGGTTTAGGTTTTGATTGGTGGAGATAATCGGATTCGAACCGATGACCCCCTGCTTGCAAGGCAGGTGCTCTAGCCAACTGAGCCATACCCCCATACGCTCTAAAATATTATCACATTTTTAAAGCGTTGTCAACAAAAAAATGAAAAAAAATAAAAAAGACAGAAATTTTGTTTCTGTCTTTTAAAATTAGCTTTGGAATTCTGTAATGTGAACATTGTTGAGTTTTCTTTGTTCTTCTATATAATTTGAGAAAACGTCTCTAACTTTGAATGGGTCTTTAACGTTTTTCAATACAAATTTAGGATTTCTTTCGTCATTACTAAACAAAACAACCGTGCCAGTATTAAAAATCTTTCCAGCAAGTGATTGAGTAAGAGAAATATCATAAATTCTATATAAGTTTACTTCTTCGATGTTTGAATATGTGAAGCCGACATCAGAAAATATTTTAAACCAAGAGCCTTTTTTTCTAATGAGATAATATCTAGTGAAAGACAAAGGCATTCCCATAAATCTCTTTCTGTCTTTCCAAACAAGTTCTGCATTTTCGCCAAATTTTTTTCTAACGTTCATAATAAACTCCTTTTCATATAAATTTTACATTATAATTCAAAAAAAGTAAACAGTTTTCTTCAAAAAATAAAAAAATCCTCACAAAAAGTGAAGATTTTTAAAGTTTTTTGCCTAAAATTTTGAGGGCTTATTTACAGTCGCATCCACAACTGCAGTTTGAAAGCAAGATTAAGAACAAAAGTGTTTTGCAATCAATACAAATTTCGCCACCTTTTCCACCACAGCCACAGCCACAGTTTTGCAAAAGTAAAAGCAAGAAGATTAAAGAACAGCAGTCGTTTCCACAACCACAATCTCTATGCATATCGCCACAATTTTGGCTTCCAAAAAAGTTCATTTGTTCCTCCTAAATTCTTATGTAATTTTGTGCAAAATGTCTTGCACATTAACAATGTATTAAACAGTGTCAAAAAATGTTAATTGCATATAAGATAAAAAATCGCTATTGACAACTCTATAGGTTTGTTGTTATAATAGTCAAAAGGGAGAATAAGCTTATGAAAAAATATAAGGGGACAGATACAAGAAGCATATTTGTAGATTATGAGTATGAGGCAGAAAGGAAACATTTTACCGGTCGACCTATGAAAGGATATGTTAAAGGTCAAATGGAAATTTTTTATGAACCTGAGGCGGAAGATTTTAGAGAGTTTGAATCAAAGGTGGAGAAGACAGTTAAAAGAGCCGTTGTAGAAGTAATAGTTGCAGATCCTAATGGGTATAAAGACACTTCTACATTATTTATGTTGCGTCTTAGAGCAAGATATGCAAATATGCAAAAAGAAGAAGGTATTAGCTTGCCAGGATTTATAGGTGGATATTTTGTAGCGAAAGAAGAGTTTGTAGAGGGCAAAAAAAGAAGAAAACTTTCAGAGCTTTTCAAAAAGAAAGAAGAAAAAGACAAGGAAATTTAATAAAAAAGTGTTGGGTTTTTCCAACACTTTTTTATTAAATCAAAATTCTTTATGTTTTGAGGCTATAATAAGATAAATTTAAATATTTGTTTCATTTGTTCGTTGACAACCCAAAAGGGTTTTTGTTATAATTTTTTAGAAGAATAGGAGTTTTGATGGAGCAAATTACTTTTACTGGAGATAATAAAAATCTTTTCTCAAGAAGGCTGATTGAAAATGTTGATGCAAAATTGAGCATTATTGTTCCTGAAACGCATACTGCGATATTTATTAAAGATGGACAGATGCTTCAAACTCTTTCGTCTGGAAAATACAAAATCACTGAATTTGTTGATATAAAAACTGAAGCAAATTGTTCGCTTGAACTTTTGTTTATGTCAAAGACTGCAAAACTTAGACTTTTGTGGGGAACGGCGTCAAAAATCTTGGCGTTTGACAGACAATTGAAAGAGAATTATCATATTGGCCTAAGTGGTGATTTTGAAGTTCAGATAGGTGATCCTAGAAAATGTTATTTATATCTTGTGGGGGCAGAACAAAACCTAACTGCTGATGGTTTGCAGGAAAGATTGATGTCCAAAGTGGTATCTGTTGTGGAGCAAGAAGTTTTGTCTTATATTGACACAAAGCAAATTTTGTTTAATCAAATTATACTTCACAAAAAAGAAATGTCTGCGCAGGTACTAAACAAGCTTAGTCAAAAACTTATGAATGAATACGGAATCACTGTTTTTTCTTTCAATATTGCAAATATTATTATTGACGAAGAAGACTTGCAAAATATGACAACTTCTTATAAAGGAGGATCGACACAAGTTTGTAAGTCGTGTCAAACGGCCCTTGCGCCAAATTCTAAATTTTGCCACAATTGTGGAAAGAAAGTGTCACAATCAAAGCTCTGTCCAAAGTGCAAGTCTGAAAATGTAGACGACTCCAAATTTTGCACGAGCTGTGGAAGTAGTTTTGTAGAGGAGGAATGATGTTAGTTGCGCTGATAATAATTTTGGTTGCTATTGTTGGTTTTGCAGTTTTTTATATCTGCAAAGAATACATAAAGAGACCAAAGAAAAAAGATCAAGAAGGATCACGAGCAATTTTAAAAAACAAAAAATTTATTGAAAATATGGTGGCAAACGTTGAAAGTGTTTTGGTTTATGCAGACGGCAATGACGCTCTTTGTCATAGATTGGTACAGCTGAAAGACGATATCAAATTTTTCAACCCTTCAAAAAAAGAACAAGTCTTGACAGTAGATTCAAAAATTGCAAACAAACTTGACGATTTGAAAATTGTGGTAGCAAAAGACAACACTCAAGACACATGCTTTAGACTTTTGGAAGAGGTAGAGGCTTATGTGGTTCAGAGAAAAAAGGAAGAACAGTCGCTATGAGAAGAAAGTTGTTTGTTTCAGAAGGTTTAGAAGATGCTTTGAAAGACAGGGTTCAAAAAGAATTGAAGTTGGGATACATAAATTTAGAGGACTCAATGTTTGAACAAGCAAAACAAAATTTTGAAATTGTTTTAGAATATGATAGCGATTGCGCAGATGCTTATTGGGGATTGATGTTGGTAAAATATCAAATATCAAATGAAAAGCAATTGAGATCCGAACCACTAAAGTATAAAACAGTCCCATATATGCCTGAGTGCCAAAAGGCTTTAGAATTGGCATCGGATCAACAAAAACGACAATACAAAGACTTGTTGGAAACAATATATCAAATTAATCAGGGCGACAATTATTAGAAAGGAGAAAGAATATGTGGCCATTCAAGAAAAACAAATTTAAAAACTTAAAGAGAGAGGATTTGGTAAATTCAATTTGCGAACTAGAAAGACAAGAAAGAACGGCAGAAGCTGAGGTTTACCAAAAGATAAAAGAGATTGACGCCTTGATGGATAAAGGTAGAAAAGAGAAAAATAAAGACTTGCAACTCTTTTATGCAAAGAAGATAGCGCATCTAAATGAAGAAAAACAGTCATGTATGCAGAGAGGAATGTATTTGCTTTATAATATTAGACTTATGAACAAACTCAAAGATGCTTATGATAGCAACACATTCTTTAAGACTCAAACAAAAGTTCCTTTAAGCGAGCTTTTAATGGATCAGAAAGGATTGGCAAGATTTTTGAATGCGGCTTTGGAAACACGTATAGCTTCAGAAGATGTTCTTACCAGTGCAGACGAGCTTTTTGAAGAGGTTCAATCAGCCTATGATATAAGTGAACCTATTTATGGAATGGGAAAAAACGAGGAAGAACTTTTGACAATATTCGAAAAAGAAAAACAGCTTGACGAAGAAGAGCTGCTTGAACAAAGTAATGAAAACAAAAACAAAAAAGCAAAATTGGAGGAATAAAAAATGGGATTGTTTAAATCAAAGCAACAAAAAGAAATTGAAAAGAAAATGTTGATTAAAAGAACTATCAACACAATGAACAAGCAGATAAATCGACTTGAAGAGCAAAAAAGAGTTTTTGTGGAAGCTGCAAAAAAGGCGAAAATGAAAGACTTAGACAGTCAATTCAATCTGGCTTTAAGTGGGTATAAAATGACAGTTCAGCAACAAAAAAGAGCTCAAGAAATGTTGTTAAACTTTGAAATCACTGCTCAAATGAAAGATGTTACTATGATGACCAGCGAATTTTTGAGAGGAATGAGTGCAATAAGCAAAGAAATGACAAAGCTTGCTGATGCAAAAGAGTTTGCAAAAATTCAAGCTCAATTTGAAGAGGCTATGGCTGCTGTAGAAACTCAAACGGATCAAATGGACAACTTTATGGAAATGAGTCAAGAAACATTTTACAACCAAGGTATTGACAAAAGCGGAAAACAAATGTCAGACGAAGAACTTGAAAAGTATGTTATGGAACAAGTTGAGCAAGACCAACTTTCAAGTGATGCGATAGATAAAGAGATGGAAGATCTTAGAAAAAAGATTGAGGCAGAAACTGACCAAAAATAACAACTGAGGTGGTTTGTGGGAGAAGAAAGTATCAATGTTTTGTCAAGTATGTATGACCTTTATATGAAAAAAGGTAAAGAGGCAAAAGAAAAGGGGAATGTTGCTTTAGCCAAGAGAAACTTTTTGCTTGCCAGCGAAACTATGATGAAAATGGCAAAACAAAGTAAAGGACAATTAAAAGAAGTCAGAATGGATAGGGCGAGACGTCTTGTTGAGATTTCTGATAGTATGAAAAAACAAAAAGTTGACAAGTCGGGAGAAGAGGAAGAAACAAAGCAGTGGAAAACTGCAAAAATACCAAACATTAAGTTTGACGATGTTGCAGGGCTTGAAGATGTAAAAAGAGCTATTACTATAAAAATGATAAATCCTATCAAGCATCCCGACAAGTACAAACTTTATGGAAAAAAGACCGGAGGTGGGGTCTTGTTGTATGGGCCTCCAGGAACAGGAAAAACTATGATTGCAAAAGCAATCGCAAACGAAGTTGGTGCAAAGTTTTATGCTGTTAAAGGGTCAGATATCGTTAGCAAATGGGTTGGCGATAGTGAAAAAAACATCAACTCTCTCTTTGAAGAGGCAAATAAACAAGATCGAGCCATTATCTTTATTGACGAAATGGACAGCTTAATTGGCAGAAGAGGCCTTGATGTTCATAATGATAAAAGAGTAAACGAATTTCTGCAACAAATAGATGGATTTGCAGGCAGAAATCAAAACTTATTGCTTTTGGGGGCAACAAATCGTCCTTGGGATATTGATAGTGCAGCTTTACGTTCAGGTAGATTTTCTCAAAAAATATATTTGCCTTTGCCGGACGATAAAGCTAGAAAGTTTATGCTTGAGAAAAATATGAAAAATGTCCCAGTTGAGAAAGATTTTGATATAGATAAAATTGTCGAACAAACAGAAATGTTTAGTGGGGCAGATATTGAAGAATTATGCGAAAGAGCAAAGGAGGAGCCTTTGTTGAAGGCCATTGCTACCGACAAAGTAGTTTTGGTTGGAAATCGTGATTTTGACAAAGTTTTGGAGACAATGCCTCCAAGTGTTTCGCAAAAAGAGTTGAAACAATTTGAAGATTACAATCAAGAAATAAATAGTTTAATAAAAAAGACAACAAAAAAATAATGGGGTGTTTGTGAGAGAAAGAGCTTGTAAAAATTGTGGAGGAAAGCAATACAAAGTAGTTGGGCAAAATATGGTCAAATGCTTGTTTTGTGGAACTTTATATGTTGACGAGCACGCCTCAAAAGAAGAAGAGGTCTTGCTGGTTGGAGCTCATGAACTTTTGAGAGAACTTCAATTTTCAGATGCTGTTGAAGAGTTTGATAAAATTTTATCGTTATTTCCAATGTCTTTTGGTGGATATTATGGCAGGGCTCTTGCGAAAAACAAAATTGTTTTATACAATAACAAAAGAGGCACGTCAAAAACAGCTAGATTTTTTGGAAAAGAAATTCCAAATATTTCAGAAGATTTGGATTTTCAAAAAGCTATAGAACTTGCCCCTAGTGATGTGGCAAAAAATTATCGAGATTTAGCGAAAAAAATTGACAAAGATAGGCAAAAACTAGAGACGGCGTCCAGTGAATGCGAAGTGTTTTTGTTTAGTTTAAATACAGAAGATCCAGCCGTAGACAAAGTATTAGAGCAATTCAAGAAAAAAGAATTGAAGATGTTTTGTCAAAAGGGAGCTTTAGGAAAAGAAGGAGAAGCAGAGATTTATAAAGCTCTTCAATCTTGCAAAACTATGGTCTTTTTTGCAAATGAACAAGACGGATATTTTGATGGAGATGTAAAAAATATTTTCGATAGATATCGTTATTTTATCTCTGAAAAACTTAAGGGCAGAAACAGTTTAATTGTGGTTCATGATTCTACGAAAATTCAGAAAAAACAACTTCCAAAAGAATTAACTTCTTGCAAAAATTTTATTGAAATGAATGAAATTTCTTTTTTGCAAGATGTTGTTTATAAAGCAGAAGAAGAGATAAAAAATTCAATTAGTGAAACAACAAAGATTGAAAAACGAATTCTAGATAAGGCGACGCCAAAAAGAAAAGAATATGTAGAAATCGAAAGTGTAACTCCAAGTGAGCTTGGCAATTTTGAAATTGAAAATTTGCAAGCGAGTGAAATAAACAAAATCAAATGGATTTTTATAGCGCTAAAGCATGGTGACTTCAAGACGGCTCAGGGGCTTATTAATAAAGAACTTGAAAACGACAACAATAATGCCGAATTACTGTTTGCCAGCCTTATGTGTGAACGAAACATAAGGACCCAAGAAGAGTTTTTTCAGAATATAAACAATTTTAAAAACAAAGAAATGATAGACAAAATCTTGACTTTTGCCAACAAAGACTTTGCAGAATTTTTTGTTGATAGATGGGAAGAGCTTTTGATAAGTTTGGACCACGAAGATTTTTATAATAGATTTCTTTTATACTTAGCAAAATTTAATTCTCCAAACAGAGAAAAATTTGTTAGGAGCGCTGAGAACAAGGCTCTTGAAACTCTTAATGAAGAATTAATAGAAAAAGTTTTGCAATGTTTTGGACAAACGGAAATAGAAAGGTTTATAGGCTTCTATTTTGCCTTGGCTCAGAAAACGGACGACAGCAACTATTATCAAAAGATTTTAGATTTAGACCAAGGACATGAAGAGAGTCAGATTTATTTGTTTCTTGAAAATCTTAGAACTGTTGAAGATAAATTAAATTTTAGAGATGGAAAAACTGTTGAAAGCACCTTTGCTTATTTGGACGAAGAGAGTAGAGATTCTTTGATTAAAAGGGTTGTTGATCTGATTTTGCCAGTCGCTTTTTATGACATCAAAAAAGCGTTAGAACAACTGGACTTTTATTTGTCATATATGGCAAAAGACGAAGTTCTTAAAGATACATTGGTAGAAATTGCAAATCGTTTTTCAGATATGGGGTTTTTCAAACAGGCTGAAAAATATTTGGTAATGGCCATTTCAAAAGACAAGGAAAATGCAAATCTTTATTGGAACCTGCTCAAAGCAAAGATGCATTGCAAAACAGATGGGCAAGTTGTTACTTCAAATGTAAAAGTTTCACAATTGCCAGAATGGGAGACTTTGCTTTCTGTTGCTTCAACTCAAGAAGTAGAGAAATATGCCGAAATATTGAGCAGGGCCAATCTGTATAGTGGAGAGCGTAGGGGTATAGCTTTTGAAACGTTGGACAAATTGGAGATTCTTGAAAAGATAGATTCTTTTGTGAGAAGAAACAATGCTGTTCTACTTGAAGCAGAAAAAGAAGGCGGAAACCTAAAGAGTATAAATTATTATAAAACACAAATGAAACCTTTTGAGCTGTATTTAGGCAAAATTAGAGCTGTTGACAATTTCGAAGAATATGTAGAAATCGTTGGAAGGCTTTTCGAGCGTTTAGATGCTTTGGACTTAACTTTGGACACGTCAGTGAGAATGGCTGATTTGGTAATTAGGGAAGAGTCTTTAGAAGCTGTTACGAAAACGGAAGAACTTCAAGGGGCTGAATATGAAAAGACAAAGAAATCAATAAAAAACGATGTTTTTTTACGTAGGTTTATTCTTATCTTTTTGCAGATAATTCCGTTGTGTTTTATGACATTGGTTTATGCTTTTGTTTTGTGGGATTCTGTAGAGTTGCTTAAATATTTTAATGTGACTTTTCTTATTTTTGCAGCGATTTATTCTGCAATAGTTGCAATAATAAATATGCTGTGTTTAAGGTTTAGAAAAAACCTAAGGAAATCTACCAAAGTTACATACATAATTTTGTTGGTGTTGGCAATAATTAATTTGGTGTTATGTTTTATAGAATTTTATATTTATCCTCAAATAGCTTAAAATCAGGGGCTATCGCCTTTGATTTTTTTAGTTTATTTGTGCCATTTGTCGATAAGTTTAAAAGGAGTCATAAAACCCCGAAAGAGATAAAAAATAATTTGACTTAAATGGCGAAAATGATATAAAATTATCAAGCTGAAATAAAAAAAACAGGAGAAAGGTGTGGATATTATTTGGAAAGGTTTTAAAGGAGAAAGATGGAAACAAGAGATAAATGTTTCAGATTTTATCTTGTCAAACTATAAGGAATATAAGGGTGACGATAGTTTCTTGTGTGGAGCAAGTGAAAAAACAAAAAAAGTTTGGGCTAGATGTGAAAAGTTGCTTGCAAAAGAAGGAAAAAAAGGACTTTTGGATGTTGAGCTCAAAGCAGTGTCTGGAATCAACACGTTCAAGCCGGGTTATATTGATAGGAAAAACGAAGTTATTGTCGGATTGCAAACAGATAAGCCATTAAAAAGAATTGTAAATCTTTATGGTGGCACTAGAATGGCAGAAAAAGCCCTTGAGGCTTATGGGAAAAAACTTGATCCGAAGATTAAAAGATATTTTTGGGAATATCGAAAAACTCACAATGACGGAGTTTTTGATGTTTACACGCCACAAATTAGAAGGGCTAGAAAGGCTGGATTAATCACAGGTTTGCCAGATGCGTATGGCAGAGGAAGAATTATCGGTGATTATAGAAGAATCGCTCTTTACGGAATAAATTTCTTGATTGAAGAAAAGAAAAAAGACTTTGCTAAAATCGAAGTGTCGAGTGAGGACACAATTAAAGTGAGGGAAGAGGTTTCAGAGCAAATAAAAGCTTTGGAAGAAATGAAAGCAATGGCAAAGGGTTATGGCTTTGACATAAGTCAACCAGCTAAAAACAGCAAAGAAGCAGTTCAATGGTTATATTTTGGATATTTGGCTAGTGTAAAAGAAAATAATGGCGCTGCTATGAGTTTGGGCAGAACGTCGACGTTTTTAGATATTTATATTGAAAGAGATTTGAAAGAAGGATTGATTACAGAGGAAGAAGCGCAAGAACTTATCGATCAATTTATTATTAAACTTCGTTTAGTTAGACATTTAAGAACCCCAGATTATGACGAGATTTTTGCTGGAGATCCTACGTGGGTAACAGAAAGCGTAGGTGGAATGGCAGACGACAAAAGGAGCTTGGTTACGAAAAACTCGTTTAGATATTTGCAAACTCTTATCAATTTAAACGCTTCTCCAGAACCAAACCTTACCATTTTGTGGTCTGAAGGGTTGCCAAAGAATTTTAAAAATTTCTGTGCAAAGATTTCTATCGAAACCGACGCAATTCAATATGAGGGCGACGATGCAATGAGAGAGTTGTACGGAAATGACTATGCGATTGCTTGCTGTGTTTCTGCTATGAAAGTTGGAAAACAAATGCAGTTTTTTGGTGCTAGATGCAATTTAGCAAAAGCTCTGCTTTATTCTTTAAATGGTGGAATTGACGAAAAATCAAAAGCTTTGGTTGTAGATGGTTTAGAAAAAAATACAGAAAAAGTATTGTCTTATGACAAAGTCTTAGAAAATTATAAAAAGACCCTCGATAGAGTTGCAGATACTTATGTAGATGCAATGAATATTATTCACTTTATGCACGACAAATATGCTTACGAAAGGGGGCAAATGGCTCTTCACGACACATATGTAGAGCGATTGATGGCTTTTGGTGCTGCAGGTTTTTCTGTTGTGGTTGATTCGCTTTCAGCAATAAAGTTTGCAAAAGTAAAGCCAATAAGAGACGAAGATGGGCTTATTGTTGATTTTGAAATTTCCGGAGAATTTCCAAAATATGGAAATGACGACGATAGAGCAGATAAAATTGGCGTTGAGGTAATTCAATATTTTTATGACTGTCTTAAGAGATTTCCTCTTTATAGAGACGCAAAACATACGCTGTCGTTGTTGACAATTACATCAAATGTAATGTATGGCAAAAAAACAGGCGCGACTCCTGACGGAAGAAAGGCAGGAGAACCTTTTGCTCCTGGAGCAAATCCAATGCATGAAAGAGACATATCGGGTGCATTAGCATCATTAAATTCTGTTGCAAAGATCCCTTACTGCAATTGTTGTCAAGACGGAATTTCAAACACGTTTTCTATTGTTCCAGAAGCTCTTGGTCACGATAAAAAGGCTCAAATCAACAACTTGGTAAATATTTTGGATGGTTATTTTATACAAAAGGCGCAACATTTGAATGTTAATGTATTAAACAGAGAACTGTTGATTGATGCAATGAACAACCCTTGGAAATATCCAAGCTTGACAATTCGTGTGTCTGGATATGCTGTAAATTTCAACAAACTGTCAAAAGCACACCAAAAAGAAGTTATATCAAGAACTTTCCACGAGGCTAGATAATGACAGGAAAAATAGCAAGTTTTGAAACTATGGGGCTCGTAGATGGCCCGGGGGTAAGGTTTGTAGTGTTTATGCAAGGCTGTCCTTTGCGTTGTGCGTATTGTCACAATCCTGAAATGTGGAAAATGTCAGATTATAAATATGAAATGACTGCGCAAGAACTTGTAGACAAGGTAAAAAAATACAGAACTTATTTTGGCGAGCAAGGAGGAGTAACCGTTTCTGGAGGAGAACCGTTGTTGCAAAAAGAATTTGTAACAGAGTTCTTTAAATTATGTAAAGACAATTCGATTCATACTTGCTTGGATACATCTGGATTTGGCGAAAATTATGAAGAATTGCTAGATTATTGTGATTTGATAATTTTAGATGTTAAAGAACTTGATTCTGAAAAATATACTGCGCTCGTAGATCAAAAAATAGACAAATTTTTTAAATTTGTAGAAGTTTGTCAAAAGAAATCAAAGAAACTTTGGTTAAGGCAAGTTTTAGTTCCGGGGTATAACGATACGGAGGAGAATGTTTTTAAATTAAAGGCTTTTGCCAAAAGTTTAAAAAATGTTGAAAAGGTAGAACTTTTGCCTTTTCATAATATGGCAAAAAGTAAATATGAAAAACTAGGGATTGATTATAAATTAAAAAATTTTCAAGAAATGGACAAAGAAAAGTGCAAAAAACTTGAAAAATTGTTAAAATAAGCAGGCAAAACCTGCTTTTTTTATTAAAAACATTATTTTTGTCAAAACTTTTTGTGTGGATTTTGTGCTTTTGGGAATTGCGCTTCTATATTTTATAAAAGGATTTTGCAAAGGTTTTGTTGCAATTGTTTTTTCTTTATGTGCAACTATACTGACGATACTTTTGTCAATAGAACTTTCGCAGGTATTGGGAGATCTTTTAGTTTCAACAAGTTTTTTTGACCTTGTACAAGGTGGTTTGCAGGCCATTGTTGACAAAGTTTTTTCTGGTGAAGTTTCAACTGTTGTTCAGCTGATGGCCTTGATAAGTGGCTCGGTTTTTGGAAAATTTCTTCTTCCGATTTTGCAAAATGTTGAATTTGATGGAAATATGAGTGCTGGACAAATCTTGTCGCCGACATTAAGTCTTGTGGTTTGTAGAGTTTTATTATTTCTTGTTGTTTATTTGTTTTTGTCTTTAATTTTTAATCTAATAAAAAAAGTCTTTAATAAAAAACTCTTAAAAATAACGTATGGAAACAGATTTATGGGAGGTGTTTTGGGGGTAGTAAAAGGCATTTTGATTTCGTTGGTTGTTTATGCGTTGTTGTATAATCTCGCCAACTTGTTTTTTATTAAAAGCTTAGTGAATTTTTGTGAAGGCTCGGTAGTGTTAAAGCATGTCTATGAAAAAATTGTTTTGCTTTTCGGAAAAATTTTCTAAAACGGAATCAGAAGTGTTTGGAATGTTGTCGTTTTTGTCTTTTAAATTGTCATGCTTGAGTTTAAGATTTATTATCAATCCTATTTGAACAATTATTGCAACGACAAAGATAGATATCAAAATCATGGAAACTATTTGAAATGCACTATACTTTTTTTTGTTTTTCATAACCTCTTTCCTTGAGGTTATTGTACCATTTTATTATTGGTTTTGCAAGAAAATTGTTTGATAAAAAGCGTTGGATAAAAAAGGATAAGAAAAAGCCACAGAAAACAAAAATTCTAAATTGACCAAAATTAATCTTTAAATTCAACAAAAAATAGAGAAAAAGCAATAAAAATGCGCAAATAAATGAAAAAACGTTTCTTAAAGCCACAGATTTTTTGATTTTTAATGATAAAATAGCTTTAAAATCATACAAAAAGCCACATAAAAAACCTCCCAAGCAAATCAGCAAAAATATTTGTGGTTGGGACAATGTTTCGTAAAGCATTATTTGAAAATCCTTTTAAAAAAACTAGTCGGTTTTTTTGTGTATTTAAGGCTTTCTATATTCCCAGAAAATACAACTTCTTTATTTTCTAAATCTAGTTTTGTGACTTCTAGATTTTCTCCTGCGATTACTAAGTTTGTGCTTCCGACCTCAACTACGGACTGTGAGGTTGTTGAAGATATAACTTTTGTCGCCCCGTTTATGGTGATTTTTTTTCTATCTTCTAAAATTATATTTTCCATAATTGCTCCTTTTTTGTTTGTGAAATAGTTTTATATAAGGTATAATATCAATATGATAAAAAAAGAAGTTTTAGTAGAAAAAGATAGAAAATTGGCTGAAAGCTTACAAGATTTTGGATTTTCGTTTGCAGATGTTAACAAAATGTTGCGCAACAAAGATGTAAAAGTTGACGGAAAGACTGAAAAACAAAACGTTTTGGTGACGGCAGGAAGCCAAATTGTCTTTTATTATTCTCCAGATATGTTAGAGAAAAAGTTTGAAAAGGTTTTTGAAAGCGAAGATGTGATGGTTGGCTATAAGTTTCCTGGTATTGAAGTTGAAGGTGAAAAAGGTTTAGAAGGTGTTTTGGGCACGATTGCTGTGCATCGTTTAGATAGAAATACTGAAGGGTTGATGGTTTTTGCTAAAAACGAGAGCGCCTCAGGATTATTGTCACAGGCGTTCAAAAAAAGTTTGGTTCACAAATTTTATATAACTGAAGTTGTTGGAGAGTTTAAAACTTCGAAAAAAACTTTTAGGGCGTATCTAAAAAAAGATTCAAATGAGTCAAGAGTAAAAATATTTCAAGGTAAGGTTTCTGGAGCTGTCGAGATATTGACCTCAATTAAAACATTGAAATCAAACAGTCAAAGCAGTATGTTGGAAGTGGAGTTGTTGACCGGAAAAACGCATCAAATCAGAGCCCATTTGTCATATCTTGGACATCCAATAATTGGTGACGGGAAGTATGGAAAAAACGAAATTAACAAAAAATTTCAAAAAAACAGACAAAAATTGGCTTGTTTTAAACTTAAATTTGATTTTGTTGGTATAAACGAGTTAAATGGAAAGGTGTTTGAAAGGTTTCCGAGTTGGTATTGTGACAATCGTTAAAGTTGTTGCATAAATATATCTATGAACCTTTATCACAAAAATTCTTATTATGAAGGCTTGTTGCAAGATTTTTATGGTGGTGCAAAAGGGTGTTTTTCAGCCTTTATGCACTTTTTTTATCAGTTTAACCAAAGTTTAGTTTATCAAGAATGTGAAAAAGAGTTGTTCGAAAAGCTCTATAACTTCGAACTGGAAAATTGTAAAATGTTAAGCAAAATGATTTTAAGTTTAGGTGGAGACAATAAATATTATTCCAGTTCAAAGCGTTTTTTGTCCGGAATAAATATTGATTATATAAAAAATTTTGAGCAGGTTTTGCGTTTGGATATAGAAATTTTAGAAGTTTCTGTTATTGATGCGAAGAGATTGATTGCTAAAATTGACAATAAAAACATAAAAAATGAGCTAAATGAGATTTTGAAAAATAAGAAAAACGAATTAAAAATTTTAAAAGATAAATATTTGCAAATTAAAAATATTTAAAAAAAGTAAGAAAAAAGTCGCAAAAAACGCAAAAATATTAATTTTTTTGATATTTTTTTAGTTAAAAAATAAAAAATATAAAAATTGTTGCAATAAAATAAAACTGCTTTATTTTTCGGAAGGTTTAAGCTTTTCTGAAAATATTTTTTTTATTTATATATTATATAATTTTCTTTCGATTTTTATTTGATAAATTTGTCAAATAAGTGATAAAATATCATTAAGAAAAATTAGGCTTGCAATTGAAGTTTTTTGTAAGGGGTTTCATATGAAAAAATTTAAGACGTTGATGTTGTCTATGGTTGCTCTTATATTGGGCACTTTTTTGACGGCTTGTACTTTTAAAGAGGCTGAGGCAAACTTTTCTCAAGAGGTTGTTTATTTGGAAGAGGGAAAAGAGCTTAAACTGGACGATTATTTGTCTGTTAAAGGAATTGAGAAAAGTGAAGTTTCTTATGAATTCTCAAATCCTTTGTTGTTTGATATAACAGGAAAAACTGTCAAAGCTAAAGAAAACCAATCGGGATCTTCTTTTGTTTATGCGACTTACAAAAACAATAGTTTGGATTCTATGCAAATCGTGGTTAGAAAAGACTTTGCAAAACCAAGTGGTTTTTCAATGAGTGAAAATGGGTTGATTTCTTGGACGCATTCTGCTTCATTTTTTGAAAATGAAAATTCTCCAACAAAAGCAAGTCAATATCTGGTAGAAGGATTTTATAGAGCTTATTCCACTGATGGAACAGCAAGTGTTGAACCGAAAAATATTAGTGAGACGGTAAATACAAATCAATATCAAATTCCTGAAGGACAATATGGTGAATATACTTTGACAGTGCAAGCTTTGTCAGTAGGAAATTTTGACGAGAGCGAAAAGTCTGAAGAGAAAACTTTCTATTACGGCTATATGCCAAAGCTTGAAGCAGAGAGACTTTCCTGGACAACTGATGGTATGTTTTCTTGGGATGTTTCAGATTTGGATTCTGCTTTAGTTTCAAGAATGAGTTTTAAAGTAAAGTTTGACGATTTGATATTAGAAAACACTCATACAACAAACTCTGCAAATTTATCTACATATTTTGACAATGCAAAGGCTGGCTCCCACAAATTGTCGATAATGATTTATGACAATCAAAACAAATTGATTGTGAGAGAAAGTGAAGGGTTGGAAGTTGTTAAACACGAAGTGCCTACTGTTGAATATGTTGAAGGACTGTTAAAGATTGTTTCGACTGAGAATGTTGAAGAATACAAAATTTATACTTCTCGTGTAGGACAACCTCAAACCATTAAAAATATGGGCGAAGATGTTTATACGGCCTTAGACTCTCTCGCTTGTGGTTTGTATACTGTTGAAGTTGTGGCTTATACCAAAGACGGAAATTTTTATCAAAGTGATAGAAAGCCTTTGGATAAACAAATTTATAAACTTGACACCGTAATTTTAAATGGTGTTGGTGGAAACGAAGAGAACGGACAATCTTTTAAAGCATTGGCAGAGACAGATACGAGTTTGGTTGATGTTCAATTCAAGATTCTAGGTCTCGAAACAACTCAAGTTGTTGATGGTTTTGAAGCAGGAGAGTTTACAAAAGAATTTTCAATTGCGATAACTGAAGGAGGAACATATCAAGTAAGTGCTGTGTTGACGGCAAAAAACATAAACAATATAGTTGGCGAAGGAAATGATGTTTATGTTTTGAATAGTATTGAAAGCGAAGCTTTAGAGATAGTAAAGGTCGATGCTTTTGAAGGAAATTTGGTTCATAAATATGATACAAGTGAAAATTTTTCTGAAATCTCTTTCGAAAAAGTAAATGGTGCTACAGATTATGTGGTGTATTTCTATAACAACGAAAATTATGAGCCTGTACCAGAGAACTTCTATCAAGTTGATTTAGATAATTCAAAAATTGTATTTACAGATAAGATTGAAAAGTTGTTTGCTGCACAAGATAGTTTCAAATTTAAATTGGTTGCAACTACACAAAATGAGACTCTATCTATAAATTCTGCAAAAGAAAAAGAGATTGATGTTTTGAATCCTCCAGAAACAAACAATAGTGGAAATTCTTTAGACAAAACGTACTCTTGGGCTCAAGTAGAAGGCGCTGATGCTTATAGACTGGAATATGCTGTGCTAGACAAAAACACATATGAAGGTGGTATTGGTGAGATTGAAAATCCAAGTTTGACAATTGTAAATAACATTCAAACAAACTCTTACGCTTTTTCACAAAACGGATATTATTATGTAAGGGTTTATGCTCTTTCAGAAGACGAAAACGTTTCGATCTCTTCAGTTGAGTATCTTGAAGAACTATTCTATCTTGCAGATAAGCTGGTTTTGGGAGATATTGAATTTGGATATTCGGAAGAATATAAAAATTATTCAGAATTTTCTCAAGCTTCAGGTTATTTCTTGAAGATAGAAAAAGTGGAAAATATTGACGAATATCAAATTGAGCTTACCAATGGAAATTCTTCAACATATATGCAGTCTGATACTGCACAAGAAAGTTTGTTCTTACTTGCAGAAGGTTTTGCGACTGAAGGTGTTGATGTTGAAATCTCAGTCGTTGGAATGTCGACAGAAGATCCTGTTATTTTTGAAGATAGTGATACAAAATCTTTGACAATACACTTGTTGAAGGCGATTGGTTATGACGATGTTGAAGTAGTTGATTTGGCACAAAGATCGTTGACTATAAAAAATAGAGAAGGCTCTACAGGGCTTTTCGTAAAGAATATACAAACAGCAGATACATATACCAAAAATTCTGGAGAAGATGCTGTTGTAAATATAGCATCTCAATCAAATATTGAACTTGAAGTAGAGCTTTATGGAACGGAAAGAGTTGGAAACATTTATCAATCTACAGAAAAAATTTATTTGCCAAACAAAACAAATAGTTTAAGGTTTGAACGCATTCAAATGCCGAAAAATCTTAATTATTATAATGGAAATCTCGTGTTTGAACATACAATGTCTGCAAATGTGAGTTATTATATCGTAGATATGTATTGTTTGATGGCAGACGACACGGAAACAAAAATTTCAATTGTCTTGAGTTCAAGCTCCTATCTGATGGGAGAAAGGCTGTCAGAAAACATTTCAATTGGAACTGGAAGTACGTTTGTTGAGACTTCAGCTTCAAACATCACGATAAAAGTTTCTGATTTGATAGAACAATTTCAATCTTTGATCCCTGATTTGATTGGACAAGTTGTTGGAGTTGAATTTGAGGTTTATGGATATCAAAGCAGAAAAGATGCTGATAAAATGATTCTTTCAACTTTGCCTGCTACAATTTATGGTAACGACACAGAAACAAGAGAACGAGTAGAAAAAATTTCTGCCAGAACTTTGACACTGTCTTATGATGTTTCAAACTATACTTTGTCTTGGGATGAAGTTGTAGAAATTCAAGATTCTTCTATTGCGGCTCAAACACAATATGAAATTTATAGTGTGGGTTCTGAAGGAGCCACTTTGCTCAAAACGATTTCGGGGGCAACGAGGTTCAACCTTGAAAGAAGTGACTATTCAACAAAAACAAATTATGAATTTTACATTGTAGCAACAAATCCATATTATTTGCAATCAGGGCAATCAAATGCAATTAGATTTTACAATTTAAGTGCTTTAGAAAAAGTGACAATTACAAATGATGGATATATTTCATATCAACACCCAGAGATGGATTATATCGAATATATACAATACAAAATTGATGGTGGGTCGGCACAACAAGATGCAACAGGAAGAATAGAAATTGCAGGGGCTGGAGAATATAGTCTTAAAGCTGTTGGAAAACAAATTCTTGATGGCGAAACAAAGATATATTATATAGATAGTCAAGAATCTATTTGGACTCTTGCCAAAATGGAAACGATAAAGCCTACAAGCACAGAGCTTGATTATGCAAACAACAAAATCACTTGGGATGCTTTTGGGGTGGAAAAAGGGCTTACAACATTAAGTTATCTTGTGATGTTTAAAGACGAAAATGATTCGGCCGTTCTTTATGAAACCAAAAACTGTGAAGTAGATTTTACGACAGACACGACATTATACAATTCTTTTGCGGCTTTAGCTGAAGGTGATATTGATGTTTCTGTCTATGCAGTTTTAAAACCATATTCGACTGTTGCTGGACAAACTGTTTATTATGCAGATGCAATAGATCTTTTAAATGGAAATTCGGAAAGAAATCATTTTGCCTATACTTCTACAAACATCAAAAAACTTTCAACTCCAGTAGTGGAAAGCGTGGAATTTTTGCACAACGCAGATTTGAGCGATGCTCAAACCCCAGTCATAAAAGTAACATTTAGTGGAAACTTTGCAGTGGGAGATGTTTATTCGGTGTTTATAAATGACCAAGCTGCACCAGTTTATTCTTCAACGATTTCTGAAGTGGGACAACAAAGTTTTGAGCTCGCTAGAGAAATTTACAACAATGGATTTGCTTCAGGACAAACAATGACAATCAAAATTAAAGTTACAGGAGATACATCATTGCCTTCTTCTACTGGAAGGGTTGATATTATAAGAGCCACTGATTTATCAAAAATTTCGTTTGTCAAAGACAAAGGATTTACTCAAACTTTGAAGGTTGAAATTGATCCAAAAGACGTTAACTGTTTGGCCGGAGGAATCATATTAAAAATAGATATAACATCTGATAAAGATTATATTATATATAAGAAAGTAGATTTTATTGGTAGTGAAAATCCTTATGCAGAATATCAATTAAGTGACATTTTTGAAACTTACCTAACTGATGGTGGAACAATCAAAGTTTCGGGTTTTGTAAATAATTATGCAAATGATACTGAAACTAAATATTATCTCGCTTCTCCAAATCTTGTTACAGGCGAACAATATGCTGTTTTAAAATCGGTACAAGAAGCTGCATTGACAAGACAAGAAGGTGGATTTGTTATTGGAACTGCAAACAACCCATCTACAACATACGTGGTTAGTTATGGTTCTGAAAATTATGATGTATCTGGAAACTTCTATTTTGAAATCCCAGATGCTTGGACAGACGGAAGTTATACGCTCAATATTTATGCTCAAGAAGAAGGTTTTGTTGATTCTTGCAAAACAGAAATTGTGTTTAATGTTTCAAGAATTGCAAGCGTTGAAAGTGTTTCGATGCAGAGAAAAAATGCTGACGATATTTCAGAAATAACACTTTCTTGGGATGCTGTATCTGGTGCGACAGGATATAGACTTGAAATGTTTAAGAGTGGCACAGACAACTTGTTGTTTACTGCCAATTTGGGTACAGAAACAGAATACACTTTGGGAGAAATTTTTGGAGATAATTATGCTACATTGATTGAGAGTGGGTTTAACGAATTAAACTTCAACAGTGACTATGCTGTTAGATTTGAATTGGTTACAATCGGAAACACAAGCAAGAACGATTCACATATTTATGATTTTGAAGCGACCTTTGCAGGAAACAATTTGTTAGAGACATTAAACTTGCAAGACTCTATTTCTGTTGACGAGTATGGTTTTATTCAATTTAATGCTATAGAGGGAACAAAATATATTTATCGTTTTGTAGATAATAGTGGTGTTGAATTAAAACAATGGGAAGAAATTGTTGCTGAAAGTGAAAAAGTAAAAGTTGATGCAAGTGAAATTGACGAAGATATTTTGTCTGCCAATACTTTGTACAACATTGAAATTATCGTGCTTGGCACTGCTTCAACAGAAGGTGAGTCTTCTTCTGCAGATTTCAACTTTAAATTGGATTCTTTAAAAGCAACTTCTCATAGAAAAGATTTGACTTTTGCCATCAATCCTTCTGCAGTTTCAGTTGGATATTTTGTTCAGTTGCCATCAAGCTTGGCATTTACCATGGCGTCAAACTCTTTCACAAAAATCTATGCAGGTCTTTCTGAAGATGCCCTTGAAAAAGGAGAGGTTGTTGAGTTTGTTCCAGAAGAAACAGAAATCCCTGCAGGAGCAAACCAGACGGTTTATTCTTATTCTCCATTAGATTTGATAAATCTGTTTGACAAAGCAGGTTTTGTCTTAGATCCTGACACAACTACTATTGATCTTTATTTCTGGACGTATAGAGAAACAGAAAGCATTGATAGCAGTTATACAAATTCCAGACACTATGAATTCTCGTTTGATTATGTTCCAGAAACAACGTTTGAGGGCGTAAAGAAGATGGGGCTTAATGATGGAACAAACACAAACTATGATGGTTTGGGTTATGTTCAAAACTATGAGGATTTTGCAAATGTTTATGCTGTCTTTGAAGATAATGATTCGATTGAAAGTTTGACGCTTGGGGTGTTTATTAGAATTACTCAATTGCCAGATGCAGAAAATGAAGGTGGAGACCTTTTTAACACAACAAAATTCTTATCAAAATTGCAAATGACAGATGATAAATATTTTGACAGCTCAAAAATTGTTGTAAATCTTACAAAAGTGTTTGAAGAAGAAGACTTGATAAATTTGATTGGAAGTTATAAAGTTGAGTTTGCCCGTATTCAAGTTTCTATTCTGAATGCTAAATTTACGATTTCTCATTGGACATCGAAAAATATAGATGGAAAAGATTTGATATTTAAGAGATTGCCAGAAGTAA
Source organism: Clostridiales bacterium (assembly GCA_015069395.1). Taxonomy (GTDB): domain Bacteria; phylum Bacillota; class Clostridia; order Christensenellales; family UBA1242; genus Caccovivens. The sequence goes on from SVIR01000001.1 coordinate 132,968, forward strand.
AAGAGCTAAAAATTAAAAATGGCAATTTGTCTTGGATTAGAAATGGAGAAACAACTTCAAAATTTTATGTATATTTCTCTGATGATGTAGAACTTTCAGAAAATTACGCGTACTTTGCTACACAACATCAATTTTACGATGCTGCATCTTATCTTGGTGAAAATGATAGTTATTATGTGGCTGTTCAAAGCATTTCAGAAGATGTGTATTTATTGCCATCAAAAAGAACGTTTATAATTGATTTGGACGGGGTTGAAGTAAAAGTCACAAAAAACCAAATCAACAGCAAACTTGAGCTCAAAGATGGCAGAATGGTCTTTGATTGGTCTGTAGATAGTGAAATTTATAAATTGATTATGGCAGATGCCGATTTTGCAGAAACGGCAGATAGCTTGGCTAGTATGAGATTTTTATCGCCTTTCTCATTCACGATTAGAGAGTTGCTTGACAACAAACTTATGGTAAGATTTAAATTTACACCATTGTCACTTGGAAGTGAAGGAAATGCAAAACTTATTGATGTAAATGCAAAATATTTGCTCGAAGATTTGTTTTTGCTAGACGGCAATATTCAATCTAGACTGGAAGCTATTTATAATGCGGCTCCAGCCACAAACGGAGTAAACCAACTTATCGCAAGATTTATAGAATTTATAAAAACAGGGACGCATGGAGTTGCGAATTCTTCAATATTGTTTGATCAATATTTTGAAGACTTGCAACTTGGTGCTTACAAACTTGAATATAGCCTGCTTGGAACAGAAAACAGTTTAAATTCAAAATGGTATACATATAGCAATTCAAATTCAGAAAATGCTTTCTATGTAAATGCAGAACCATATGTAAAAGCTATAAAAGAGCCAAGTCCAACAGATAAAGCAATAAATTCTTACAAAGTCTTGATTCAAAAGAGTGAAATTTACACATACGAAAGTGGAGAATATGCTACAACAATTGCAGAAAACTATGTGTTCAAACTTTCTGGAGAAGATGTCTTTGTGTTCCATATCTCAAAAGGGATTGACAACTATTCTCTTAAACTTGTAGGCGACAATGATAATACAATAAGTGTTTATGAAACCAATGATAGAGGTGTTGTAACGGAAGGTGGAGATTATTTGATGTTCTTTATAAATTACAACAATGGAGATTCGATTTTGGGCGTTTATGGGGACGAACTCATAAAAACTACTTACAAGATGCAAGTCTATGCGGTAGGAAATAATATCTCTGCTTCAAGCAAATCAGAATTCTTTAACCTTGTGCTTTTGAGTTTCGGACAAAATATTAGAATAAATGACGGTGTATTCTCTTGGACAGCTCAAATCAATAGAACAACTAGTGTTATTTATAAGAGAGAACTCAACCAAGAGGAAGAGGAAACCACGGTTTCTGGAGACGGTGTCACATCAATCTTTGATATGAACGATTTTGGTGCTGACAATTATCAATATTTGAAGTTTATTATGAAGGGAGAAGTTACTGGAAATAGAATTTATGTAGATAGCGAAATTTATCAAATTGATTCAGTTTATAAACTCAATGCCCCAACTCTTAATACATCAATTGGCGAAATTGAAATAGACGATTCTAGCAATGAAGCTTGGCTTGCTAATTGTTTTGAAAGCTCGGGATCATTGTATAACTATATGATTTACAACAACGTTTCTTCAAAAGACCTTAACATCAAGTTTAGTGATACAGATTTGGATAGAAAGGTAAAATATCAAGCAGGTATTACAAATATAGATGATGATAGTTCTGAATTTGCTTATAAAGACACAGAAGTCAGGGCAAACACTTTCTACGTATCTTCATTGGGAACGACTGCAACATTCAAAGCTGAAAAAGATGCGAGTTTGTATTATCTTTATAAGTTGTATTGTATAGAAGATCCAGAGTTAGAAACTATTTCAACCAAAAAAGTTGCAGTAAGAAGCAACTTTGCAGAGCTTGATGCGCAAATGCTTGATACTCCTTCTGGATTGAAAATAGAAAATGGAATGTTGAAATGGCAAAAAGTTGAAAGCAGGTATGAAGAGGCAGGATTAAAAACTGTTCCTGAAACAGCAAAAACTGTTTATAAAGTTGCAATTGTACAATACAAGATTTCAGCAACAGAAAGAGGAGAATCTGATACAAATGTAGGAGATGTGTATTACTATTACACAACAAACCCTTATTTCGATTTTGAATTGATTACAGAGAGCCAAATTATTGAAACTGATTACCCTACTTATTTGAAAGCGACTGTTCAAGCAATGGCGTTGAATGTATCGACAAGTCCTTATGGTGGAAGTGTTTCTCTTATCGAAGGGGGGTATGCGTATGGTTTTGTAGATTATACAGACACTAATACAAAGATTTTGTTAAGCAATGGAGAAACATTTGATAAGATTGATAGATTGGCACCAGTTGAGAATGTGAAAGTTGAAAACGGATCAATCTGGTGGGAATATACAACAGATACAAGTGTTACTGAAGAGAATTTCTTTGAGTCTTACAACTTTATGGTAACAGACGAAGATGGAAAAGAGATCGCTGGTCAATCTACAGTTACCATTATTGAACAAGGAGAAGAGATCAATAGATTTAGTGTAAGATTTATTGAAGTTGAAGGTTATATGCCAACAGGAAAGAATACTTTGATAGTTTATGCTAGTCAGGGTAGCAGAAATGTAGATTCGACAATTAAATCTTTTGGACGCGAAGTTGAAATAGACAAACTTGAAACAATTGAACCTAGTGACTTTATTTTGACAGCAAGTGAAACTTATGAAGTATTTGATTTGTCGAAATATTATTTAGATGGAAACACAAATGTAGTCATTATGACGGCTACTTGGAAAGATGGATCGTCTAAGTCTATTACGTTCGGAAGTGAAGTTAACAAACTTTATATCGTAACAGAAGCGTCGTCTTTAGAATATCCAACAGACTTTGTTTATAACGACTATTTGATTATTGGCGAAGAAGATGTTGTAAGCGTTACATTCAAAGTTAAACCTTTGGTATACGACAATATTACATTGGATAGTGACGAAAGTGAAAACTTGGTTTTCCAAAGAACTTCATTGAAAGATAGCAATATTGAATGGAATGAAGAGCTCCAACGTTTTGAATGGGATTATTTGGGTGTGAACGCATTTGAAACCTCTGTAAATGCAATTGCTGTAAGAGCAGCTGATGTTTTGATTGAAGATTCAGTTTTATACACTGATCAAGACCTTGAAATCGCTTCAGAGATTACTTTAACAGCAGGCAGTGAGGTTTATGTTGAAGAAACATTATCTGGCGCTGCTAAGATTCTTTATTTGTCTCAATCATACTACATTGACAAATCAATCTTAGAAAGTCGTCTTCTTGAGGGTGAAGAGAGTCAACTTTCAGCAGGAACTCTTTATACAATAGTAGAAGAAAAAGGCGAGAAAACTATTATTGAAGCAAACGGACAAAAATTTATTGTTGATACGACAGAAATTGTTTTGCCAATTTATACAGTTGAAATCACTTACGGCGAAAGCGAAGACACTGCTATTACAAGAACTTATACAACAACATCAAACTATTTTGAACCTACTATTATTGGTGTTGTTAAACTTGCTTTGAGAGTAAAACTTGGCGAATCAAACTTACAATCTCAAAAAATTGTTTTGGAAGAAAACTTTACATTTGACCTCTTTGAACAAGGGGAAGGAACGGAAACAAATCCTTATGTAATTACGAGTGCAACGCAATTTAAAAATATTGTACACAGAATGACTAAAGATGAGTCAAACAAAAAATATGTTTATGCTGGAGAAGAGATATCAGACAGCAATCCGTATTATTTCTCAATTATGAATGATATTGATTTGGGTGAGTTTACAGGAATTTTGTTGCCAGGAACATTTGATGGAATCATTCTTGGAAACAACAGAACTATCAGATATTCTTCAAAAGGTGTTGCGAAGCTGACAGACTCAATTACTGTTAGAGACGGAAACGTTCTGAGTGCCAGCAACCTTGAAAGACAAACGACTTTTTCATATGGCACGAGTTTGTTTGAAGTGATATCAGAGAAATCAACAATTCAAGATTTGCAACTCGACATTTCATATGTGGATTCTGCATCTGCTGAAGCTGTCAAGATTGCTCAAAATTCCCTTTTGGCAGGTTTGACAATTACAAATCGTGGAAAGATTGATAAAGTTGACTTGGTTGGATTTAACAATATGTTTGTAGGGTATAAACTTGAAGGCGAAAGAATTATGATGGTTTATAGTGGAGTTGCATCAATAAACACAGGTTCGGTTGCAGTAATTTCAAATTGTGAAGCCCGCACAGATATTTACATTACAGATTTCTTAAAAATGCAAGTTATCTTTGTCAGTGCAATCACGTATACGAACTATGCAATTATTGAAAATTGTACAGTTGGAGAAGGTTATACAATTACTATTGACTGTCAAGCAAATGAAGATATCATTCAAGCGGCAGGAATAGCGATTACAAATACATCTTCTGCAAGTATTACCGGTTGTATAAACAATTATGACATTGAAGTCACGGCAGCTAATTCTGCTAGCGAAAACATTATTGTTGCTTTTGTGGGTGGAATTGTATCTTTGGGCACCGGAGAATTGTCAAGCAACGGAAACACTGGAGATTTGACGACCGAAAACATTGACGAAAGCAGAGTTTATATAGGTACGATTTATGCTACAAATCGTAGACCAAGCTAAACTGTATGAAAAAAAAGTTTTTCTAAGGGTTATTTTTAGACAAGAAAAAGAGTATAAATAGAATGTGAAAAAATCTATTTATATTCTTTTTTTATTTCTATGTGTAGGCTTGAGTTTTGCCTTTGCTCCTAGCGCAGAAAACATATTTGAAAAAAATGCTTTTCGTATAGTTAAGCAGGTTAATTCGCAAGGCAATATTGCGTTGACGTATGTATTTCCGTTGAACACACAAGAGTTTAAAAAACTTGGTTTGAAAGAAGAGAATTTCTTAGTTTATAAATTTTATTTAACGTCGTATGTAAACGCACTTGCAAACAACAACAAACAAAAAGAAACAGAAGGTGCAAGCGTAGGAGACTGTGTATATTTTTCTGATTTAGATGGACTTGGATTTACAACAATATTTGAAGATTTACAGGCTCAAAAAAGATTTTTTGGTGTAACAGACAATGAAGGAGAGTCTTCTTCGGATTATAATTTTAGTGGTTTTTTTATTAAGACAACAAAAATAGAAACCACCTTTCCGATAGGCTCGCAAGACAATGCAGACAACTTTAAAAGTGTTTGTCAGCTAGCCCTTGATGGATTGATAAAAAATGTTGACATAGACAAATCGACTCAAGACAAATTGAAAGAAGTCCTAAATTCTTCCGTATTTATTTATGACTTTGCAACTCAGTCTTCTGCTTTAAAATCAGAACTGTCTTATGAAGACGAATATTTTTATCACAATGTTTTTATAAAAACTTATGAAGATTTGGCGAAAGACAACAAAATTGTGTTTTGGCAAACTTATCCAAACAAACCAGTTTGGTATTTGACGGCATTGGGAGTCGTGCTTATTTGTATGACTATTGCCTTGTTGGTTATTAAAAAGAAAAATAAAAAAATCTAAAAAATGTCTCTAGTTGTATTGTTTTTTCGCAAGAAAAATGTTATACTACTTAAGTTAAAAAAGGAATTTAAGTTATGGAAAACAATATGATTAGAAACGTAGCGATTATTGCACACGTTGACCACGGCAAGACTTCGTTGGTTAACGAACTTTTAAAACAGGGAAATGTATTCAGAGATAATCAAGTAGTAGAAGACAGGGTTATGGATAGCAATGCTCTTGAAAAAGAAAGAGGGATTACAATCTTGTCAAAAAATACTGCTTGCTTTTATGATGGAGTAAAGATCAATGTCATTGACACACCAGGACACGCAGACTTTGGTGGTGAAGTAGAAAGAGTTTTAAAAATGGTTGATGGTGTTTTGCTTGTGGTCGATGCTTATGAAGGCCCTATGCCTCAAACAAGATTCGTTCTTGAAAAAGCATTGTCTTTGAAGCTTAAAGTTGTGGTAGTTATCAACAAAATTGATAGACCTGATGCAAGAATCAAAGAAGTTATTGACGAAGTTTTAGAATTGTTCTTGGAGCTTGATGCTGACGACGATCAACTCAATTCTCCGTTTGTTTTTGCTTCTGCAAGACAAGGGATCGCATCAAAAGATGCTGACGTGTTAGGCGTAGACATGAAACCTCTTTTTGAAACAATAATTAGCCATATTCCAGCGCCACAAGGAGAGCCAAGTGAGCCTTTAAAAATGTTGGTTTCTTCTGCTGAGCATAATGATTATGTTGGAAAGCTTGCAGTTGGAAAAATTGAGAGAGGACAAATAAAAGTTGGTCAGAGTGTTGTTGTTTGCAACTATCACGATCAAGCAAAAAAGAAAAAGTCTAAAATCGTAAGTTTGTATGTTTATGAGGGATTGAAAAGGGTTCCTGTTGAATCGGCACAAAGTGGTGAAATCGTTTGTGTGGCAGGTCTTGAAGATGTGACAATCGGAGATACTATTTGTGACGACTCTTGTGTAGAAGCTGTTGAATTTGTAAAAATTGCAGAACCGTCAGTTGAAATGACATTTATGGTAAACGATAGTCCTTTTGCAGGAAAAGAAGGAAAGTTTGTAACATCTCGCCATCTTAGAGATAGGTTGTATAAAGAAGCTGTTAAAGATTTGTCTTTGAAAGTTGAAGATGGAGATACTGCTGAAAAATTTAAAGTAAGTGGAAGGGGGGAAATGCACCTTTCAATCCTTATTGAAAATATGCGTAGAGATGGTTATGAATTTCAAGTTTCTCAACCAAAAGTTTTGATTAAAGAAATTGGTGGTGTAAAGTGTGAACCTGTTGATAGGCTTTATCTTGACGTCCCAGAAGACTGTGTAGGAACAGTTATGAACAAGATGGGGGTTAGAAAAGGCGATTTGCAAAATATGACACCACATGGTTCTAGAATGAGAATGGAATTTTTGATTCCTTCAAGAGGGTTGTTTGGGTTTAAATCAGAGTTTTTGACAGACACGAGAGGAGAAGGGATTGTTAATTCAATCTTCTTTGAATATCAGCCATATAAAGGTGAAATCAATAGAAGAGACTTCGGCTCTTTGATTGCTCACGAAGAAGGCCCAGCGATTGTTTATGGACTTTTTAACGCTCAAGAAAGAGGCGAATTGTTCATTGGACCAGGAGTTCCTGTTTATGCTGGAATGGTGGTCGGTATCAATCCAAAGGGTGACGATATTGTTGTAAATGTTTGCAAGAAAAAACATCTTTCAAACTGTCGTGCTTCAGGTTCTGACGATGCTTTGAGATTGACTCCTCCAAGAATTATGTCTTTGGAAGACTGTATAGAATTTTTGGGCGACGACGAATATTTGGAAGTTACTCCAAAATCTATTAGGATTAGAAAAATTATTCTTGATGCGACAATGCGTATGAGAGAACGTGGAAAGATTATGAGGGGCGAAATTTAATCATAAAATGCAAAACTTTGTTTTTGCATTTTTTTGACGTTAAAATTCTATTAAAATTGACATATTAAAAAAATATTGTTATACTAAAAAGACTTAGAGGTGTTATGAAAACTAGCGAAAAACAAGAGCTTAAAAGAAAAATAAAAATATTGGGGCTATTTTTAGGAATAGTATTTGTTCCGGCGCTTGTTATTTGCACCCTTTTGGCAGTGGCAAAAGTTCCACAATGGCTAAATATTTTGGTTATGGTAGTAATTCTTTTTATTTTGTTCTTCCTTTTTGCTTGGGTATGTGATAAAATAGAAAAGAAAAAGACAGAAAGAAAAAGCAAGAAAAAAGACCCTTTTTCAGATTAGAGGAGAATATATATGGCAGATTACAAAGTTTTACCAAATAGTCTAGAAGCAGAACAGGCGTTGCTCGGTTGTGTTTTGCTTGACAATGATGCTCAAATGGATATCTTTGCAAAAATCAATCCAAACGATTTTTATTCTGAATCTCATAAAAACATTTATGAAAGTATGTTGAAAATTTACAACAAGAGCATACCTGTTGATTTTGTTACGCTTACAAACCAACTTGAAGTTGATAAAAAACTCGAAACTGTCGGAGGAATTGATTATATCACCTTCTTGACAAACATTGTTCCATCAGCAGCAAACTTTCAACACTATATGGATATAGTAAAAAACAATTCAGTTCGTAGACATTTGATTTCTGAAGCACAAGAAATTGTGAAGTCTGCTTTTGATTGCGAAGACGGAAGCCAAGCGATGCAGGTCGCAGAAAAGAAAATTTTTGACTTGTCTCAAAAAGAAACCTCTTCTGATTTGGAACATGTAGGAAAGCCAGGAGGAACTCTTACAAATGTTTTGAAACAAATTTCTGAGCTCGCTGAAAACAAAGGTAAGATGCGTGGTATTGAAACGTATTACAAAGACTTTGATGCTATCACAAATGGTTTGCAAAAAAGCGATTTGATTTTGCTTGCAGCAAGACCTGGTGTTGGTAAAACTTCTTTTGCATTAAATATTGCTGTAAACGCAGCTGTTTATGCCGGCAAAAAGGTTGCCATTTTTGACCTTGAAATGTCAAAAGAACAACTTATGCAAAGAGCGCTTTCTTCTTTGGCAAAAGTAAATCTTGGACACATCTTGAAAGGTGATATGGATTCTGAAGAATGGAAGAGGGTTTGGACGGCCGAAAAGAAATTGGCGCAAAGTGGAATTTATGTTGACGACTCCTCTATGATTACTCCTTTTGAAATTATTTCAAAATGTAGAAAATTGAAAATGACAGAAGGGCTTGATTTGATAGTAATTGACTATTTGCAATTAATGACAATGGGGAAAGCAAACAGAGAGTCAAGAACTCAAGAAGTAAGTGATTTGACTAGAACTCTTAAAATTGCGGCAAGAGAATTGAATGTTCCAATCATAGTGCTTTCTCAGTTATCTCGTGCTGTTGAAACTCGTGAAGATCACAGACCTGTGCTTTCAGACTTGAGAGAATCAGGTTCTATTGAGCAAGACGCTGATATTGTTTTGTTTATTTACAATCCAGAAAAATACAACGACCCAAATATAGAAGATGCTCCAGGTACTGTTTACCTTATGATAGCAAAGCATAGAAGTGGAAGCACCGGAGAGGTTAAGCTTAAGTGGGTTGGAGAATATACAACATTCTTGAATTATGACGAAAAAATTCAAATCGAAGAATAGGGGATAAAATATGAAAAGAAAATTTTGGTTGGTTATAGCTATTTTGTTGATAGTCGGAATTGTTTTAGCGATTGTATTCGTGAGTCTCTTTAGAGAAAGGGACACCGAAGATTTGTCAAAAAGTTTAAACAATTATGTTGAAGACGGTTATTTAAATGTCGAAGACGAAAGGTTTCAAGATATAACTGATTATTTAGATTATATCGCACCTGTTTTAAAGTCTAATGTGGACACTGCAGAACAAGGTCTGCAAGCAGAAAATTTTTTAAATTCTTACAAAGCGACAATAATAGTTGCTAAGTTTGTAAATGAAGAGTTGATTTTTCTTGATTATTCAGATGCGTATAGACAAAACAAGAAGAAAATAGAAAAGGCTTTCAGTCAAGCCCAAACTTCAGCAAGAGAATTGCAAACGTTTATCAATGAAAATGTAAATGAGGGTGGAAGCCAATATTGGTTGGCAAATACTTGGCAAGGCTGTGAAGAAAATGCGACAAAAATGGTTGAAAAATCACTGGACGCTATTAAAAGATTGCTTTCTGTTTATGAAGAAGGAGCGACTTCTGTTTATACGGGGAATGCATTTCTTGAAATTATTTTTGATAGAACTGAATTTTTGTTGGATACAATGATTGAAAATCAACAAACGGAAAATTCAGGAAAAAACTTGTATGAATTTGTTGTAGATTATTTTACAAACAAGGAAGCGATTTCAAATTATTGTTACAATTCAGATTTGCAAACAAAAGTTGAAGACATAAAAGAAAAGGGTGATCAAAGCGTTTATTATGATTCATTCTGCGAAGGAACTTTGGGGGTGTAATATGAAAAAGAAAATTTGGTCAGTTGTGTTGTGTTTTTGTCTTTTGATTCCTGTGTTTTGTTTTATAGGCTGTGGTGGAGTTTCGTTGGATACTGTAAAACAAACTTTTACATCATGGAAAGAAGCTTATGTAAATCAAAGTTCAGTTTTCAGTACAGACACCTGTGAAGGGTATGATACTGATTATTACGTAGCTTATAATTCGTTTATAGAACAAAAAATCTCAGACAGTGTTGAAAGTTTTTCTGAGCTAAGATCCAAATATAATCTTACCTTAGCCTTTGCAAATGATTATATTGAGGCAGGAGAACATTATTTAACAATAGTAAATGAAGAAGATTTGTCTAAAAATGCAAAAAAAATGCTTAAAACCTTAAACAAATCAGCAAAAAACTGTACTGAAGCAGTGTCAGAATTTGCTGTTGCTAAAAGAGATGTAGAGGATTATTTTCAAAATTATGGTGCGATCTGGGAAGGAAATCAAGATGCAGAAGGCTCGCATTTAAACAAATTTAAAAATGTATATGCCAGTTTGATCGAAAAAAGCGTTGACCTTTCTAGCTTGATGGCAGATTTTATCAAAGAAGTAGGCATTTTAGAAATTTTTGAAAAGGTTACAATTTCTACACCTGATGTTTTGGTTGTTAGAGATTATGTAAGTGCAAAGCTACTGCCTTTGTTTAGCAAACTTTCAATTTCTGCAACAGAAAAGAATTTGAACTGGGAAGTAACCCAAGAGACTAGCTTTAAAGAAAGAATTAATGAAATTTTAAACAGTTTGAATAGTGCCTTCAACGACTATAAAAATCATTTTGTTGACGAGGCTGGCAAAAACATCGTTATCATTGATGTGAAAGAATTTATGTCTCAAGCAGACCAATTTTTTATTTCTGCAGAAAGCTATATTGAGGCTCTTGAAGGGCTTAACATTCCAAAACTTGCTACCACATACAAAAACGATTTAGAGCAATATAAAAAGAAAAACAAATTAGCAGAAATCTACTTAGATAAAATCGAAAATTTTGTTGATGTAAATTTGGCAGAATTTTTAAGTTTTTCTGTTGAAACTATTTATGGAGAAACTATATGAATTTAGAAAAATTGGCAGAATTGTTGTTTCCAAACAATAAATATACTGTTGAAGAATTAGAAAAGAAATATCCAAAAAGAAATCTAAAAGAGGGTGCTGAAGTAACAAGATTTGCTCCAAGCCCAACAGGTTTTATGCATTTGGGCAACTTTTTTCAAGCAACTATAAGTTATAACATTGGAAAAAGAAGCGGGGGAGTTTTCTTTATTAGAATAGAAGATACCGATCAAAAGAGAGAGGTAAGTGGCGCAAGCGCGATCATTATGGAGATTTTAACGAGTTATGGATATATTCCTGACGAATATCAACTTAAGGGTGGGGTGACTGTCGGTGAGTATGGGCCATATTATCAAAGTGAACGTGTAGATATTTATAAGGCTTATGCGAAAAAACTTGTCGCAGAAGGCAAAGCGTTCCCTTGTTTTTGTAAAAAAACTGAAGGGTTAAGCGACGTAAAAGAAAAGAGAGAAAAGAAATTTTCTGTAGGAATAAACGAGGATAAGGATCCTTGTAGAAATTTAACGCTAGAACAAATTGAAGAATATATAAATGAAGGCAAAAAGTTTGCTATTAGACTTAAATCAAACGGTTCTGTGGACAAAAAAGTTAAATTTTATGATGTTATTAAAGGTGAGATAGAAATGGCTGAAAATTGTTCAGACGCTATTTTGCTTAAAAATGATATGATTCCAACATATCACTTTGCTCACGCTGTAGACGACACTCTTATGGGTACAACGGTGGTTGTTCGTGGAGAAGAATGGTTGCCATCAGTTCCTTTGCACAAAGAAATTTTTGATACTTTAGGTTATAAACAACCAAAATACATTCACAACCCATTGCTTTATAAGTTAAATGAGGAAGGAAACAGAAACAAACTTTCAAAGAGAAAACATCCTGAAGCTGATATGCGTTTCTTCGACAGAGAGGGGTATGACAAACAAGCCGTTATAGAATATTTGATAAATTTAATAAATTCGAATTTTGAAATCTGGAGAAAAAACAATCCTTCAGTGGACATTTCTGAATTTCCGTTTGATGGGTTTAATATTACTGCCAATACTCCAATTTTTGATCTTGTAAAATTAAATGACATCTCAAAAGAAATCATTTCTAGATATAGTGCAAAAAAATGTTATGAAGAACTTTTGCTTTGGGCGAGGGCTTACTCGCCTGAAAATGTAGATTATCTTGTAAAAGATAAGGATTATGTTATAAAAGTTTTAAATATTGACAGAGAAAAGCCAAAACCAAGAAAAGATATTTACAAATGGAATATGTTTTTTGATTTGTTTGACTATATGTTTGGTGTTCCATCAAGCTACGAAGTTGAAAATCAAAAGCAGTTTGAGGAAGTTGTAAAAAATTATCAAAAATATCTCTGCTTGGATTCGAAAGATATTTGGTTTGAAAAAGTCAAAGAAATGGCTGGCGAATTGGGATATGCAACAGACAATAAGGCTTATAAACAAAACCCAGAAAACTTTAAGGGAAATGTTGCAACTGTTTGTGAATATATAAGAGTTGCTATTACCGGAAGAAAAAATTCTCCAGATTTATATGAGATTATGAGTTTATTGGGAAAAGAAGAGGTGTTAAAAAGATTATCTCAATTTGCTTAAAAACAATAAAAAATGCGTAAAAATGCGTAGTTTTTTGAATTTTTAAGGAGATTTTTATGAAAAAAATAATTTTGACTGCAGATAGACCAACGGGAAACTTGCACATAGGGCACTATGTTGGTTCTATTGCGAACAGGTTAAAACTGCAAGAGCAAAACGATTATGAAAAATACTATATAATGATTGCAGACACACAAGCATTAACGGATAATGCCGATAATGTAGATAAAGTAAAAAATAATATAATTCAAGTTGCAATAGATTATTTATCTGCAGGTATAGATCCAAACAAAGTGGAAATTTTTATTCAATCACAAGTTCCGGAACTTGCTGAAATGACTATGTATTTTATGAATCTGGTCACGGTGGCAAGATTGACAAGAAATCCTACTGTAAAAGACGAAATTAAACAAAGAGGATTTGCAAACTCTCTTCCTGTTGGTTTTTTGTGTTATCCAATTAGTCAGGCTGCAGACATTTGTGCGTTTAACGCAAACTGCATTCCTGTTGGTGAAGATCAATTGCCAATGTTGGAGCAAGCACGTGAAATTGTAAGAAGTTTTAATCACGCTTATGGAAAAGAAGTTTTGACATTGCCAGAGCCACTTTTACCTGAAAACGAGGCGTGTAGAAGATTGCCGGGTATTGATGGTGGATTAAAAATGAGTAAGTCGGCAGGAAACTGTATTTATTTAAAAGACGAGCCTGAAGAGATTAAGCGCAAGGTTATGAGTGCTTATACAGATCCAAATCATATAAAGATTTCTGATCCGGGGAAAGTGGAAGGTAATGTTGTATTTAAGTATTTGGATGCTTTTGCAACAGACGAATCTTTCAAGAAGTTTTTGCCAGAATACAAAAATTTAGAAGAGCTTAAAGCTCATTATAGAAATGGTGGACTTGGAGATGTGAAGATTAAGTTGTTTTTAAACAATGTTCTACAAGAACTTTTGGCTCCAATTAGAGAGCGTCGAAAAGCATTGGAAAAGGATATTGATTCGATTTATAAAATGCTTTTTGAAAATGGAAAAAAGGTTAGAAAGATTGCTGGTGAAACCATTTTGAGAATGAAAGAGGCGATGGGGCTGGATTATGAAAAACTTTTAAAAAAGGAAAATTGATAAAAAATATCATTAAAAAACACGTTTTTTTTCAAAAAAATGTGTTTTTTTATTGTTTTTATAATATTTTTTAAAAAATAAAAAAGTTTTTGACAAACAACAAAAAAAAGAATAAGGCGAATTTAGATTTGTTCGATAAATACGATTAAAAACGAATTTATTATATATTATATTTATATATATTTTTTCTCAAATATCCTTGCTTAAAAGAGTAAAAATTTGTATAATATTTCTGTAAAATTATTTCGTCTAACCGAGGGGGAAATATGAAAAAGAAATTGTTTATTTTTATGATGCTTATTATGGGAGTTTTCTGTGGGACTCTTGGATTTTTTAATGTTCAAGAAAGCGCTCACGCAGAGAGCCCCTTGGCGAGTACTTGGGATGGGTCTTATGAAGATTCTCTGAGTGATGTAAGTGAAGGAGACTTTATTAATGAAGGTCAGACGTATTATATTTACTCGGCCAAGGGCTTCTCATATTTTGCGTATATGGTTAGAAGTACAGGTGGCGGATACAACAATTTTATGGGAAAGAATATCTATCTTCAAACAGACATTGACTTAGCAGGACATTCTTGGACTCCTATTGGGCAAGACTCGGTTGCTTTTGATGGAAGATTTTATGGAAATGGTCACACCGTTTACAATTTATATGTAAATGCCAATTCGGGAACAAATGTTGGTTTATTTGGCACTTTAGGTGCAAATGCAGTAATTGATAATTTACATATTAAGAATTTAGATATAAGTACTAGTGGGGTTACAAATGTTGGTGGGTTAGCAGGATCGTCGCAAGCACTAATTACAAGATGTTCTACAGAAGGTTCTATTGATGCAAGTGGAGCTAAAAATGTTGGTGGATTGATAGGAAATGTTTCTAGAACATCTGGAGAAGGCATTGACAATAGCTTTTCTGATGTTGATATAAACGTTTCAAGTTCAACAGATCTCTCTGTAGGTGGGCTTGCTGGTTTGTACGCTTCTACAACGCTTAACACTAGTTATGCGAGTGGAAATATAGAAGTTTCAAGCAGTGAGGCCTATGTTGGGGGACTTTTTGGACATACTACTGGTTCGATTTCTATCACCAATGCTTATAGTATTGGTGATATTTCCATTTCTAATATGAGCAATTCTAGAATAGGTGGAATAGCTGGTTATGTAGAAAGTGGCTTTAGGTTTAATGTTGGATATTATGGTGGTGCGATTGTTGAAGAAACTGCAAGCACTACTTCTAGAATTGCTGGTTTTGTTGGAAACTTTGGAACAACAAGCACAGCTTCAACAAGTTTAAGAAATATGCTTTTCTTAGGTTCGTTTAATGTTAAAACTACCTATGCTCCTTTCTATAACAAGACCTATACGGCTTCTTCTTTGACCGAGTCTAGAGTTTATTGTTCTAGTGATTATAGCGCAAGTGGAATTTATTACTTGAATGAATTGGCTACAACCGAGAGTTTTTATAGCGCCATTAGGTATTGGGGAAGTGAAAGTGAATGGGATTTTTCACTTGAAGGCGATTGGGGAATGAATTTCGGAAAAAACGAAGGGTTTCCTTATTTGCTTGGTTGCGACAATTTAGGAAATGCAAACAATGACTTAGAGCATTCATTTGTAAATATTTTGGAGGGCTCTGGTACTGCTGCAGATCCTTATCAAATCAAAACTGCAGGAGATTTGGGGTGGCTGGCATTTAATTATGAAAGTTTTAGTTCACAAACGGAGTATTTTGCTCTGCAAAATGATATCGACTTAAGTGGAAGATCTTGGTATTCAATTGGAAATGAAGAGGATCCTTTTAGCGACGTTTTTGACGGAAATGGCTTTGGAATATCAGGTATGACTTGTTCTATTCAAGAGAAGAATTCTTATCACGGCCTTTTTGGAGTGGCTAAAAATGCTGTAATTAAAAATTTAAACGTAAACAATACTAAATTTTTGAATGAGGGAACTGGAGTTAATAGCCTTTATGGAAACTTCGTAGGACTTGTGCAAGGAAATGTTTATTTTATCAACTGTATTAGTTACGTTGACGGAGAAGGAATTGACGAAAACGTAGTTGTTTATGACAATATTGGTGGACTAGCAACAGGAGCCAAAATATTTTTGTATTACGGAAGATTGAACACAAACATAAGTATGGACATTTTGACTGGCTCATTTAAAATCCCTACAGGCATTTCTTTTACTACTGGTTATGATATGATTGTAGATGGCACAGGTGGACAATTTTATGCGACAGATGGTTCGATTTATTTAGGCAGATATCATTTGCTTGTTGCCGAAAACGGAAGTGTTGCTCAGACACTAAGTTCTACAGGAAAGGTGATTGACGCTACTTTTGGACGCACTGCTTTGCCAGGGCTTTCAACAAACTATGGAATAAAAGATGTTTTGATTATGAAAGGCTTTAAGCTGCTTGGATATCGTTATGTTCATGACGACTCGGCAGTTTCTGTAAGTTCAGATTTTACTTTAACAGGCATTGATGTTTCAAAAAATCCAGTCAAAGGTATCTATGCGGTATGGGAAAATAGAGGTTGGAGTGAAGACGGCATTGATCCTGACACTGCTATGAAAGTTAAGGTGATTTATAATGCTTACGAACAATATTATTACACTACACAAGACCTAGATTATTCTTCTGATTCGTTGTGGCAACGTGATAGTGACGGAAACGTTTATGTGACATATTATTATGAATACGACTCGTATTTGGGAGAAAATGCGGCATTGACGCAAGTGCCTGTTTATACAAAAAGTGAAACGAGAGTTTATTTGAGGGGGAATGATTTTAATATCGCAGGTCTTTACAAAACTTTTGATAGGGGCGCGTTTAAAAACAGCATTATGGATTCTCTTGGCAGAGTTTTTGTAAATGACGATATGACTTTCTATGCAGAGTGGGAAGGCAGAGCAGACGCTACGCATCAAGTTTCAGTAGAATTTTTAACAGCTGATGGAGATGCTGGAGAATTTAATGTAGCAGATGTTGTCGAATCGCTTTCAATGTACAAATATTATGGTTCAGCTTTTACAAACCCAACAGCTGAAAGAATTTTGAGTTCGGGACAAACAAAAATCGAATATGATTATGATGCTGTTTTGAGTTATTCAAAAGATACATATTCGCAGTTTACGTTGGAGATTAAAGAAGGATATTCTTTTTCAAATTTGGCGCAATATGTTTATTCAAGTAAAAATGTGTTGGATACAAACTTTGGTTTGTTGGCAAACTCAACGCCAAAAACTTTTGTAAGGGCAGATGGTGTAGCTACTTTCAACCAAGCGAAATTTTATAATATGGTTGGGGATTATGTAATCAAAATAACTCTCCAACGAAACATTCAAACTTTTGATGTGGCTACAGGTGGTGGAGTGTATTTTGGACTTTCTCCAAAAATTGCCGACTATTCTGATGTTGCAATTAGAAAAGGAAACGAATTTTTAAGGGTTGAGACACTTGGTTTTAATTGCGAAAACCTTGTTGGCTATGACTGGATAAATCATAAATTGCTCTGTTCTACAGAGGCTAGGGGGCTTGGAGATGTAACGTCTGAATACATAGAAAATGACACTGTTTATTTGAGATATTCATTTAGTGCTTCTGCATCAAGATATTTTTCATATAAATTGAGTTATAATAACGATGGAACAACAACCGTTGCAATGCACGAAGTTGACCAAAATTTGGTTGAACAAGATTGGATTATTTCTTTAACCTATTCTTCCCCTAATGCGTTTAAGGCTGAATATTACACAGATTCAACTTTTGCTTTTATATTCTCAACGGAAGAAGATAAAAACATTTTCGAAAAACTTTCACCAAAAACAGGAGAAGCAGAAAATTTTGAGATGTATGAATTGCTTTCAAATGCTGATGGTGTAACAAAAGCTTATATGACATTTACAAACCTTATAGAACTGAAAAATTCTTATGGTGTTAGATTGAATGTTGAAGCTGTCACAGCTTATATTGAAGCTTTGTTTGTATTCCAAATGGTTGATGCTAATGGAAATCAAATCATTGGATCCAATCTTCCACAAGGAAATGCAACGTCAATCAATACTTCACAAAGAACAACGGGATATTTTGATATAAGAGCAACTGATTATTGGAGACCAACAAGCGTATATAGCATTAAGGTTTCAGACGTGAACTTGGCTACAGAAGAATTGAGCCAAGCCTTTGAAACAGAATTTAATGCAAATTATTCATATCGCCTAAGTGTTGAGGAGACTTATTATCAAAAAGGCGAAGATATCCCCACTTATTTTGAACAAGATACACTCAGATTGGATTATGGTTTTGAGGCTGACGCTATAGCTCCAGGCTTTTATGTAGTTAAAATTGTTTGCGAAAAAGTTTATTATTCGATTGATTATCAAGCAAAATTTGTAGATGTTGCGTTTGCTAGTGATCAAGAAATGTTTGAAAATTTGGTAGACGACGAAACATTTAATGGCTCGGTATCTGCAAAGGTAGGTGGAAGCAATTATGCTAGTGGTGCAGAAACTATTTCTTACGACTCAAACATTTTGATGGAAACAGTTTTGGGAGACAATAATGCTTTTTCGCTTTATGGTTGGATAATCATTGATTGTACTGGTTCATTCGAATTCTTAAATTTAAGAACCGACACTTTAGAATTTGTTTATTATCATAAAAATGCACAAACGTCAAACAAAACGCATAAAACTGGAAACAGATTCAATCTTTCTGTTTATGCTGTTTATCAAAAGAAAGAAGTAAGAGTTTCTTTGAGTAATGTGGCTATTGTTTCTGATTACAATGGTGAAGGCTATGATAGAACATATGAAAACGGCTCGATTGGTTTTGAAATTGAAATGTCGAGTGTGGACGAAAACATTCTAGACAACACCTTTTTATATCAATATAATCAAGCAGAAAAAGGAGCTTTGGGATCATTATATCTCGAAAAAGAAGACCTTGGCTCAGCATATTACTTTGTTGGTTTCCAAATTCTTTATGAAGGCTCAGCAATTCTAGTTGAGAATGATATTTGGCAATATGACAACCTAGAAAGTCATGCGATTGATTTATATGACGAAGTAAGAAATTATGTCGAAAACTATGACTCTACGATAATGTCCTTGAATTTTGAATTGGTTCCTATTTTAAAGCAAAAAACGGCGACTCTTTATTTCTATTCGGGGACTGGTGAAGACAATCAATACGGAGATTTGGAAAACGGAGCTGTTTTTGATGCTTTGGAAAACTCTACAACTGACAATGTTTATATAATAGAAAATGTAATAGCAGATCAATCTTATTATTTGAATTATGAGCTTGCTGTTACTTTGAATGGACAAGAAAAAACCGTTATTTTGGACGACGAATTTTTCTTGCGTACTGGTTATGACAAACCAAATACAAAGTATTGGGCTTATGAGACAAGTGAAGAAAAGACGGGAACTTTGACATTCTCTCAATTTGTATTAAATGACGATTATTTTGCAAATAATGACGAGTTGAGCCCTGACATTCATTTTTATAGAGTTTGGTCTACAATTACATACACTCTTACATTTAATGAAAATGGTGGAACTTTTGTAGGCAATGTTCAAAATATGATTGATTTTGAATATAAAAGGGCTTATTCTCAACAGGCAAAAGTTAGTGCTTTGTCAAGCATAGAAAATCCTGGTTACGCACTTGCTGGTTGGACATATAATGGTACACTTATTTTTGATAGTGAAGGAGAATTGCTTGACTCGACTATTTTGTTTAATGAAGAAACCGAATACACTATGCCATCGTCTCTTGAATTGTTTGCTAGTTGGGAACAAAGACCTTATAAGATAAAACTTAATTTCAACAAAGCAAATTCTATTTCAGTTGCCGGAGAAGTGGTTGAAGGTGTTGATTATATAGAATTTGAATTGGATTATGGAAGCTCTTTTGAAAATCTAATTTACAATGGAGAAACGGTTGAACTTTCAGATATTGTTGCCACAAGAGAAGGCTTTGATTTTAAAGGAATTTATGCGTATAACCTAATAGAGCAACAAATAGAAAATGAAACACTATTTTTAATGACAATTCCAGGTGTTGTACTAAGCAGAGAATATGCTCTTGAGCTTTATACAAAGTGGACTTTTAAAGAAAATTATTTGTCAATGAGATTTGTTTCAAACACATTTAATAAGACTGTTTATGATGGAAAAACAAGAACTGTAGATTTGGTAACTATGTTTGATGCTGGCAATGCGACCACAACTGGATATATTATTTCAACAACAGATGGATTGAGGATTCAAGTTCCTGAAACTATGGGTGTTAATATAAGAACAACAGTTGCTTGTGCTGGAGGCGAAGTTTCGGGTTATCAAATCAACGTAATAAATGCTAAATATTATTTAATAAGTTTGACTATTAATATTGCAGATACTGCAGAAGTTTTAAATGCGGGAAGCATAAATTATAGTTATGAATTTGTAGTAGAAATTGAAAAAGCTTCTTTTGCAAGTGAAATCTCGGTTTATCTTTCTGATGCGGCAAAACTTTCAAATATCAAAGAGATTATGAAGCCTTTTGTTGCAGCAAGTGACGAAATCTTAAGCAAAACGACTTTAGAGACTGTGTCAACTTTTGTACAAACAAAAGAAGGGTTGACAGAGAAGACAAAAGACGAAATTTATGAGTATTTAATGACAAAGTATTACCTCATGACAAATACAAATGATGGAAGACTTTACAAAACTTATAAATCTTGGACGTTTGCTGATTTTGAAGCATATAAAGTTGGCGATGTTGGTGGTTTTAATGAAGCAATTTCAAACACAAATATGTTTACTTATTACGATTATGAAAACGAGAAGACGTCTGAAGAAGTTGAACGATATACTTCTTTGAAATTAGTTTCAAATTCAGTTTCAGAAGTTTTGAATGTAAGTATTTTCAATGTTGAAATTATAGCGACTGCAGAAAGTTTGATTGCAAACACACCTGCAAAGGCAAGACTCTATCTTTCTGGTAGTGGATTAGAGAACTATTATTATAATGAAGGTGAGAGAGGAAACTATATTGAAATTGATGGAGCTTTTGTTTTAAAAAATATACTTAGCGTATCAAACAGTTCTTCTATTACATCTTCATATTACAACGAAAATGAATCCGAGGTTGCTGTTTCTTGGTATGAAAATATTGGATCTGTACAAATTGCAAACAGTGGAGAAACTGGGTATCAAGTTGCAGACAATTTGTATCTGATAGGTGATATGGTTACTTCAAACGCAGGCACTAAAGTAGGGAATACAATATACACCTATTATGGCGAAGAAAATTATTTGTTGTGGAATAATGTTTTATTGTATGTGCAAGAAGGAGAGGAATTTAGAGATGTTACTGACTTGTTTAAATTGATAGTTCCTCATGACGATAGTTATACTATACTTGGAACTGAAGGCCTTATGCAAATCAATGTCACAGCAATGCTTGCTACAATAACTGCTGGAACTTATACAGAATCTCAAATTCAATCTGCTCTGGCGAGAGGATTGTTGAGAATTACAAAAGTAACATACAGCACAGGTGCTGGGATTTCATTTAAAAATGGTGGAGCTCTTGATGTTGAAGTATTTTATGATCAAGGGGTTGCTGTTTATCAAATCTTCTCAAATGATGCAAACAGCGTATCGATTGTCGCAAACAAAATGGTTGAATCTATTGAGGTTGCTGTTTCGTCTCAATTTATTGGGGATTATATAGGGCTTAAAACATGGTCTTCGGATTTCAACGCTGACATTTTAGAAGGATTAGCTGAAAACACTTCAATAACATTTAATTTAGATTTTTCGAATGAATCTGAAATTGTTGTAGATGCAAATGGTGAAACATATAGAATGGATAATTCTAGCTTTGCAGAGCTAAATTATTATGCAATTTATTCTGACTTGGTTTTGGCTAGGTTTGATTATAATCTCCCTGAAGAAACCACTCAGACTACAGTTTTGCAATTGGGGGTTAGCACAGATATTGAACATCCACTTGTACATGGACTTCTTTTCAAAGAAATGAAAATTCAAAGGGTAGATGGAACGTGGGTAGACTATACTTCGATGTTTCCTGGAGGAGTATTTAAAGGTGTTAACTATGACTTCGATCCTACTGGTGTAACAGAGACAGAACTTTTGCTTGCTAAACAATTGAGGCATCGTAGCATTGTTTTGAGTGTAACTTGGTTGCCTCAAGATATTCGATTAGATGCTAAAGAGCCTTTAGAATTTGAATATGCCGTAGGTACTTTTACAGGAATGAATTATTCTGATATCGCAGACATAGTCAACTTGAATGAAAGCATCTATACTTATACTTATACTTGGACTAATGTCGACACAGGTGTAGTGGTTTCTCAAAAAGCACAACTTGTTTTAAAAGATTATGGTGCTTATGCAGATAGTGGAGAATACAGTTTAAAAATTTCTGCTACTGTAAATAGAAGATATATTGTTTCTGGAGCAATATCTGAAGCAGATAGTACAAAGTCTGCTAGTGTAAATTTTGTTCTGACATTTAATAGATATAAGTTGGTTGGGGTTACGCTTCCAAGCGACACGACCATTGTTTATGATGGAACGGATCACGCCTTAGACTGGATAATTGTTGTACAATATAGCGAATATGACAATGATGCAGAGGACTATTCTGACGAAGTGTTTACACAAAATTATAACTTGTCTGTTAAAGATGGTATTAGTTTTAAAGTAAATGGTTCAACAAAAATTGAAATGAAGAATGTTGGAAGTTATACTGCCGAGATTCTCTTTAATGAAGATGCTTATGATCTTTCGTATATAGGCACTTTTGATAGAAATTTTGTCTGTACAATTACTCCAGCAACCATAGATTTACAAGAATTTGATATTGAATTTTCTAAAAAGTTTAATGGTGAAGATGGCATTCTCGAAGAAGAAATCTATGGTGAAAACGAAACTATAAAAGTAGAATTTACGAGAGAAGCCGGAGAAGATGTAGATACTTATGATCTTTATTTCAAAAGCAATTTGCAAACACCAAACAACAACTACAATTTTGTTTATGGTGATACCAAAGTGTTTGAAAATGGAGTTTTGACAGCTCAAGCAGCTACCACATCGGTTGGGACATTTAGTATTACTGCAACAGGAAATCTTGTCTTGTCTTATTTAGTAACACAAGAAAATCCAAATGTAATTACTGCTCCTTATGATGCCAACGGTTATACGCTAAGCTTTACAGATGGTTTTATATTCAATATTTTTAAAAATGGAACTACATACAAACAAATTTCTTTAAGACTTTTTGACGAAGACAACAACAAAGAAATTAGTGATTTAGACATCTTGTCATTATTTAGTTCAACTTTTGTACAATTAGAGCCAAAGTTTGACAATGGTGACGTTTTGGATGCTGCTATAAATGGAGGAATTTACGAATATTATATTGAGAATACTCCTATTAGCAAATATTTCTCTGCAGTTGTTTTTGAAGACGATTATCAATTCAAGATTGATGGAATTGAAATTGATGTATCTGCTTTCGTATTTGAAAAGGTTTATGATGGAAGTCAATATCAATACTTTACAATTGCCGGACAAGAAATTTCAGATATTTCAACATATAGTGGAGCATATGTTCAAGCACAATATGCTTCTATGCATAGTGGAGAAAACTATAGAGTAAAACTTGACCTTACAAGTGTAAACTATGAGGGTTTCCTTGGGAATTATACGTTGTCAAATTATACAGCCTTAGGGAAAATTACAAAACTTTCTGCTACTATGGATGTTACTTTGAAAGAAGCGAGCTATACATATGGTGATGTAACTATCAATGATATGAATGAAATTGTAAACTATACTATTACCGATTCGGAAGGAAATGATGTAACAGATTTGCTTGTTAATGGATATTACACATTAAACTTTTCTGTAGATGGAACTGTAAATCCTATTGGTTGTCTTTATAAAGGAGATTATGAAATGAGAGCCAATGGAGAATTCCAAGATTTTGTAATGACTATAAACACCCCAAGATTAACAATTGAGGCTTTGACATATCAATTGCATATTTCAAAAGGATACAAAGTTGCAGAAGTTGGAGACATAGTAGAAGCTGTCTATACCGATCAAGTTAAGATTTATGAAACAGGAGATACTCTTGATATAGAATTTACGGTTGACGGACTGACACCTGGTACAATATTGACGGATATTGGAACATATTTCTTATCTCTAGTAAATAATAGGTATGCAAATGATAGTATTATTGTAGAGCTGGTACAGGACATTGGAGGGTTTGAAGTTGTCGCTTCTACTGCCACCATTTATATAAGAATTGTTGACGAAAGTATTTTAACAAAACGTTACAACCAACAAGCTTATGCAATCTCTTATGATGCAACAGTAAAGACAATTTCAATTTCAAACCAAAGTACTAGCACGTCTGCTTTTGAAACCTATACTAAAAATCAAGAAGGTGAAGAAGTTTCAGTAGAAATCGAGTTTACAGATTTTGCATTGTTGCTTGGCAGAGATGTTGAAGTTACGGAAGTTGGCGATTATAAATTGAACCTGACTGCTTCTTGTGTAAATTATTCTTCAATTGTTTTTGAGAAAGAATATTATTTTACAATTTCTAAAATTTCAGTAAATACAGTTCTTATTAGCACAACAAAGACTTATACAGGAAACACAAATTTTGTAGAAGAGAACTTTGCAGAAAAGCTGGTAGGGGATAATGTTACAATTGTTATTAAATTTGATACAGCCAATGTAGGGGTTAACAAAACAGGAACATTCTATTTGCAAGGGGCAGACCGATCGAATTATGAATTGTCTACATCTACATTCAATAATGGCATAATAAACAAAGCAGAGGCTTCGATTGTAATTTCGAATCTTGAACACGTTTATGGAAGTTTCTTTAATACGGACAAGTTGCAATACAGAGTAGTTTCTGGTGGCGACTATGTTATTTCTGATCAATATACAGTCGAACTAGCAATAGACGATGCCGTTTATACAGATAGGGGGTATTTAGAAGTTGGAGAATACTCAATTTCAGCGACGACACTTACCTCAAGCAACTATAATATCGAATTTACAACAGAAATCCTGAAAATAACACCTTATCAATGGGATTTGAAACTTGTAGCAAACGGAGAAAAGACTTTTGTATTTGATTCGGAAGAAAGCAAAATTTTTACATTTGATTATACTTTCCAATCTCCTCTTTTTGAAGATGTTTTGGTAACACTTACCCGTGAAGAAGGCATTTCAGTAGGATTCTATAAAGTATTGAGTGGAGTTACAACAAACAAAAACTATATCTTGACCGTTGAAGACTTGTCTGCAAGGGGGTTTGTTAAGATTATAAAACCAGAAGAAATTTTGTATGCCCTGCTTTCAAATGAAGAAACTATTGATGCCACTGATGTGAGTTTGGGTGTAACAGCAGAAATAGAATATGATGCAAACGTCTATGATCAAGCAGAGGTTGTTGAAAACAAAACTGAAGCAAAATATTATTTGACGTTTACAAGCAGTTTAAATGAAAATGTTAAAAAAGAATTTGAACTAAACTTCTATCTTTTTGATAGTGAAAATGATGTTTATAACAGAGCCAATGCTGTTGTTGAAGGTTTAGAAACGACTATTTCTATTTTGAACGCTTCAACGGTTTCGAACGTTGGAACATATAGCTTGCAAAGCTCTGAAACAAAGTCTTTGAGTTATGAAGTGAGAATGGGAAAAGCAAATTCGCTTTATAGCTTCTTTGTAAGCATTACTCCAAGACAACTCTATTTCAAAGAAGAATTGCTTAGCAAGGAGTTTGACAATAAAGATGCAATCTTTGAATATGAAGATGCAAATGAAATGCTCGACAGAATTATAGAAGGAGAGCAAGTTTCTTTGGATTTGAGATTTGTTAGGGCTGGCGAAGTAGTTAAATATGCCGGAACAAACTATGATATTGCTGGGGAAATTTTTGGTCTTGATGCTGGAAATTATGAACTAAATCTGACAACATTAGAAGGTGTTCTAGTTAAAGCAAATATCGACAGAGCAAATATTACATTTATTATCAATACACAAGCATTTATATATGGCGAAGAAATTGCTCTCGATTATTCTTATCGTACAGACGTTGATTTGACAGGTTATGACGAATCAAAACTTTATATCGAACTTCGTATTGATGCGTCTGCAGAAAATTATTCTTCAAGTGGCAATTTGAAAGTTGGAGAATATAGCATTATTCACTTCTTTGGAGGACAAGATTTCAAGATTGAAATGTTTATTACAGACAATGTTGAATATACGGACAATCAGGTTGTTCCTGCAAAAGTAATAGTACAAAAGAAGATGTTGGATTATAGTGCAGTAGAAGGACACGAACTTCAATCTATCTTTACAAAAGTTTACGATGGAACAAGAGAAGTTAATATAGCTGATCAAGAAGGCAATATGTTTGTTGTCTTGGAAAACATAGTTGAAGGCGACGAAGTAAATCTTGTTACTGCAACATACGCAAGTGAAAATCTTGGACAAACAATTCAAATTGATTTCACGCTAGACGGAGCAGACATAGAAAACTACGAAATTACCCCTTGGCTTTTTGGAACAATCAAGGCGATCATTGTTTCTATTGATTTTGATTATCCTGAAGGGATTGAATCAAACGTTATAAAAAATGGATTGAAAGAAATTTCAAAACTTGCATTCCCATTTATGTCAAATACCTATCTTACTTCAAACTCTGCAGAAGCCAATACAAACAGTATTGACAACTTCCCAACTTCGTTGACGGGAAGAACTGGATTCTCATTCTTATATTGGACACTGGACTTCTCAGGGATATCAAATGGTACGCAAAAATTGACATATCTTGATGGTTTGGCAAACTCTTTGAGTATTGAAAGCACATATGATGGTTATAATTATAGTTTCAGAGTAGACAATGGTGAAAGAACCATTAGGCTTTTGAATGCTTTGATTAGAGAAGATGTCGACAACATAATGGGTTATTATTACAAAGAAAATGACAATATTTCATTTAGATTCCAACCAAAATGGGATACAAATAAGTATAGAGTTGTAGTAGTGGTTTCTGATTACAAGGGCACATCTTTGGGCCAAGTCGAAGTAGACGACGAAGATGGCGAGACAGAAAATCCTATAGTTACAACAACTTATACTGGAGATTTTGACTACGGTCAAACAGTAACATTGACAGCTTCTGCAAACGAACACTGTTTCTTCTCGGGGTTCTATATAAATGGAACCTATTATACTGGAGGAAATCCTAATATTACTTCAGCTCAAATTGGTTCAAATTATATTTTGCTTATTAATTCTGTAACTGAAAATATGAGTATTAATGTTGAATTTGTTGTTCAAAAAGTAAATCTAACGCTTGATTTGTCAACTTTTGAAAATGCAAGTGTAAACTCAAGCAATTTTGTTGAACAACCAGACGGAACTTACAAATGGGCAACAAACTATTTTGATGGGCAATCAATTTATCTTTATGATATAGCTGAAACGATTAACAGAACTGGATATAGACTTTCAAAACTTAACGAAGTTGAAGAAACTGAATTTGGCACAGTATCAGTATCAAGCTTTGTAAGGTCAACGACAAACGAAGAGGTTTCTGTTGCTATTGTTCCAACTTTTGATCCTCTCGGCATTATGGTTACTTTGGACTACAATTATGACGAAATTACAAAGACGCTTGAAGTGACTTATAAAGAAAAATATTCTCTTGCTACTGATTGGGAAGAAAACCCAACAAGAGAAGGTTATAATTTTGCAGGTTGGTTCGACGAGGGAGGACAGCAAGTTATTGGAGATAATATTGTTGAAGTTGTAGATGCCCATACCTTGACGGCAAAATGGGATATTAAGAAACATTCGATTGTTTTGACTGCAGAAAACGTTACAATTTCAGACAGCAGTGTTGAATTTGTAAACGAAGGAAACGTTTATTCTGCATCTAATATTGATTATGGAACCACAATTACATTTAAGGTGACTCCAGTTTCTGGATATCAAATTGCTTCAAATTGGTCAAGCGACTTCACTGTTGTGGTGAATGAAGATAGATCTGCCGATGTAGAAGTTTTGTTGATGTCTGACATAACTTACACAATTCCTGTTGAAACAAGGAAAAATATAGTTACTCTCATAGGAGAAAACATTGAAACCTTTGAAGTATTTGAAATTGTTGGAGAATCCCAAACCACGATTACCCTTGCTGAAAACGCTTTTGAGATAGACACAAGCAAGGTGTTTAAGGTTGTTGTAACACCAAAACTTGGATATTTAATAATAGATTCAATTGAAATTTCAGACGAAACGGGAATATCTGTTGAAAACAAATTGTTGGAAGGAAATGTGTTGACCTTTGAGGTTGTAGGCGTTTTCCAAGATATTGAAATCTCATTTGAAACAGAAATCCAAATGAATGACGTGACGGTTGTATTTGACAAAAACGAAGCAATCGAATGGATTATGTATGACGATTTGATTTACAACAATATCGAAGAGTTGACATCATTTAATGTCGCAAGTTCGTTCGAATTTTATTTGTCATTTAATCACGGATATGCTTTTAATAATGCTCATGCAGAATTGTTTAGCATTGTTAGTCAAGAAAAAATGGAATCGGGTAGCTTGATTGGTAAATATAAAATTGTGGTTGAAGATATTTATTCAGATGGAACAATCAATATCACTACAAAAAAAGCTCAATATACATTAACAGTTGAAGTTGTGTCTTATGACGAAAACAAAAATGTTGTTGAAGAGCCAAACAATAAAGCTTTTGTAAATGGATATGCGACTATAACAAAAGACTATCAAACTGTTGTTGAACTTACATATGAATTGGCACCCCTTTATAGTTTTGTAGGTTGGAGTAGGGATGGAATATTTGCTTTTGATGCTAGTGAAAAACTCAACTACGCGATTGTGGGAGACGAAACAATATATGCAATTTTCTCTACATTAAAGTTTACTATAACTTTTGAAAGTCTTTCTTATTACAAAGTTAACACAGAACTTGGAGAAGATTATGAGAAAGATGTTTATGTTTCAATCAAAGGAAGTTATTTGGATAAAGAAACAAGTGAAAACTTGGAAATGATTGAAATTTATTATGGCTCTGACAAAGAAATAGTGTTTGAAGTTCCGGAAGGATACACTTATTTGGGATATGGTTATTATTTTGAAAACGAATTTGTTTATTTAAACAATGATCCTAGCACAAACGAAAAGATAGACGTTTTGCTTTCTACTTTCTTGCTTGATGGAGATAGAAAAAATCAAACAATTTCATTTGTTGTAGAGCCAAAAGAATTAAAACTTTCATTTGATACCAAGATTGATTATGACGATGTGTATGAGGAAAATAATGGCGTTGGTAGCATAGCGCTTCAATCAGAATCAGGAGAAGATGTAAATAGATATGGTTATGTAAGTGGAACAAGGACACGTTATTCGGAAGAAAGCTTCAAAGACGGATCTTTGCTTGACGATACAAAATTTGAAGTGATTTCTATTACAGGACAAACAGTTTATATAAAAATCAATGTTTTGAAAGAAGGATATCAATTCTATGGCATAAACATTTCAAATGACAGTGTTGTTGCCGAACGAGTGGATGGCGACGATTGTGTAATTTATGTTTTTGATGGTTTGATTGGTGGAAGTGAGATTGCTATAGAATTTTTATATAAGCCAGATATCAACATTATTGATATTTCTTATAGAAAAAATGACGATATTGTTGAGGCCGGTATCTTTAGTTACGAATTGGAAGATCAAAACAAAAACAAAGTTTGGTCTTCTGGTGTCGAATATCCAAACATCACAATTTCAGCTTACACGGATACTTGGTTTGAAGTGAAGGCATATATTCAACTTGGATTCTTTGTAGATCCACAAAATTTGATTATTACAGATTTAAATGGAATAATTGTTATGGGAAGCGTTTCTTATGAGGCTATGTCATATCTTGAGACAGGCTTTGTTGGTTGTATAACCTTCACTGTATCAGATTATTTAGGAATAAATCGAATCATAATTGATGTTTCTACATCAAATTACAAAGTTTTGCTCAAAGAAAACGAAACGGTTTTAGTTGAATTGGACGACGTTGAGTTTAATGAATTGCTTGATATCACAGAAAACAACAGAAACATCACAATTTATGATACCGAAAGAATCTATTATTCTAGTGGAAAGCTTAAACTTGATTTGCCAAAAGAAAACTATAATTTTGAAGGTTTCTTTACACTTCAAAATGGCGCTGGCGTCAGATATATTGATTCTTCTGGAAACGCTATAAACAGCTGGTTGGAAACGGGTTATGAGCTCAATTCGAAAACATCAAGATATGAATTGACCCAAAATGCAGAACTTGTTTATGACCAAGAGAATGGTGAAACTTCAGTAGTAATTTCTCTTTATATATATTGGTCATATCTCAAGACAAGAATTACATTTGAGATGGTGCCTGCTATCAGAACGAGCGCAACGGCACAAGATATGATTTCAGGAATAGATTGGACAAATTCTTGGTTCTATGGAACTTCTCCAAACTATATTGAAATTGCGTTTAACACTGATATTTATATCACGGCTCCAGATATTGAAGGGTATAGATTCTTCAAGTTTGTAATCAGTCAAAAGAATGCAGATGGTGTATGGCTTTCAGACGTAACAGCCTATGAAAATCACATTCCTTGGTCAACAAACGAACACGACAGAATTGTTGAATGTAAGATCATTATTGTTTATTTTGTAAAACTAGACGTTACAATCTTCGGTGGAGAAGGGGTTGTAAATATTATTCAAGAGCATCAAGAGGTTCAGGCTCAATTGATGGTTCAGGACGGATATGTTGACACGACTAAACCTTGTGATCTTGAAGCTGTTCCGGCAGATGGTTATGAACTTGTAAGATGGCTCAACTACACAACAGGCAGATATATTTACGAATCTAAAATTAAAAACGTTTATATAACTGACGATTCAAGATTTCTGTTGACATTGAGAGGTAAGACGGTTGTATTTGATTTTAAAGATTATGATACGACATTTGGTCAAATAACTCAAATAGTTTCAGAATCGAAAGATAACAGTTACAATTCATACACGCTTGGAAGGTATGTAAATGGTAGATTTGAAAAAGTTTTAAAACAAATAAATCTAAAAGTTGGAGACAAAATTACGTTTGTGCTTCAAGTAGATTATGGATTCTCAGTTAAGTGGGACAGAAACGATATTACTTTGGTGGGATATCAAGGAAACAACATTTATCATTTTGAAATGATTGTTCCTCCTGAAGAAGCTGGAAATACAATAATTGTAAACCCAACTTTCTCAGATCAGCTGCTGTCAATTTATATTGAAAGAAGTTTTGTTGATTCTGATATAATAGAAGGCGCATTAGACTTCAACAATGTTGATCTTGCGGGAAATATCGCTTACGAAGGCAAATCGGCCGATTTCTTTGCAGTTGAAAAGGGAAGAAGTGTATCGATGCAAGCCAACACAAATGCTAGATATACAATTTCAAATATATACTTGAAAAATTATGAAAGAATATTTAGAGATCACGAATTTTTCTGGGAAGGTGATCAAATTGTGTTGAGCACTTCATATTTGTTGGAAAACAACATTATCGGAAATTTAGAAGTTTTTGTTGAATACGCTAGATTGTTGTGGGAAGACGAAGGTGAGCTTGAAATGTTTGAAGGAGAAGGGTCTTCTAAAAATCCATACATAATTAAGACTGCCGAAGATTTGACTCTTATGATGCAACTCATAAATTCTGGAAAAGCAAACGCAGAAGGTGAGTTGTACAGCGAATGCTATTATGTTTTAGCAAACAATATTGAAATAGGAGAAAAATTCTGGACTCCTATTGGAACAGGAAGTAATCCATTCAATGGAACTTTTGATTTCAAAGGATATGAAATTAGAGGAATTTATTTATCAATAGGATTTGACACGATTCACTATAATGGATTATTTGGAATATTGGGTCCTAATGCTAGAATAAAATCAACAGACTCGTCGTTGTGGTATGTTTATTTAATTGTTGCTGTCGTTGTTTTGCTTTTGATATTGCTTATCGTTTTGATTGTGGTAAACAAGAAACGCAAAAAACGTTTAGAACAATTGTCAAAGAGATAAATAATTTTTGGCTAGTCCAAATATAATAAAGCAAGGAGTATAAATGTTTCTTGCTTTATTTTTTTTAGGTTTTGTGCAAGGGTTGACGGAGTTCTTGCCGGTTTCTTCTTCTGGACACTTGGTTTTATTTTCAAAAGTTTTCGGAATAGAAGAAAGTCTTTTTGTTAGCATAATTTTGCACGTTGCGACGTTGTTATCTGTGGTGGTTGTTTTGAGAAAAGAGGTGTGGCATATTATTAGGCACCCATTTTCTAAAGAATCAATGCAACTGATAATGGCCACGATTCCAACTTGCATTATTGCATTGATTTTTATGCCGATATTAAAAGATTCGTTTAATGGAGTTTTGTTGCCATTATGTTTTTTGATTTCTGCAATTTTATTGATGTTTTCCCAAAGAGTAAAAAATGGAAATAAATTTGATTATAAAACGGCGTTGTTTATGGGAATAGCGCAAGGTTTTGCGATTTTTCCTGGGCTTTCTCGTTCTGGAACCACTATCAGTGCAGGGTTGTTAAGCAAAGGGGAAAGAGAAAAAGTTACCAAATTTTCGTTCATAATGAGTTTGCCAATAATCGTGCTTTCTCTGATTTTGGAGTTATATGAAATTTTTGTGGTGGGGGAATCGATAACTATTCAGTTTTGGCCAATGATTATTTCGTTTTTGACTGCATTTGTAACAGGGGTTTTTGCAATCAAGTTTATGATAAAGGCAACTGCTAAAGCAAATCTAACTTGGTTTGCTTTGTATCTGGTATTGATAGCAATTATTTCGCTTTTTATCCTTTAATTTTTGTCGAAAATTCATATCAAATGTTTTTGAAGTAATATAATATGGCAGGAGTGTCCTGTGGAAAGTTATCATAGATTATCTGTTTCGGAAAGTTTAGCAAAAATAGATTCCCAAAAGGAAGGATTGTCACAAAAAGAGGTAGATATTCGGCTGCCTCAAAGTCAAAAAATGCAAATCAAAGACTCAAAGAGGCAATCTTTTTTATCCAAGTTTTGGGCTCAGATAAAAGAGCTTATGGTTCTGGTGTTGCTTATCTCTGGTATAGTGTCAATTGTTATTGGAATTGCAGAAAAAACTAGTGAGGAAATCGTTGACGGCGCAATTATTTTAGGAATAGTCGTTATGAATGCTCTTTTTGGCGTATATCAAGAGAGAAAAAGTGAAAAGGCGATTGATAGTTTGAAAAAACTAACGCAACCAGAGGCAAGTGTTTTGAGAGAAGGAAAAATTTTCAAAATAAAAACAAACGAATTAGTTTATGGGGATATCGTTTGTTTGAATTCAGGTAGTATTGTTCCTGCAGATTTGAGGCTTATTGAAACATCAAATATAAAAATAAACGAAGCTTCATTGACAGGCGAAAGTGAAGCAGTTGAAAAGGTTGCTGAATATATTTATGCAAAAGAAGTTGGTTTAGGAGACAGAAGAAATATGGCTTATGCAGGCAGTGTTGTAGAAAACGGGCACGCAAAGGGTGTTGTTGTGGCATTGGGCACTGAGACCGAAATTGGTAAAATTGCAGAGAGTCTAAAAGAAACAAAAAAAGATCTTACTCCTCTGCAGAAAAATATTCAAGGGGTGGGCAAAATTTTGACTTATCTAATTTTGCTTGCGGCGACCGTAACTTTTGTTTTGGAAGTTATAAGCAATCCCAATGAAATCTTGCAGGCATTTTTGACGGCAGTTGCGATTTCGGTTGCAGCCATTCCTGAAAGTATGCCTGCAGTCATAACGATAATTATGAGCTTGGGAATGGCAAAACTTTCTAAGCAAAAAGCTATAGTAAAACAAATGCATGCCATTGAAACTTTGGGGGCTTGTGATGTAATTTGTTCGGATAAAACGGGGACGATTACTCAAAATAAAATGAAAGTCACAGATTTTTTTGCTTTTTTTGATAAAAATAGCGCAAATTTTGATGTGTTTTTAAAAATTATGGTTTTGTGTAACGATGCTCAGCTTGGAGAGAATGGTGTTGTCGGGGGTTCAACAGAAGTTGCACTGGTTGAATTTGCCAATCAATATGAGTACAACAAATTTGACTTAGAAAAAAAATATTTGCGCATAGACGAAATGCCGTTTAATTCTCAAAAGAAAATGATGTCTACGCTCAATATTGTTGATGGGGAAAAGATAGTTTTTGTAAAGGGTGCTTTAGATAGAGTTTTGGTTAGATGCAAATATTATCTAAAAAATGACAAAGTTGAAGAGTTGGACGAGAAAACAAAACAAAAGATTTTAAAAGAGAATCAAAAACTTTGTAACAGGGCATTAAGAGTTATTAGTTTTGCATATAAAGAAAGTGAAGTTTTGGACGAAGAAGACTTGATTTTTGCTGGTCTTTGTGGATTGCAAGATCCTCCTCGTCCGGAGATTTTTGAAGCTGTAAAGTCTTGCCGTAGTGCAGGTATGAGACCGATAATGATTACGGGGGACTACAAAGATACGGCTTTTGCAATTGCGAAAGAGGTCGGCATAGCGAAAAATTTGAATGAGGTTATTTCTGGGGAAGAAATAGACTTGCTTTCGGACGAAGAATTTTTGAAAGTTGTGGAGAAGAAAAATATTTTTGCTAGAGTAAGTCCGGCACACAAAGTTAGGATAGTTTCAGCCTTAAAAGAAAGAGGACATATTGTCGCTATGACTGGTGATGGAGTTAATGATGCCCCAAGCTTGAAAAAGGCTGACATTGGAATTGGAATGGGAAAAACCGGAACCGATGTGACAAAAGATGTTGCAGATATTATTGTTACAGACGACAATTTTGCGACGATAGTAGTCGCAGTTAAAGAAGGTCGAAAAATTTATGGAAATATTCAAAAAACGATAAAATATCTTTTTTCTGCAAATATGGCAGAGATTTTGGCTTTGTTTTTTGTGACTATTTTATTTCCGGGAAAAACATTTTTGTTGCCAGTTCAAATTTTGTTTGTAAATTTGATAACTGATTCTCTTCCAGCAATCGCACTTGGTGTAGAGCCTATTGAAAAATCTACAATGCTTGAAAAACCGAGAAGCAAAAAAGATACGTTGTTTTCAAACGGGGTGGGTATAAGTATTACTGTATTGGGCACAATTCAAACATTGCTTACGATGGGAGCATATCTTTTTGGTATGTTTCTTTATAATGATGCTATTGCAATAACCATGGCGTTTTATACACTCAATCTCATTCAACTTTTCTATATGTTTACAGCAAGAACAAAAGAAAGTTGTTTTAAAAGCAATCCGTTCAAAAACAAGTTTTTTACACTGTCTTTAATAGTTGGGTTTGGGTTATTGTTTTTAATGATGTTTACGGAACTCGGCAATCTTTTGCAGTTGCAACCTCTTAATTTTACTTGTTGGGCTGTTGTTTTTGCTTTATCAATTTCAATTATATTTATTGGAGAGATTTACAAACTTTGCGAAAAGAAGTTTTTAAAAATAAAAGAAAAATACAAAAAATAGCGATTTTCAACGCTGTTTTTTAATAATTTTTAATAATTTTTTAAACTTTTTAATAATTTTTTATTAATTTTTCAAAAATAAAAGCAATAAAAAACCAATAAAAATGTTAAAAAAGTATTTACGTTTTATAGATTTTTGTGATAATATAATATTATGAATTTAGCAGAAATTATAAAGAGTCAAGAGTTTTTTAAAAATCTTATTCAAAAAAAACAAGAGGGCACAATATCAAACGCCCTAATGTTTTTGTGTGAGGACGAATATACAAGCAAGCCGGCGTTGATTTTGTCGGCTTTAATGCTTCAGTACAAAACCTTTGAACTTTTTAATGAAAACAGTGCAGAATTTAAAAAACTCGAGCAGGGGACTGACTTAGACATAAAGGTTTATCCAAAAAATCAACTCAAACTTTTGGTGGGGGATTCAAACGAAATTGTTTCAGAGGCTTATATCAAGCCAGTAAATTTGCCATATAAGATTTTTATAATTCATAATATTGACAAGTCTACTGACGAAGCCCAAAACAAGTTGTTGAAGGTTTTGGAAGAGCCTCCTCAAAATGTCTATTTTTTGCTGAGTGCAAAAAGTTTTGAACGAGTATTGCCAACGATCAGAAGTCGTTGTGAAAGAATAAGGGTTTTTCCAATGTCTCAAGAAGAGATTGGAAGATATGTTCAAGACGACTTAGCAAAGATATTGGGCAGGGGTTATATCGGAAAAACTTTGGAACTTGCAAAAAATGAGGAATTGAAACAAATATCAAATTTTGCTGTTTCAATTTTTGCAGAGCTCAAAGGCAGCAAGCAAGTTTTGAAGTTTTCAAAGAGGTTCTTAGAACTTAAAGACAATCTTGATTTAATTTTGGAAGTGTTGACTCTTTGTATCGAAGATATTTTGAAAATCAAATGTGAAAGTGAAAATTTGTGTAGGCTGGTTCCGTTTAAAGAAGCATTGAAGGATATCGAACAGGAATATTCAGTTGAGGCATTGTGTGAAATTTCAAAGTTAATTTCAAATTTAAGAGAAAAGATAGAATTTAATGCAAATTTAACTATCGCAATTGACAATTTTTTGCTTAAAATCTTGGAGGTTAAATATTTATGCAAGTAGAAGTAGTAGGGATAAAATTTAAAAATAGCAATCATATATATTCTTTTGATCCAAACGATTTGGAACTAAAAAAGGGGGAATATGTTTTAGTTGACACAGAAAAGGGGGCAGACCTTGGAGTTGTAATAAAAGAAAGAGAAAAAATCGATGCAACGACTTTGCAAGCACCTCTGAAAAAAGTGTTAAAAATTGCGACGAAAGAAATGGTTAAAAAGGCTGAAGAATATGACAAAGAGGCTGAAAATCTTTATCCACAAGTAAAAAGCATTGTCAAAGAATTTGGTCTTGAAATGAAGATTGTTAAGATTGAAGCCAATTATGACAACACTCGCTATGTAATAAATTTTACGTCTGAAAATAGAGTTGATTTTAGAGAATTGGTTAAAAAACTTGCAGAAACTTTTAAAAAGAGAATTGAGTTGCGTCAAATTGGGAGCCGTGACGAAGTGAGAATGCTAGGAGGCTTTGGCCCTTGTGGAAAGATTTGTTGTTGTGTTCAAAATATGGGAGAGTTTGATCATGTGTCAATGAAGATGGCAAAAAATCAAAACCTTTCACTTAATCCGGCGAGTATAAGTGGGCTCTGTGGAAAACTTATGTGTTGTATTGCTTACGAAAACTCAACTTATCAAGAATCAATTAAATTGATGCCAAAAGTAGGCGCTCAGGTTTCGACAAAAGAAGGTAAAGGAACGGTAGTGTTCAATGATTTGTTGAAGCGTGAAGTTGATGTAAAGTTTGTCAAAGGAGAAGATTCTGAAATCAAAACTTTTACTCTTGATCAAATCAATTTTAAGAAGGAAAATTAATATGTTGCAAGAGGGCGAAAGATTAGAAGATTTGCAATACAAAGGACTTAAAATCATTCAAAACAAAAATCTTTATAATTTTACAGGCGATAGTGTGGTTTTGGCAAACTTCGTAAAAGGAAAAAACTTGGCCATAGAGATAGGCGCAGGAAGTGGGGTCATATCAATATTGGTGGCAGCGAAAACCAATATCGAAAAGATTTTAGCTTTTGAAATTCAACCAGAAATGCAAAACCTTTGCAAAAAAAATATAGAGTTAAACTCTTTGCAAGAAAAAATTACGCTTGTGAGTGACGATGTTAAAAATTTTGAGAAATATATTTCTGCAGGAAGTGTAGACGTCGTTTTTTCAAATCCTCCATATTTTAAAGAAACAAACTTTGTGCAGTCTAAAGTCAAAAAAATTGCCAAAGAAGAGGTTTGTTTGCCACTGGAAATTCTTACAAAGGTGGCGTCAAAAATGCTTAAAGTAGGAGGAAGTTTTTATTGCTGTTATACGGCAGAAAGAATATGCGAAATGATTTCTTCGTGCAAGAAAAACAAACTTACAATAAAAGAGTTGTTTTTTACAGAAAATGGTAAAGGAGAAGTAAAACTTGCTTTATTTAAAGCCGTTAAGGGTGGAAAAGAGGGTGTTAAGATTTATCCAAATTTGGTTACTAATGAAGAAAACGGAAACTATTTAGAGACTCTCCATACGAAATATATAGGAGCTAAATAAATCTGCACAATACACAGCCAACTATTGTCCCGATAAGCGAACAAATCAATGCGACGGGTATAGCATACAAAAGTTTCTTTACTTTGGTCTGAGAAATATATACAGTAGCTACATAAAAAATTGTCTCGCTACAACCCATAATTACACAGGCACATCTTGAGATATAGCTGTCCGGTCCATAGGTTGTGAAGATGCTTTCCAAAATTCCGAAACTACCGCTTCCGGTAAATGGCCTTAATAAAACAAGTTCGCAAAGTTCGGTAGGAATGCCAAGAGCATTAAAAATTGGAGAAAGAAAAGTTGCCAACAAGTCGGTTATGCCACTTATTCTTAAAAGTGCAACTGCGATTAGAATAGATGCAATAAAAGGAAAAATCTCGACAACCAAACTTATTGCACCTTTTGCACCTTTGACAAATGTGTCATAGGTGTTTATTTTTTTTAGGTAACAATAAATAAACAAAGAAATGAAAATAATGGGCAATATATAAGCACTCATTTTTTTCTCCAGTTTCTTAATCTTTCAATCCCGTGGACCAACAAAATCCCCGTTATTGTTGTTATTGCAGTAGCTATCAGAGTTGGAACAATTATATCTGCCGGGTTTAGAGAGCCTGCGCTTGTCCTAAGCCCAATTACGGTTGTTGGCAACAGTTGAATTGATGTAGCATTGATTACGATAAGCATTATCATTGCGAAATTCGCTCTGCCTGATTTGTCGTCTAGTGTTTGCATTGCTTTGATGCCGATAGGAGTAGATGCATTTCCAAGGCCTAGCATATTTGCAGAGAGGTTGAGGGCAATCATTCTTTCTGCTTCTGGATTGTTGATTTTGAATATCTTTTTAATTAGAGGTCTTAAAAGTTTTGCTAGTTTTTCTCCAAGACCGGAGACATTTACGAGCTCTAAAACTCCGAGCCAAACTGCATAAACAGCACAAAGTTCGATACAAAGCTCAAGGGCTTCTGTTGACGCTCCAATCATTTCGGACAAAACAGCCCCTGGATTTGTAATCAACAAAACCAAAATGCTTGCCAACATCATAATTGTCCAAAATATGTTCATAACAAAGTTTATGATTTTTAAATTTCTAAAAGACCTCTTTTTAAATTTTATAAACAAATTGACAATGAAGAATTGATTTGATAAGATAATACTATGAGATTGATTGATATTCACGCACATTTGACAGATGCAAAATATGACGATTTAAAAGAGGTTGTTGAAAGAGCAAACGAAAAGTATGTAGACACAATAGTATGCTCTTCTTATGATATTACATCTTCATTGCAATCTCTTAAAATCGCAAAAGACTTTAAAGGTGTTTATGTCAATGTTGGCATTCACCCAGAAAATGTAGACGGCTTTGAAGACTCGCAAATTGAGAAGTTGAAAGAGTTGGCAAAACTAGAAAAAGTTGTTGCCATAGGGGAGATAGGATTAGATTATCACTACACGTCAGAAAACAAAGATTTGCAAAAAGAAGTATTCAGGAAACAAATTGCATTAGCCAATGAAGTTGGTTTGCCTATTGTGGTCCATAGCAGAGATGCAATTGGAGACACTATAGAGCTTTTGAAAAAATGTCCTCCACAAAAAGAAAGTTTGTTGCATTGTTATAGTGGAAGCATAGAGTCGGCAGAGGTTTTTATGAAAATGGGGTTTTCCTTTTCGTTTGGTGGGGTTTGTACTTTTGCAAACGCAAAAAGTGTAGTAGAAGTCATTAAGAAACTTCCTATTGAAAAGATACTCCTTGAAACAGATTGTCCTTATCTTGCACCGGTTCCGTTTAGGGGGCAAAGGAATGAACCAAAAAACATTGTTTGCATTGCAGATATGATTGCAAAAATAAAAGGAATAAGCATTGAAGAAGTCGCACAGAAAACTTGTGAAAATGCGAAAAGGTTGTTTAACATATGAAAGATTTTGTTTTTAAGAAAAAGTTTGGACAGAATTTTATTTCTGACAAAAATTTATTGAATGCCATCGCAGAAGATGCAGAGATTTCTTCAGAAGACGAGGTTCTTGAAATTGGAGCTGGAGCAGGAAGTTTAACTGAAGTGCTTGGTGAAAAAGCTTCAAAAGTCGTGTCTTTTGAGATCGATAAAGATTTGCAACAACATCTTTTGGGGTTGAATTTAGAAAATGTAGAATTTATTTTTCAAGATTTTATGAAGACCCAGATGCAAGATGTTGAAAGCCGATTTTCAAAAAACTATAAGGTTGTTGCAAACTTGCCATATTATATTACAACGCCGATAATATTTAGATTGCTAGAAGAAAGCTCAAAGCTCGATAGTTTGACAATTATGGTTCAAAAAGAGGTTGCTGAAAGAATCTGTGCTAGTGTAGGAGGCAAAGATTATGGCATTTTGACAGTAATGACAAATTTTTACGGAATGCCAAAAATCACAAGGATTATCAAAAGACAGATGTTTTTTCCCGTGCCAAATGTGGACTCTGCACTATTGAATATTAAACTAGAATCAAAATATCCAAATATTGATGCACAAAAGTTCTCAAAGTTTGTTAAGGCTTGTTTCTCAATGCGTAGAAAAACATTGTTGAACAATTTATCAACATTGATAGCAAAAGAAAAACTTAAGTCTGTTTTGGACGAACAAACTTTAGGTAGACGTGCTGAGACGATTTCTTTGCAAGAATTTGTAATCTTGTTTGAAAAACTAAGTAACAATTTTTAAAAATCTATAATATAAATTATTATGAAAAACAACGAAAGCGAAATAGTGCTGTTGGCTTCGTCTTTTGCTATGCAACTGACAAAAGGCTTGAGTTTGGAAGAACTTGAAGATTTGAAAATTTTTCTAAACCAAGTCTGTTGCTCGGTAAATTCGCTTATCTCAATAAAACTTTGCAATTTGAAAAAAAATAAAAACCAACACTAAAGTTGGTTTTTTTGATTTGTTATTTTGTTGCTTTAACTTCAACTTGAAACTTTGCAGAAATTTCGGGATATACTTTTGCTACAACATTATACAACCCAGTATTTTTGATTGGTTCTTTCAAATCAATCTTTTTCTTATCAAGCTTGATGTTGAGTTTTTCAAGAGCTTCTGAAATTTCTTTGCTTGTTACAGAACCAAAGGTTTTTCCATTTTCTCCACATTTGATTGTCAAACTTACGACTTTGCCTTCAATTTTTTTTGCAAGTTCTTGTGCTGCTAAAACTTCTTGTTGTTTGTGATATTTTGTAGCTTCGCCTTGGATTTTGTTTTCGCTTATTGCAGTTTTGTCAGCAAGTTTAGCAAAGTTGTTTTTGAAAAGAAAGTTTTTTGCAAATCCGTCAGCAACTTCTTTGATTTCTCCTTTTTTGCCAGTGCCTTTTACATCTTTAAGTAATACAACTTTCATATTTTCACCTCTTAAAATTATTTTAACTTATTTTGATTAAGCTTGTCAACATTTGGACATATTTTGATAGGAGGAGTTATGGATATAAGGTGCAGAAAGACCCGTTGTATTTACAACGATAGATATACTTGCAAGGCAAAGGATATTGTAGTGAGAAAAAACTGTGAATGTGGAGATTATCAAAAAGGAAACGAAAAGGCTGTAGATAAGACAAAATGGCTTTTTACAGACAATCCCCCCGTCTACGCACTTCAAAGAGATACATCAAAAATGAAAATAGGTTGCAAGGCAGATTGTTTGTTTAATTGTGAGGGAAAGTGCGTCGCAAATGGTATAACTTTAAATGACATCAAAGAAAAGCCTATGTGTGTGACTTTCTTAAAAAGATAGGTTGATGTGCAAAATGTTTAGAAAAAAAAGTGTTGCAAAGTGGACAAATCTGTTGTATAATATAATTATGGAAGAAAGGTTTTATTCAATAGACATACAAAAGATAGTTTCTGAGCAAGACAAAGCAACAGCACCAAAAGATGCAGATGGTTTGCTCAAAGATTTTTTTGCAGTTGACTTTTTGCAAAGAAAACAAGAAAACAAATTGCTTGGAGATTTTGACGCTGAGGGAAATTATAAAATAGACGACAAAAAAATAATAGAACAATTGCACATAGTCCCTAAGAAGTTTGACAACAAAGAAGGCGATGTGGTTTATATGCACACAAAACTTGAAACATTTTTATTGAACTATAAAATTGTATTTGAGATTTCTACTTCATTTTGCAATGCCTATCTTTATTTAATAGAAATTGAACAAGGCGTCGAAGAAGACATCAAACACGTTACATTGCTTGATTCGGTTTTGGATACATATTCTCCAAAGTTTAAAGAAGAAGTTTATAAACTTTGGAAGGTTTATTTAGAAGAAGATATTTATGACAAAAACGATTATCTGCTCAATTTGTTGAAATCACAGGAAGAGAAATATCAATTTAATAAAGAGCTTTTTGAAATTTTGTCACAACTTTATATGGTGAGAATGTTGAAGGTTTTGGATTCTTGTGGAGAACTTGGAGAAAAGATCAAAGCAGAATATAAACAAACAATCGAAAGGCTTGGATTGAAAGACCCCTCTGTTTTGCAAGACAATTCAAGGTTGAAACAAGTTTTAGACTCAATAATCAAAAAGCATGATGCTTTTAAAGAAATTGCTAAAACAAGCGAAGGAGCGCAAGTTGTTGCTGGATTTGCTCAACCAATCAAAAAGATAACAGCTGTTGTTAAAGAAGTTGCAAACACCGAAATGCCAGCGAAAGAAGAGAAAAAAGATGCGAAAAAGGGAGCCTCTAAGCCAGCAAAGAAAAAAGGAAAAGTTAAGGCAAAAGGAAAGTCTGCACCATCTAAAGGCGCGTCTTTCAGTATGAAAAAATATTTTGGCTATTCTTATCCCGTTGTTAATGTTGCTTCAAGTGGGGGAAAGAAAAAAGAAGAGAAAACAATAGAGAAACCTAAAGAGCCTCCAAAGGTGGTTGCAAAACCCCCAATCGAGCCGGTAAAGCCAGTGAAGCCACCTAAAGAATCGGAGGTTTCCGATAGTATGTCTCAAATGTTGGGAGATTTTTTTGCAACTCCTACGGCGACTAAAAACAGCAATCCTAAACTCGATAAAAATCCATCAGGCAAAGAAAGAGTATTATAAAAAAAAGACAAGTTTTGCTTGTCTTTTTTTTGTTTTTAACCAACTGTTCTGTCCTTGATTCCTTTTTGTTTTCTAGTTTGAACTACGTGCGCTTTAATTTGTTTTACTGAGTCGTCACTCTTGATTTGGTCTGCACAAGGTATGCCATAACGTTTGGCGAGTTCTAGGTTTCTAGCTACGATAAACTCTAAACTATTTGCGTATAATGTCGCTGATCTTAAAAGCTCTGAAGCATATCTTTTTGGATCTGAGTTTTTAAGTTTTGCGATCTCGTCAAAATTCTTTTTGCAGGCTTCAATATCAGGCACTTGAATTGATACTCCTTTTTCCTGCAATTTTTTCAATGGGCTTTTTCCGTTTGTAGCAAATCTTTCAGGATCAATTTGATTTCTGAAGTTGTCAGCACTTGCACAAAGTTTTCCCATAATTTCAATATATCTAAAACAAGTTTCAAGATCTTCGGTTTCTGACTTTGAGATCGAACTCAAAGCTTTGAAATATTCGAGCCCGATGCCTACGCTCGTTTCTAATGTTTGTCTGTAGCTTTTATAGTATTCTTCAAGGTCTTGAGAGTAATCTAAGGTCATAGTTCTAAGTTCTTCGCTCATATTTTCCTCCGTCTATATAACTATATTGTAACACAATTTTTTTTGTTTGTAAATAGTCTTTTGTCAATTTAGGTG
Source organism: Clostridiales bacterium (assembly GCA_015069395.1). Classification (GTDB taxonomy): domain Bacteria; phylum Bacillota; class Clostridia; order Christensenellales; family UBA1242; genus Caccovivens. Next base: position 176,934 of record SVIR01000001.1, read on the forward strand.
TTTACATAAAAACTTTTTAAGAAACTGTATATTTTGAGAGTTTGTTTTTCAAGATAATTTAAAGTGGTGGGGTTATGAAAAACAAAATTGGTAAAGGAGCATTGATACTTTTGGCAAGTGGACTGATTTGCAAAGTTTTGGGGGCTTTGTTTAGGCTTCCACTTACAAATCTTATTGGAATTGAAGGGATTGGTGTTTTTCAACTTGTTATGGCTCTTTATAGTTTTGCGCTTGTAATAACATGTGGTGGTATTACTACCTCGCTATCAAAATTGATTAGTTCAGCAAGAGCAAGAAAAGATTATCGAAAAATCAAAACTTATCTATCGAGAGCTCTTATTGTTGGGGTTGGAATAGGATTTGCGTTGGGCGTTGTTTTTTTAATATTCGGTAAAAAAATCTCGTTGTTTCAAGGAATTGAATCAAATAATTCATATTACTTGTTTGTTTTTCTATTGCCATTGGGAGCAGGACTTAGCGCACTGAGAGGTTTTTTTCAAGGGTATGAAAATATGCTCCCTACAGCAGTAAGTCAAGTTGTTGAGCAAGTGTTTAAGTTTGCCTTTGGTCTTTTGTTTGCTTTTTTCTTTGCAAAAAAAAGTGTAGCAAATGGAGTTTTTGGTGCTTTTTTAGGGATAACATTGAGTGAGGTTGTGGCTTTATTGTTTTTGTCTACAGTGTATCTTTTGAGAAGAAAAAAACATTTTCCGAAATTTGATTTAGCAAAACTGAAATTTGCAAGAAAAGAATTTGATATGGCAAATTTTCCATTGACGCTTTCTGCATCAATACTCCCTCTGGTAAATGCTTTTGATGGCCTAGTGATAGTTCCAAGACTTGTGCAAGCAGGTTTTTCAAATAGTGTTGCAACACAACTTTTTGGTTTGCAATCTGGGGTGGTGGGGGCTATTTTAAACTTCCCTCTAATTATTTCTATGGCAGTAACTACAGCTTTGTTGCCAAATATTTCTTATACGATTTCAAGGGGTATAGCAGGAAGAACTATGGTGGAAAAAGGTTTTAGGGCATTGTTTTATTTAATTTTACCCACGACATTTGGGGTGGTAGCAATTTCAAAACAAGTTTTTGACTTAGTTTACGTAGATATGTCAGCAGAGCTTTTGGAGATTGCTTTCAACCTTATGTTGTTTGGAGCTTTTTCAATAATTTTTACAGCTGTTATGCAATATTTGGTAATGTTGCTACAGGCAAACGGTCAATTTTCTTATATATTGATTATTACTTCGATAGGGGGTCTTGTCAAAGCCGTTTTATCATATAGTTTGGCTGCTGTTTCTGCAATAAACATCTTTGCTTTGGTTGTAGGGAATATTGCACTTATGTCTATCGTTTCAATTTTGGCTTTGATTAAACTTAAAAGACTTATGATTTTTAAGATAAACTTTCTAGAACTTTTTAATTTGATTTTTGCAACGGCGTTGATGTTTTTGACTGTGTATACATTTATAAACTGCAACTATTTTTCTAGTTTGGCAAATATCGTGCTGGCTGTTTTGTTGGGAGTGTTGGTTTATTTTGTTTTCACCTTATCGTTTTTGATCAAAATGAAGAAAGTTTCAAAAAAGGAGTATTGATTGGCATTGTTTTGTTAAAAATGACGGTGGAGGTTTTTATGAACAAAACAGAATTTATTGCACAAATATCAAAGAAAACGCAAATTCCAAAATCTAAGTGTGATTTGTTTTTAAACGAGTTTAGGGCTTTGATTTTGGAAGCCTGTTCAAAGGGTGATAGTATCAATATTCGAAACTTTGGAAAATTTTCGCTTGAAGAAAAGGCGTCTCGAAAATTTTTAAATCCTCAAACTATGAGATATTATGTGTGCAAACCTAAAAAGATAATTTCTTTTAAAGGTTTTAAAAATTTTAAGTATGCAGTAAACAAATAAAAATCGCTTTTCAATTATATTTTTTTATGTTATGATTTAAGCGTGAAAATTAAAGATGTAGACTTTTCAAACAATCCTCTTCTGCTCGCACCAATGGCAGGAGTTACAGATGTCGGCTTTAGAGCTCTGGCATCTTCTTTTGGTGCAGATGCGACGGTTACAGAAATGCTTTCTGCACGTGCAATGGCACACAATCCAAAAAAGACAGAGTTTTTGACTTTGACAACACAAGAAGAAAAGATAAAGATTGCTCAGATCTTTGGGCATGAAGAAGACTATATGCAACGTGCTATTCAAAGCCCTATGCTTTCAAAATTTGATTCGTTTGATATAAACATGGGGTGTCCTGCTCCAAAAATTGTCAAAAATGGTGAAGGTGGTGCACTTATGGACAATCCAGTTCTTGCAAGCAAAATTATTTCATGTTGCAAAAAGTCCACGGATAAACCTTTGTCTGTTAAATTTAGAAAAGGGAACAAATCAGAAAACTTTTTAGAATTTGCGAGAATGTGTGAAGAAAGTGGTGCAGATTTTGTAACATTTCACTCAAGAACTGTAGAGCAAGGGTATAGTGGAAAAGCAGACTTAGAGGCAATTGCTAAGGTAAAATCAAACTTGAAAATTCCGGTAATTGGAAATGGGGATGTAGTTGATCAAAAATCATATGAAGCTATGAAGCAAACTGGAGTTGATGGGATTATGGTAGGCAGAGGTTCTATGGGAAAACCTTGGCTTTTTGCAGAGCTAAAAAACTTGAATGTCAATTATAAAAAGATTGATGTCGTAAGAAAACACGTTGAGATTTTGAGAACTTATTTTGAAGAGTCTTGGCTCAAACTTTACATAAGAAAACATCTCTTGTGGTATGCCAGTGATTTGCCAATGTCTTCCAGTCTTAGATTAAAGCTCGCTACTTGTGACAATATAGACGATTGTTTGCAAATTTTGCAAGAAGCTTTTGCTTGATTTTTGCTTAAAATGTTTTGAAATCTTTTTGAAATGTTGTAAACTAGATTTGAAAGGATTGAAATTATGAAAAGGACGATAAGAGATTTAAAAAATATTAAAGGAAAACGTATTTTGTTGCGCTGTGATTTTAATGTGCCATTGGACAATTATGGAGATATTTTGGACGATACAAGAATTGTCGCAGAATTGCCTACAATTGCATATCTAAATCAAAAAGGGGCAAAGCTTATTGTATGTTCTCACTTGGGCAGACCAAAAGGATTTGACAAATATTTGTCATTGTTTCCAGTTGCTGTTTATTTAATGAAGCATTTCCCAAACAAGGTTAAATTCTGTAGCAAAGTTGTTGGTCCAGAAGTTGACAATGCTGTAGAAAAGCTTAACGACGGAGAAATTTTGGTACTTGAGAATTTGAGATTTAATGAGGGAGAAGAATTAAACTCACCAGCATTTGTTTCAAAACTTGCAAAACTTGCAGATATTTATGTAGACGATGCTTTTGGCGTAACCCATAGAAAACACGCTTCAAACTATGGAGTCGCTCTTAAACTTCCTAGCGCAATTGGGTTTCTGATTGAAAAAGAATTGCTAACATTCCAACAAGCGTTCGAACAACCTAAGCATCCTTTCGTAGCAATTTTTGGAGGGGCAAAAGTTGCTGATAAACTCAGCTTGATAAACAATGTGATGGACAAAGCCGACACAATCATTATCGGTGGAGGAATGGCATATACATTTTTGCAGGCTATGGGGCAAAACATAGGAGATTCGATTGTTGCTCTTGACAAGATAGAAGAAGCTAAAAACGTTTTGAAAAACGCAAAAGAAAAGGGTATAAAGATTTTGTTGCCGATTGACCATGTTGCCTTGATTAAAGATAAAGACAAGGTTATAAAAACGACAGGTCTTGAAAAAGGAATGGTTGGTCTGGATATTGGCAGAAAGAGTGCAAAATTATTTGTAGACGAAATTTTAAAAGCTCAACAAATTATTTGGAACGGCCCAGTTGGAAAATACGAAGACAAGAGATTTAAAAACGGAACAATCAAAATTGCTAAAGCAGTTGCAAAGAGTGGAGCTTATTCGATTGTTGGGGGAGGAGATAGCGTGAGTGCTGTCAATGCAAGTGGCGTTGCTGACCAAATCAACCACCTTTCAACTGGAGGCGGGGCAAGCTTGAAATTGATGGAAGGGAAAATCTTGCCAGCTATTGAGGTTATTGACACTCTTTAATTAGGAGAAAAAATGAAAAAACTTATTATTGGAAATTTTAAAATGAATACAAAGCCAAGCGAATTTAAACATTATGCTATGACTTTGGCTACAAAAACAAAAGACACAAAAAATGATGTTGTAGTTTGTCCACCTTTCACTCATTTATATGTAGCAAAAGAATTTTTGACAGGAAGCAAAGTTGAGTTTGGAGCTCAAAACATAAACGAAAACGAAAGTGGGGCTTATACTGGAGAAGTTTCTGCTTCAATGGTAAAAGATTTGGGTGCAAGTTATGTGATCTTGGGACACTCTGAAAGAAGATCTAAGTTTAAAGAATCGGACAGAACTATAAACAAAAAAGTGAAAACTGCTCTTGCAAATGGATTGAAAGTTGTTTTGTGTGTGGGAGAAAATTTGGTTACAAGAACAAACAAAGAAGCCTCAGCATTTGTAAAAAAACAACTTGACGATGTTCTAAAGGGTATCTATGAAAACGAACTTGATAGCGTCGTTATTGCCTATGAGCCTATTTGGGCTGTAGGAACTGGAAAAGTTGCTACGATAAAAGATATTCAATCTATGATTTCAATGATTAGAAAAGAAATCGAAAACCTTTATTCTGCAAAAGCCAGTGAAAAAATCACAATTGTTTATGGGGGAAGCGTAACTATTCAAAACTATAAAAAAATAGTGGCTTCTGCAGACGGAGTGTTGATTGGTGGGGCTTGTCTCAATGTTGACGACTTCGCAATTATTTGCAGAGACAATTACTAAACGGAGAAAGAATGAAGCATATAGCACTTTATAGAAAATATCGTCCAAAGACTTTTGAAGAAGTTATTGGACAAGAACATATTACAAAAACTTTGCAAAATCAAATCAAAAATGACCAAATTGGTCATGCTTATTTGTTTACTGGTTCGAGAGGAACGGGAAAAACAAGCGTTGCCAAGGTTTTTGCCAAGGCAGTCAATTGCTTGAACACACAAAACGGTTCTGCCTGTGGCGAATGTGAAAATTGTAAGAGGTTGGAGCAAGAAAACGACATTAATATTATTGAAATTGATGCCGCTTCAAACAATAAAGTTGACGATATTAGACAAATTAGAGAAAAAGTGAAATTTATGCCTGTTGGGGCTAAGTATAAAGTTTATATTGTGGACGAAGTTCATATGCTTTCAGATAGTGCTTTTAATGCGCTCTTGAAAACGCTGGAAGAGCCACCTTCTTATGTAATATTTATTTTGGCGACTACAGAAGTTCATAAATTACCACAGACGATTTTGTCAAGATGTGTAAGATTTGATTTTCGATATGTTTCTGTAGACGAGCTTTCAAAACATTTAGCAAAAATCTTTGACAAAGAAAATATAAAATATGACGAAGAAAGCTTGAAGGTTATTGCTAGTGCAGGGGAAGGAAGTGTGAGAGATACTCTTTCAATTGCAGATTCGATTGCTTCATATTGCCAAGGAGACATTACAAAAGAAAAGGCGTTGTCTGTTTTGGGGACAACAGATCACAAACTAATTATTGAATTTTTTGATAAGATTCAAGAAAAAGAAGTGGGCGAGGTTTTGTCGTTGATTGACAAAATAGAAAAAGACGGAAAAAACCTTGCCGTATTTTCAAAAGATTTGTCTAGACACGCGAGAAATTTGCTTATTTGCAAAACTTGTAAAGAAGCAAACCAAATGTTAAATTTGACAGAAGACGTTTTTGAAATGTATAAAGTTCAGTCCGAGAAGTTTGTTGAAAAAGATTTGATAAGATATATGCAAGTTTTTTCAAGTGCCGAGAGTGAGTTGAGGTATGCACTTTCCGTAAGGCTGTTGCTGGAAACGACTTGCTTGACAGCAATGCTTGGATTTGATGTAAAAAAAAACTGAAAATTGAAAAAGATGCTTCAAAAATTTCTCCATCAAACATTTGGGGCAAAGTGGTGCTTTATTTAAAAGAACACAAAAAAGTAGCCTTGCATATAGCTTGTGGAGATATAACAAATGCAAAAGTTGTAGAAAACAAATTGATTATACGTTCGAGCGACGATTTTTTGATTGATATTTTAGAAAATGGAAGAAAAGAAATTGAAAGTGCTATTCGTTGGCAAGGACTTGATTTGCAATTTGAAGTAGTCAAGTTTGAAAGCGACGAACAAAAAATAAACAAAGACATAAAAAAGATAGAATCATTTTTCTCAAGAAAAGTGGATATAGAATAAAGGAGAAGTTGATATGGCATACGGATTTGGTGGTTTTGGTGGCGGAAATATGCAACAGCTTATGCGCCAAGCACAAAAAATGCAAGAAGATATGAAAAGGATAAGAGAAGAAATTGACAACACTGAATATACATCTTCTGTTGGAGGTGGAATGGTTGAGGTTGTTATGCTTGGAAACAAGACAATGAAAAAGATTTCTATAAAGCCTCAAGTTGTTGACCCAGACGACGTTGAAATGTTGGAAGATTTAGTGGTTTCTGCAGTTAATGAATGTCTAAACAAGATAGCAGAAGACGAAAGAAACAAGCTTCCAAATATAGGTATGTAATATGATTGACCAACCTATTGAACAACTTATAGAATATTTTAGGCAATTGCCGGGAGTTGGAAAAAAGACTGCTCAGCGATATGCTTATTATATTATTGAAAACAACAAAGAAAAAGCTGAAAATTTTGCAAAGGCTATCTTGGAAGTTAAAAACAAAATAAGGCTTTGTAAAGAATGTGGAAACTATTCTTCTACAGAAGTATGTCCACTTTGTCAAAGAAGAGACAAAAAGACTATTTGTGTTGTGCAAGAGCCAAAAGATATTGTGTCTTTGGAAAAGGTCAAAACTTTTGATGGCGTTTATCATATTTTGTTTGGTGCAATAAATCCTCTTGAAAACAAGGGGCCGAATGATATTAGAATAAAAGAGTTGTTAGCTAGGGTAAATGCTTACGGGACAGAAGAAGTGATTATGGCAACAAACCCAAATGTTGAAGGCGATGCAACTGCAATGTATATAGCAAAGATTCTCAAACCTTTGGGGGTAAAAGTTACAAGGCTTGCACAAGGAATCTCAATGGGCAGTGATATTGAGTTTGCTGACGAAGTTACTTTGAGCCGAGCTATTTCAGACAGAAAAGAAATTTAAGTGGCATCGCCACTTTTTTTATTGCAAAAAATTATTCGGTTTTTATTAAAAAGTTTATTTTTTTTATATTTTTTTGATTTTTTCTGTTAATTTTTATATAATTTTTTGAATATTTTTTAGAAAAAATATAATTTTTATTAAAAAAAGAAAATGGGTTGTTATTTTTTTTTGAGTTTGTTATACTTATAAAAAGAAATTTTAAAAGGAAACATATGAACATAAAAAATCAAATTAAAAATATCTTGACAGATAGTGCAAATGCACTAGGAATAGAAAATTTAGACAAATTGGTGGTTTCTTTTTCTAATAGACCACAACTTTGTGATTATCAAACAAACTTTGCTATGATAGTGGGCAAGCCTCCTATGGAGCTTGCTGAAAAGTTGGTTGAAAAGATTGGAAATGTAGAAGGTTTTGAATTTTCTGTTGCAAAACCTGGGTTTATCAACATTAAATTGAAAGACGAGGTTCTTAATGATTATGCAAACTATGTTGACCAAGACGAAGATTTGGGCGTAGAACAACTCAAAGAGAAAAAATTGGTTTTCTTTGACTATGGTGGTGCAAACGTTGCAAAAGAGCTTCATGTTGGACACTTGCGCTCACCAATTGTTGGAGAGGCTTTAAAAAGACTTCACGAGACGATGGGAAACAAAACGCTGAGCGACGTGCATTTGGGAGATTTTGGCTTGCAAATGGGGTTGACTATTTTGCAACTTAAAATCGATGGATTTGTTGACGAATTTTTTAAAATAGATGTTGATTTAAACAAAATTCAAATAAAAGGCGTTACGTTGGATGTTTTGAACGAGGAATATCCAAAAGCTAGCAAAAGAAAAGATGTTGACGAAAAATTTAAAGCTGAAGCAGATCAAATTACTTTGTATATTCAACAACAAAAACAACCTTATTTTGAAATTTATAAACAGATTAAAGCTTTGTCGATTAAAGAAATTGAAAAAAACTATGATATGCTCAACACAACTTTTGATTTTTATTATGGTGAGAGTGATGCTTATCCATTTATTGAAGAAACTATCAATAAGTTTGTAGATCAAGGGTTGGCTAGAGAAAGTGAAGGAGCATTGGTAGTAGATGTTGCTAGAGAGGGGGAACATATACCAATTCCTAAAAAGAGTGAAGACGAACCCCAAAGATATAAAAATCCTATGCCACCTGCTATTATCAAAAAATACAATGGTGGAGACCTATATGCTACTACTGATATTGCGACAATCTTAATGAGAAACAGAGATTTTGCGCCAAATGAAATTGTTTATATTACAGACAATCGTCAAGTCGGACACTTTGAACAGGTGTTTAGATGTTGTAAGTTGGCAGGCGTTTCGCCAAAAGAACAAAAACTTAGTCACGTTGCTTTTGGAACCATGAATGGCAAAGATGGAAAACCTTTTAAGACGCGTTCTGGAGAAACGGTGAAATATAAAGATGTTTTGAATATGCTTATTGAAAAGGCAGAGGCAAAACTTGTTGAAAACGGCATTATTGGAGACAAAGAGCTTGCAAGAAAGATTGGTGTCGGGGCAATGAAGTTTGGAGATTTGTCAAACACCGTTTCAAGAGACTATGTCTTTGATATCGACAAGTTTTTGGCTTTTGACGGAAAAACTGGACCGTACATTCAATATACTATAGCAAGAATTAACTCCATTTTAAACAAAGCAAATTTTGAAGGGGGAAACAAGATAAGGGTTGAAACTCAAGAAGAGAGAGAGATAGTTTTGGCGATATTGAAGCTTAATTCGTCTTATCGAGTTTGTTATGATGCTTATTCAATGAATGCACTTTGTTTGTCGGTTTTTGAATTGGCCAGTGCGTTCTCTACTTTCTATAACAATCACAAAATTCTTTCTCAGACAGACGAAGAGAGAAAAGGGGCAATGTTGCAATTGTGTTTGCTTGTAAAAAATTGTTTAAGCAAAGCGCTTTATGTTTTGGGAATTGATACTGTAGAAAAAATGTAAGTAGTTATATGTTAGATATTTAGAGGGATGTAGAAAAATATTTTTTAAAAATTTTTCAAAAATGTATTTACAAAACAAATCTTTTGTGATATGATATGGCCAAGTAGGCAAAGAAAACACACGGAGGTGTATTATGAAAACAGAAATAAGACAACTCGCAGAAAAAGTTAGAAGAGAAAACAGAGAAGTTATCACTATCGCTCCTGAAAACGTAAAGAGAGATAGGATTATAGATATACAACCAATTCTTGAAGCAGGGCTTGGTGACAACGTTAGAATTCTCGACAATGGAGAGATTGTTAGATCTAGATAAGAAAAAATATCGCTTTTTTGCGATATTTTTTTAATTTTATTTTGAAAAAATGCGTTTATATGATAAAATAAGCATATAATATAGTGTTTTTGGAGTATTTTTATGAAAAAGTATCAATTTCTCTATCCTGCAATATTTATTAAAGATACTGATGGAAGTTGTCAGGTGATTTTTCCTGATCTCAACATTTATACTGACGGAAAAAATATGTCGGAAGCTTATCTTTATGCCAAAGATTTGTTAAAAGTTTATTTTTCTTATGCTATAAAATACGAAACTGAATACAATAAGCCAAGCAAACTTGAAGACTTAATAAAAAAGTGCAAAGAAAATGAAACGGTGATGTATATAGATGCTCTCGTAGAGGAATAAGCTTTGGAAAAACAACTGCAAAAAAAACAAACAAAATTTAGCAAAACACTTGACTTAGAGGAGCCGGTGTGATATATTTAAACTGACACTTTTAACGGGTGTTAGTTTTTTTGTTAGGAGAAAGAAATGGCAGCACCAAAACGTAAACTTATTACACTTGAATGTACAGAATGCAAAGAAAGAAATTATGCTACACAAAAAAATACTGTTGCAAATGCAGAAAGAATTGAAATCAACAAATTCTGTCCAAGATGTAATAAAAGAACAAAACACAAAGAAACAAAATAATTTATGGTTTATTTTGTTTTGTTTGCTTTTTCAAAATTCTTGAAGGAAGCAAATTCTAAAACACTTGTGAGAAAGCAAATGATGTGTGGTTCATAAGTGTGTTCTAGAGGATATAAAAAACTTGATTTGGAGGAAGTTATGTCTAAAAAGCAAAAAGTAGTAGAAGCTCAACAAGAAACAGCAGTTGATCAAAAGAAAGATCAAGTTTCTAAGGGAGTAGTTGCTAAAGACGAAAAGAAGAAAGATAAATCTAAAAAGAAAGACAAGAAAAAAGGTGGATTGGTTAAGAAAACAAAAGAAACTGTTTCAGAGCTCAAAAAAGTTACTTGGCCAACATTTGGAGAAGTTTTAAAGAAGACTGGTATAGTTATCGCTTTTGTTTTGATTTTTGGACTTTTTATCTATGGCGTAAATGCACTTCTTGGTTACCTCACAGGTTTGTTAGTTTAATAAGTATATAAGGAGAAAACTATGGAACATTCAAAAGACCCAAAATGGTATGTTCTACACACATTTTCTGGATATGAAAATGTAGCAAAGGAAAATCTCGAAACAGTTGTTGACAAATTTAATTTGCAAGATAGAATTTTCGAAATCGTAATTCCAGAAGAAGACGTAATTGAAGAAAAGAACGGAAAGAAAAAGCTTGTTACAAGAAAAGTTATGCCTTGCTACTTGCTCGTTAAAATGATTTATGGTGACGATCTTTGGCATAATATTACAAGAACAAGAGGAATAACTGGTTTTGTTGGTCCAAAAGGAAGACCTTTGGCATTGACAGAAGAAGAAGTTGTTAAATTGAGACTTGAGAAGATCAAGGTTGAAACAGATCTTGAGGTTGGTGACAAGGTTGAGATTATCGAAGGGCCTCTTGACAAAATGGTTGGCTCAATTGTTGCAGTAAATCCAGATGCTGGAATTGTTACAGTTGTTGTTGAAATGTTTGGAAGAGAAAATAATGTCGAATTAGAATTTGGACAAGTTAGAAAAATTGACTAATGATATTTGAGCTATAAGCTTTTAAATATTGTCCTGCAAGACATAAAACTGCACAAAAATATTGTGGGAGAACTAAGCCAAAGTTCAATACAACCACATTAGGAGGGAAAAATGGCAGCAAAAAAAGTTAAAGCAGTTGTTAAATTACAACTCGAAGCGGGCAAAGCCACTCCAGGACCACCAGTAGGTTCTTCACTTGGACCTCATGGTATCAATATCGCTGGCTTTACAAAAGAATTCAACGAGAAGACCGCATCTCAAGCAGGGTTTATCATTCCTGTAGTGATCACTATCTATGAAGATAGAAGTTTCACTTTCGAATTGAAAACACCACCTGCAGCAGTTCTTATTAAAAAGGCAATTGGCCTTGATAAAGGTTCTGCAAAACCAAACAAACAAAAAGTCGGAAAAATTACAAAAGAGCAGATTAGAAAGATTGCAGAAACAAAAATGCCAGATCTTAACGCTGACTCTATTGAAAGTGCAATGTCTATGATTGCTGGTGCAGCAAGAAGTATGGGCGTTGAAGTTGTTGACTAAGAGGTGAACTATGAAAAAGGGAAAAAGATATGTAAAAAGCCTTGAAAGTTTTGACAAATTAGCTTCATACGAAGTTGACAAGGCAATAGAAACAGTTTTGAGCACTTCAACAGCAAAGTTTGACGAAACAATTGAATTGCACGTTAGACTCGGTGTTGACGGAAGAAATGCTGACCAACAAGTTCGTGGCGTAGTCGTTCTTCCAAATGGAACAGGAAAGGCAGTTAAGGTTCTTGTTATCGCACGTGGTGACAAGGCAGACGAAGCTTTGAAAGCTGGTGCTGACTATGTTGGCGCTGAAGAAATTGTTGCAAAAATCAATGGTGGATGGTTGGATTTTGATGTTTGTATCACAACTCCAGATATGATGGGTGTTGTTGGTAGAATCGCAAAAATTCTCGGACCTAAAGGTTTGATGCCAAACCCAAAGAGTGGAACTGTTACACCTGATGTTACAAAGGCTATCAAAGATGTTAAGGCTGGTAAAGTTGAGTATAGACTTGACAAAACAAACAATGTTCACGTAATTATCGGAAAGAAGAGTTTTGGAAAAGAAAAACTTGCAGAAAACTTTACTTGCGTTATGGATGCTATTGTTAAGGCTAAACCAGCTGCTGCAAAAGGACAATACATCAAGAGTGTTACATTGGCTTCAACAATGGGCCCAGGAGTAAAAGTAACATACAACATCTAATTGACATTTTCATTCGAAGCAAAAAAGCGTCTGTCTATTAAATTAGACAAAACTGCACAATTTGATAGAGCAGGCGCAGACCTGCTCTATGTTGTTTTATAATACATAATTTCGACAAGAATAGTGCTTTTATTTTTGCATAGGAATGAAAGATGCTCGCACAATATTTCTAAATTTGGTATACCTTGCTTGACCAAATAAAAATATTGAACAATTACACTAAAATTAGGAGATTTTAATTTATGAAAGTTAAAAGACGCTCATTATTGTTTAGAGGAATGATTCTTGTAGTTGCTTTTGCTTTGGCAATTCTTTGTGCACCTATAGATAGTTTTACAGCCTTGGCTGCTCTTAGCACTTATACAGATTTCACTTATATGACAATCGGAAGAGAAGGAGAAACTCTTGAAACGGTTGTTACACAAGGCGATAAATACTATATTACAAACGCTTATATCGGCGGACAAACTGATGTTGTAGTAGGAAAAAATGCTACAGCCACAGCCGATGATGGTTCTACACTTGAAAAATCTTCTGTTACTGTTAAGTATTATGACGAAGCATTTGAAGAACTTTCTGCAGAAGGAACCGATATTACAAACAAAGTAATCAAAACAGAAGCAGACGCAAAGAGCTATGGATATTTTGAAGCTAGCAATTTGGGGACTTATACAATCACATATTCTTATACTTATAAAGTAGGAGGAAAAGAATATACAAACAACTATGAATTGAAAGTAATAAGTCAACTCCCAAGTGCTTCATTTAGCTTTGAAGATAATGACAAACATTTTTTGCCAGCTCAATATGATTTAAAATGGGCAAAAGATGGTGAAACTTACAAAGATTTGTATCTTCCAACTCCAACAGTTCTCAACAAAGATGGAGAGGACCTTGAAGTTGCAGACGCAAATTTTGTTACAGAGCTTCCTGCAACACCAACAGGAAAATATGTTGTTGTTACAGCAAAAGGTGGAGCTACAAACACAGCAATCACACCTCAAAAAGATGCAGATGGACAATTGTATATCGATGGAGATACCTTTAAAACTGCTACAGAAGGTGCTCAAGATTATACAATCAAATATGCTTATTATTTGAATGGTCAATTTGTAACTTCTACAACAAAAACTACTAGAGTTTATTCTGAAGCAAACCCATATCGTGAAACTTATGGTGTTGACATTAAACTCGAATCAGATTGGACAGACAATGGACAAACTGGTGTTGAAGTGAAATTGCCAAAAGCAATTGCTGTTACAAGCAGTAGCACAACTCCAACAGCAGGAGAAGAAATCGAAGCTCACTACACAGTAAAAGTTTATTACTCAGCAAATGCTGATTTGGATTGGGAACCAATCACAGAAGCAGACTATAATACTGCAGAAGAAAAAATTGTTAATGCAGACGGAACTTTGGTTGATGCTTCTAAGTTTAAACCTATGAAAGATGGCTGGTATACATTTGAATATCAAGTAACAGATGTGTATGGAAAAACAGCAAAAACTAAAATGGGTGTTTACAATTTTGCAAACATCAAAGACGAAAAGAAGCCAACTCCTTATGTTTACGATGCTTCAGCATCAGACAAGAAGGAAGATGCAACTTATAAAATGGCAAACAGAGTTAATCCAAACGGTGGCATCATAGTTTATGCTATTGGAATGGAAGACAATATGCCAGGAACTGGTGAACTTTCTAGAAAAATTTACACAGACGACAATGTTGAAAAACTTGTTATTGATAACTATGACGAATATAACTTGGTGTTCAACTATAGAGCCTCTGCAGAAAATGCAGGCGATGCATATGCTGTTTTGACAAACAACAATTATTATATTAAAAAGGCTATCAAAGACTCTGGCGAAACAGTTTCAAGTGATGCTGAAATGCTTGAATGGTTGGCTGGAAATGGTTATAAAATCGTTGTTGACGATGCTAACTATAAAACAATTTACAACATCTTCAAAGCTGACGTTCTTGCTAGCTATACTGAAGATACAGTAATGGAATATTTCAAGAGTGAAGCTGGTGCTACAGCAGGTTTTGCTTACATCAAATCTTCACAAACTTTTGGAGCTACTACAGCTGATGGTGGAATGGGAAATGGACAATACTATGTTCGTTACGTTGCTAAAGATGCCGCAGGAAATGAAAACGAAGTTTCAAAATCTATGTATGTTTCTTCTTATGTAGATTATGATGCTCCAACGCTTAAATTTACTACAACATTAAACAATCAATATTTGCCAACAGCAAAAATTACATTCGATGCTCCACAAGCAACAGATCCAAATTCTTATGACGACGAAATGTTGATTAAAACAATGTATCGTTATACAGATGGTTCTGACGTAGTTGCAGTTGACGGAAAAACAGAAACTGAAAACTTGACAGAAGTTTGGGCTGATCTTGGAACTGATCAATATGGTGATATGGTTGACGGTGTATTGGTTACTGAAAAATATGACGCTTACAAAGGCGAAGGATATATCGATATCACAGATAAAGATGCTTCAACTTATACAATTGATTTGTCAGAAGCCCCATCAACAGCAAAGAAATTGCAAATCGTTGTTTATGCTTATGACAACAATGGAAATGTAGGATTCTATGCTCAAACAGTAAATATTTTGAATGTAACAGACAATAAGGCTCCAGAAATTATTTCTATTCCTACTGGTTATGAATCAGAATATATGCAAGACGAAGAAATCGAAATCCCTGAAGTTGTAGTATCTGACGATGCTGTAGGATATATGTCTTATGACATCAAAGTTTACTATGGTGACGACAATGAAGAAGTTTCTTACTATGGTGATTACCAAGAAAGAAAAGCTTCTTACAATGGAAGTGGAAAATACACTGTTAAAGGTGCAAAATTTACAGCTGGTGCAGCAGGCGATTATAGAGTAGTTGTTTCTGTATCAGACTACAACAACAATACTGTAGTAGCATTCTTCAACTATACAGTTAAGGGTAGAATGATTGTTTCAGATCCAAAACTTAACGATTTGACTATTGAAAGAGAACCAGTAGAACTTGACGATTATTTGGAAAGAGACGAAAATGGAAATGTAATCAATTATATTGAATTGCCTACACCAAAAATCAGTTATGATATTCCAGATAGCGTAACAGAAGATGTATTCGTAGAAAGTGGTTCAACAAAAACTTATGTTATCAGAGGTGTTGACCAAAACGGAACAGCCACAATGTATTCAACAACTCAAGGTCAAGAAGGAATGTTTGTTCCTACCAAAGTTGGTACTGTTAAAATTGGCTATTCTGCAACAGTAGAACTTTACAATCAAACAATGTTTACTTGGGACGAAGCTGCAGGATACTATACAACAACAGATGGTACTATTATTAGAGTTCTCAATAAAAACGAATATAACGTAGAAACTTTAATGTCTGGCTCATTTAAGATTGTTAAAGCTGCAGATGGATCTGTTTCTGTTACAGAAGGAAGCACAACCATTGACAATGCGACTCTCCAATCTTGGTTTGAAGAGCTTAGAGTATATGAATTGCCAGGAGAAGAATATACAATCAAAGTTCAAGATACAAAGATCAATGAAGAAGCAATCAGATACGATTACGAACCAGTTCTTGAAGAAAATGAAGGAATCTATACACTCAACGTTCAAGCTATCAAAGCTTTGGATGCAAGTGGAATTGACTTCTCTAAATCTTATGTAACTCTCAGATGGACTCTTGCAGATGGAACTAGTGATAGCAAAACTTGGAAGAGTATGTCTAAGGACGAAGTATACACAATTGATGGTACGGAAGGAAAGAAAGTTGACGGAACTTATACTCTCACTTATTATATTTGGGATAAAGCCGGAAATGAAGAAAGCAAAGCTTATACATTTGCAGTAGGTGACAATGTTGCTCCAACAGTTTCATTTAAAGATGGCTTTGTTGCAACTTCTTATGAAGTAGGAACATCTATTACAATTGATCCAACAAAGATCAACAAGAGTGATGCTTCTGGTTGTGAAGACCCTATTATCACATTGTATAACAAGTCTGCAGAAGCAAATGTAGAATTGACTAAAGAAGGAGAACTTTATAAAGTTGCTTTGGACGAAGTTGGTTCTTATACTTTGACAGTTGAAGTTAAGGACAAAAACGGAAATACAACAAAAGAAACTTTTGACTTTGAAGTTACTGCAAAATCAAAAGATGCTACAATGACTTACAAAGTTGTTGGGACAGTTTTGATTGTATTGTCAGTTGTTATCCTTGCTGGTGTTGTAATTTACTTTATCGTTTCTAAAGTAAAACTTGACAAAGAGCTTAAGAAATAATAAAAAAGAAAGGTTTTAGGCCAGCGCTTTTTAAACTAGAGTATATATTAAGAGAATTAGAAATAAAAATCTAGTTCTCTTTTTTTTTGTCTACTTTATTCAGTGATAGGAGTGTGCTTGTCTGTTCGAGCGAAGCGAGAACACTTGTATCAAAGCAAGTACACTCCTAAATGCCCAATTTATATTAAATAGGAAAATTTGTAGAGTTTTTTATAAAGTTATATGTGTTAACCTTAAAAATTATATGTTATAATACTTTCGTAAAAAGGAGAGAAAAACTATGAATTTAATTAAAGAAAGGGTTTTGAGAGCTTTAATAAGGGGTTAATATGGATTATAATAAAATTGGTAAATTTATAGCAACTGAAAGAAAGGCAAAAAAGCTAACACAGGCGAAACTTGCCGAAAAAGTTTTTGTTAGCGAAAAAACAGTTTCTAAATGGGAAAATGGGAAAGGTCTTCCAGACACAAATTTACTTCCCAAATTATGTGAAGTTTTAGGTGTTGGTTTAAACGAACTTTTAAATGGAGAAAAAAACATAACAGAAAACAAAAATCAAAATACCGAACAACTTTTGCTCAATATGGCGAAAGAATTAGAAATGAAAAACAAAACTATTTGGAAATCTATGTGGGTAATTATGACTGTAAGTTTGATAGCCTTGCTTACAGCTCTTTTGCTTACAGCGTTTTTAATGCCCAAAGGAATATGGCAACTTGTATCAGTTCTAAGTTTATGTATTGTATTTTTAATCCCCTGCTTTTATGCTTTTAAACTTGAAATAAACATAGGTGTCTATAAGTGTAAAAATTGTAGCTGTGAAATCATCCCATCCTATACGGAAGCACTTTGGGCAATGCATATAGGAACTACTCGTTATTTAAAGTGTCCTAATTGTCATAAACGTACTTGGTGTAAAAAGGTTATAAAATAACAAAAAACACTTTATCAAATCACGATAAAGTTATAATTATTTTGCTAGTTTCAAAAGGGACAACCTTGGACCTTTCTTTTTTTAACTAATTGTAATAAAAAAAGACCAAAGGTTTTGAGGCGTTTATAATAAAAGAAGGATGCTTTTAAAGCATCCTTTTTTATTGTTGGAACAAATGAGCCTAGAAGAATTCAGACAACTCAAAATCCTTTAAATTTTGTTATTTAACAGAGATTCTTTTTCTTAATTTAATAATTATTATAATTACTGCAACAAGCACTACAGCGGCAATTATGATAGAAATAATTGATGCTGTATTAAGTGGAGATTTTTGTATTACTTTGTAGCTGTGCAATAATATTCCACTTGGAGAAACGATTTGGATATAGTAGGTTCCTTCTTTATCAATTTCGATAGGAGAAGCCATTCCTGTAGTTTCTGCAGTTATTGTTGTAGAAAAGAAGGTTGAAATGTATTTATCGTCTTCGTATCTTACAACTTGCAGTGTACATTCACCCATTTCGTTGTAGAGATTTGTTTGATTGTAGTTCACAGTAATAGCTTTAGTTGTTGATTTACCCTCTGCCAAAGATACTACAATAGGCACTTTGCCTTGTTGAATAATTATTTTAAATGTAAATCTTGGAGGATTGTTTAAAGTTTGATCATTTGTATTTATTGTAATAAGATATGTTCCCACTCCAGTTTTCTGGTCTATATATGAGAATGGTAAGTTTGTGAAGTAAGGTTTGTTGTTTTTGGTTATCGTTGGGAGATCAATTGTTTTTAACAGATTTTCTGTTATGTCTTCACCATCTTTTACAACTTTCTCGATATAATAATTTGAATATTTGTTTACTATATACGAATATCTATGTTCATTTGCATTTAAGACTGTAAATTGATATGTTTCCTTTCTGAGAAGTTCTCCATATTTCTTGCTCGTAGCCGTAAATGATATTTCATAATAACCAGATTCTGAGAAGATATATGTTAAATTGTCTTGGAACATTCCCGTATAAGCGACACCATTTCGTTTTACTTCTATAACAGGAGGTCCACTTGACGCATAGAATTCTTGCTTTGTAGCATTGTCAAGTTTGATGGTTACGTTTCCATTGTAGATAGCTTCTTTTATAGGCAAAGAAGTAACCTCTTCTCCTGTTTCTATATCTGTGTAAGTAACTGAGAAAGGTACATCTTTTAAGAAAACCAATGTAAATTGTTGTGTTTCTGCAGAGCCTTTGCTGAAAGTTTGAACGTTTCCTGCAACATCATACAATGAGATTGAATATTTTCCTGAATGAGTTAAATATATAGAGTTGTATTTTTTGTTGTTTGAAGTTCTTGTGTAAACAGCAGGATTTAATTCA
Source organism: Clostridiales bacterium (assembly GCA_015069395.1). Lineage (GTDB taxonomy): Bacteria > Bacillota > Clostridia > Christensenellales > UBA1242 > Caccovivens. The sequence goes on from SVIR01000001.1 coordinate 195,983, forward strand.
AAGCCATCTTTCACGATTCTGATATTTATTTCGTTCTCTGGCAAGCCATAATACTTTGTCCATTGAAGTTCGATTTTATCTAAAGAAGAATATTCAGTAGAAACAACCAATGATTCAGAGTTTTCATTAATTAGATTTTTATCATTGAAAGTTCCGTTTAAACCATAGGTATAGAATTCTTCAACAATTTGGTCAGCAGTTGGAACGTAACTGATTACCAAATAGATTTCGAAAGGTGCACTGTTTGTAGCCTTGTCAGCGTTTGATAGGAGATACAATTCAGATCTAATTCCACTTGTAGGATCTTCAAAATCTTCTCTAAGAGTTACATCAATTGATTGTTGTTTGTTTGTTTTAATTGCTACTGCACTTCTGTTGTTGTAATCAACGTTCACAATATAATGATTTG
>SVIR01000006.1 GCA_015069395.1 Clostridiales bacterium
ATTTTAGCTCTTAAAACAGAAGGAGTGAAACCACAAAGATAAACATAAACTCCTAGAAAAACAAAACAAATTAAAAAATTTAAAAAGCCTCTCACTCTAATTTTTTTCAAAAGAAAACCCAAAAGAGTTATCAAAAATGTGATATGTAAACCAGAAACCGTAAGCAAATGTACTACACCGGCAGATTTATAAGACGCATATAAGTCAGAGTCGATACCACTTTTATCTCCAAACAACACAGCAAATGCAGTTTCTCCCTGACTTCCCATTATTTGCGTTAATGATTCTCGCACTTTCATTCTAACATTTTCGTCGAAGGTCAATCTGTTGTCTATAATTTCTATGTTCTCTGCACTGATCTTGCAAGAATATGGGGTCTTGTCTCGATAAGCAGAACTGTCAAATGAGCCAAGATTGAAAAGTTTTACTGGGGAAACTTCAGCATTAAAAGAAATTACGTCACCTATCTTAACATCGTCTTCACTATCAACAAAAATTGTCAAGGCAATATTTTTGTCTTTCTGGCCATTTATTTCTACATTTTTTAAAACAACTCTCACGTAGCCATTTTGACATTCAAAATTATCACTCAAGCGACCTGTAATTTGACAAGACTCTTCATAAGAGTTTCCTTGAAAAGAATTTAATCCTACATAAAACCAGCCCAATCCAAAAATAAAAGATATCAAAACAATAAAAAGAGCTACAATCTTTTTCGACCATAGACAATAAGCAGAAAACAAACCTATGACGAGGCAAGCTAAAACAATGTATTCAATTTTGCCAACAAAAAGATATCTTGATATTGCAATCGCAAACATCAAGGACAGAAAGCCATAAAACAATGGTCTTGTATGAAAAACTTTTTTTCTTTTTGCCTCCAAGAGTTATGCTCCTAGTTGTTTTTCTCTTTGTCCGAAGAGACTTTTACAAAGTCTCCCACTCTTACAGAATCATAATCGTGTACGCTTTGAACAAGGACTCCATTTGAAGTATAAGCCCCTGCTAAATGGCCTACAGAAAAAACCTTAATCTTTTTTCTTGCACACAACTGGTCGTTTATTTTTTGAGTTAGATATTTATTTTTAATTCCATCTAAAAAGAAGCTAAGTTCTGCCTGTGGAAAATTACGCAACGCCATATCAACATCAAAATCGAATGGTGCGCATTTCAACTGTCTTTGAACTTCTTCCCAGTTTCTCGATTTTATTGCAGTCAAAATATCTTCATAGCAACCACGAGGATAAACTCCTCTAAGACTTTCTTGTCCTGCCTTCTGATAAATCTTTGAAATAATCAATGAATTAAAAGATCCACAAACAACAAATTTTCTTTTTAATTCGTCCGAACATTTCTCCAAGACAGCTTCTAAATCGGCCTCAAAATCTTGATCAAGGCTTACAACTATGCTTTTTTCCTGCTTTTCAAGAGTTTCTTTTGCAGACGGCAAAAAACCTCTTGGACAATTTTCTAATAATGTGTTTCGATTTATATTTCCAACTTCTAGATACTTATTTTCAAAACCTTCGTCTATAATCATTTCTTCCATATTGTGATTATAGCATACAATTTTAAAAAATTAAACATATTTTAAAATAAAAACAAGCCTTTCGGCTTATCTATTCGCTTATTATTTCTTCCAATAATTTTTCAATCAAATCTAAAACTCTCAATGACTTTGCTGTCATGTCTGGATTTTGAGCGTTATTGTCAGCTCTTCCAACATAAACAAGATATTGCATTAACTTTTTTCCCATTCCAACTGAATTTAATAAAGAGATTTCTTCATTTATTAACTCTTTAGACAAAACTTTGTGGTATGGATTTCCATCGTATTTTTCAGTAATAAACATAAAAATATCGTGCTCGTGGACAAGCATTTCTATCATTTTGGTCTCTTCTTCAACAAATCCGAAAGTTTTGAGCGAACGTTTAGCTATTTCTACACTTTTTTTATTGTGACCAAAAAAACTGTCAACTTCTCTGCCATAAGCCTTCGCATATCTTCTTAAATGACAAGCCGGCTTTCCAATATCATGAAAAAACATAACATAGGCAAGCATTCTGCGATCTTTCAATGGCAAACTCTTGGTCTGTTTATTAATTTCTTCTACCGAATGCAAAATGTGGTCCAAACAATTATATATATGCCAAGGCGTATCTTGTTTTTGTTTTTTGCAATCTTCGACCTCAGGCAAAATGTTTAAAAGCCATTGTTTAAAACTTTCGTCTAAATATGCTTTTTTAAATTTTTCAACAACATTTTCTGATAAAAGAATTTCGTCTAACACTTTTTGATTATCCACAACATATCTCCTTAATTTTAGTTTATCACAATAAGACTTTAATTTCAAACATAAATAAAAAAAAGCTTCTTGTCGAAGCCTTTTTAATTATAAACTTTTTGGTTTTTCACTTTCAATCTTTTTTGAATGAGTCAAAGAATTTGCCAATTCGTCAATCTTACTATCCCAGCCTTCTTGATAAATAGCACTTTGAGCATACATCTTACACTTCTCTCTAAATCCATCTATATCAGAAGCCTCTTTTTGTCGCGCCTCGGCAGTCAAATTGTTTACACAATGAGCCAACAAACGTGGTGTAAACGGATAAAAACTTTCAGAAACTTCAAATTCTTGTCCAGAAGATCCTCCCATTCTATCTCCAACAGTTTTAAAAAATGGCATTTCGTCTTCTATCATACCAAAAAATCCAAAGAAATCATATTGTGTAGATTGATGTTCTGCTATATATATTCTTTCTTCTTGTAAAATACGATATATATCCCCCCTTTTCTTCTTTTTCTTGATTTAAGGCATTATCTAAACTTATAATTTCTGCATATTCTTCTGCTGACGCCAAATCTTTCTTCTTTTTTCTAGTTTTTCTTAACCAATCAAAAATTTTCATATTTCCCCTTCCCCATACCTATTTATTAGTAGCTGTATTAGCTGTTGTAGCGTTTTGTTGTTTCTTTGGAATTTTTAAGAATGAGTGCTGTGTAATCTTTGCAAAAGAAGGTTCTTTTCCATCTACCCAAACATTAATATCTGGGTACATATAACCATATTTAAGTTCGATTTTTAAAATTCTTTCTTTAATTCTAAACGAACGTTTTTCAATAGAACTACGACTTGCAAGTTTGAGTTCTTTGAATACCTTTCCATCAACAACCAAAACGGCTCTCGTTTCTGTTGCGTAAATATCAACTTTGTGTCCCTCAACTTGGAAACTAATTCTGATTTTCTTAAATAACAATGCGAAAAGTCCAAAAGTTCCAAAACCAAAAACGTACCAAACCCAAGCATACAAAGTGTTATATTCATATTCAAAGTTGTAAACAGAGAAAGAATATAATGCGTCGTTGTTTAAATTCACTATATAATTTAAATCTTGAGAAAACGCTTGAGTATCCCCAGCCTTAAGTTCAATTTCTACTTCAACGTTTTCTGAATAAATCTCATCGCCATATATATCAAAAAGCGAAACGTCAAATATTAATTTGTTGATCTTACAAACCGTAGGGTTTTTAACCTCTCCCCAAATTTCAAGCCTGCCAGAATCGTCATTGTATAAAACGTTGAATCTTTCGTCTATCAAAATTGGATCTTTGTATGGAATAAACACACAAACAGTAGGCAACGCCACAACGAAAATTACAAATGCAAAAATCAAAATTGCCAATAGTTTTTTATTTTTCATATGTTCCTCACCTTTATAAACATTATACAACAATGTTCTCAAAAGTCAAGCCCCATCTTTTGTCATAGGGGGTTAATCGTCAAGGGTTTATTTAAAAATTTGATTACAACAAAAAACAGCCCTATTGACTTTTCAAAAGGTCTGTTTTAACAAATTATTCTTGATAAGGCAAACGTCTTCTAGGTTTCTATATTTTAAGTAAACCCAATTACAACTAGTTTTCTATTGTTTTCTCTGCATAATCAGCACTAAATTCAATTTCACGTCTACTAAGCTTATCAACCAAAAGTCAAGGAACCCTTGCTTATACAATTTTTCGCAAATTTTTACTTTTCCCTCTTCATTAAAGAACCAATTTCAACAATGGAAACATATTCTCTAAGAACCCCTTTTGTAATTTTTTTCAAACTAGAATCTTCTTTCTTAACTTGAGTTTTCAATCTAAAGGATTCGGCCTCAACGACAAAACCTATCATATCTTTTCCTTTAAGAGTTTTTACAATTTCAGGATAAACCGTCGCAACTATTGCTGTTAATTTTCCTTGATCAATCTTGTCACTTTCAAGATTGATCACAAATACATCTATATCACTAAACTCGTGCGTCTGAGGATCTTCTCTTTTTCCTGATTTTATTTCTGTTTTGTAGCCTATCATTTTTTACCTCTCAAACAAATAATATCACCGATTTGCTTTTTTGTCAAGATTGCCAAGTTCATAAAAAAACTTAGCCTTAATTTGACTAAGTTTAATATCCTCTAAGAATTACATTGTCTATAGTAGTTTCTAAAATTTGTTTATACTCAAGCGCAAGCCCTTTCGAAACCTCTTGAAGTCCCGTCTTAATACACGTGTCTCCATCAACAAACTTCTGCAAATAAAGCAAGTTTTGTCCCTTCAAATCTTGTGCCAACTTTTCTATATTTTGCCTTTCGTGATAACCTTTTACCAAGGTTGTACGAAGTTCATACAAGATCCCTGAGTTTGTTAAGATATTAAGACTTCTTTTTATTTTATCGGCAACAAAGTTTTTCGTGCCTGTTATTTCGCTATAATCTTCAAAGTTGTTTTTTATATCCATAGCTACATAGTCAAGAAGATTTTCTTCTATCAATTTTTGAAGAACCTCTGGGTTTGTTCCGTTTGTATCAAGTTTTACAAGATATCTTAAACCCTTTATTTTTTTTATAAATTCTATTAAGTCTGGTTGCAAAGTAGGTTCTCCTCCACTAATAGTAACTGCATCAAGCAACGATTTTCTTTCCTTTAAATATTCCAAAATTTCATTTTCTTGATAAGCTTGATAACTACAATTTACAATACCTGCATTGTGACAAAATGGGCAACAAAGATTACACCCTCCCGTGAAAATGGTTGCGCATATCTTACCTTCAAAATCTACAAATGATACTTTTTCTATTCCTAGTATTTTCAAAATTAATCTCCAAGCGAGTTGATATATTTGCAAGCGTTTGTTCCGGCAACAGCCCCGTCGCCGATTGCTGTAGCAACTTGACGAATTTCTTTCGTTCGGCAATCTCCAGCAACAAACAAGCCTGCTGTTTTTGTCAGACATCTTTCGTCTGAAACGATGTATCCATTTTTATCCAAATCTACAAGATTTGAATAGATTTGATTGTCCGGAATTTGACCAATTGCAACAAAAACAGCCGAGGTCTTATGCTCGAAAGCTGTTCCGTCTTTTTTCTTAAAAACAATGCTTTCAAGTTTATCGGTTCCCTTTAATTCTATGGCACAAACTTCATGAACAATTTCAATGTTTGTAGTGTTTCTAACTTTGTCCTGCAAAGCTTGTTCCCCGAAAAACTTGTCAAATAAAGTAAACATTTTTACCTTTTTGCAATAAGAAGAAAGCATCAAAGCATATTGAAGAGCACTATTCGCATCGCCTATCAAAGTCACCTCTTCTCCTGCAAAAAACGGGCCATCGCATATAGCACAATAATAAATCCCATGGCCAACAAAATTTTCTTCATTTGCAAGATTTAACATTCTTGGTTTTGCGCCAGTTGCTACAACAACACTTTTTGCTTGATAAGCATTATAATTGGTTTTAATTGAAAAAATATTGTTTTCTTTTGTAATGCCAACCACATCTTCAAGTTCAAATTCTGCCCCCAAAGCAATAATTTGCTCAAAAAGTTGGTCAGAAAGCTCCGAACCAGAAATCTCTTTAACTGTAGGATAGTTTTCAACTTTTGGAGATTTCGCTATTTGCCCTCCAACACTTTCTTTTTCAAGAACAAGAACTTTCTTTCCGTTTCTTAAAGCATACAGGCAGGCAGTCATTCCTGCCATGCCTGCGCCTATTACTACAACGTCTAGCATATTTTTCCTTCTTTTGCCATTTCTTCAACAAATTTTTTGATGTCAGAAACATTCTCAAGTTTCAATTGTTTTCCGTCTATATTTATCAATAATGTTGGAGCTTTGATTACTCCATATTTTTTTGCCAACTCAATTTCAGCTGTTGCATCAACAACTTCAAAAGGTATATTTGCCTTATCCAGCAACATTTTTGCCATTTTACAATTAGGGCAAGTTGGGGTTGTAAAGAGCATAGTTTTTTCACCAGCACAACAACAATCGGTTTCGTCTTTTTTACAACTATTTAAATGTCCATTTAAAAACTTTGAGTTTTCGAGAACATATTCTTTTCTTTCTTTAAATTCTTGAGCCTTTCCATCATTCCAGTTTTGTACAGGACGATAATATCCAGTGATACGGCTATAGACCTCTGTAGTATTTCCACATTCTGGACAAGTATAGTGTTCTCCAGTTATATATCCGTGGGCAGTACAGATAGAATATGTAGGGCTTATAGTGTAATATGGAAGTCTATAATTTTCAGCAATCTTTCTTACAAGATTTGCCGTAACTTTCCAATTTTCAAGTTTCTGTCCCAAGAATGCGTGGAACACAGTACCTGAGGTATAAAGCGTTTGAAGTTCGTCTTGAACATCAAGAGCTTTGAAGAGATCTTCTGTATAACCAACTGGAAGGTGGCTTGAATTTGTATAGTATGGTGTTTTGTCGTCACTTGAAGCAGTGATAATATCACTCCAACGTTGTCTGTCGTGCTTTGCAAGACGGTATGATGTTGATTCTGCAGGAGTAGCTTCAAGATTGTAAAGATCTCCGTAAAGTTCTTGATAATCCGAAAGTTTTTCACGCATAAAGTTTAATACTTTCTTAGTAAAGTCTTGCGCTTCTTTTGTTGTCAAGTCTTTTCTCAACCAACAAGCATTCAAACAAGCCTCATTCATTCCTACCAAGCCAATTGTTGAGAAGTGGTTGTTGAAGCTTCCAAGATAACGCTTTGTATATGGATAAAGGCCTGCTTCAAGAAGCTTTGTAATCGTTTCTCTCTTAACTTTTAAACTTCTCGCAGAAATGTCCATCATATGAGTAAGTCTATCAAAAAATTCTTCTTCTGTTTTAGACAAATAAGCAATACGTGGCATATTGATGGTTACTACACCGATACTTCCTGTGCTTTCTCCTGCACCAAAATATCCTCCCGATTTTTTTCTAAGTTCTCTAAGATCCAATCTTAGTCTACAACACATACTTCTTACATCATTTGGCTCCATATCAGAATTGATGTAGTTTGAGAAATAAGGCGTTCCATATTTTGTCGTCATTTCAAAAAGAAGTTTATTATTTTCAGTTTCTGACCAATCAAAATTTTTAGTAATTGAATAAGTTGGGATTGGATATTGGAAACCTCTACCATTTGCATCACCTTCAATCATAATTTCAATGAAAGCTTTGTTGATCATAGCTTGTTCTTTTACGCAATCTTTATATTTAAAGTCTTGTTCTTTTCCACCAACAATACAATTGAGTTCTGCGAGGTCGGCAGGTATTACCCAGTCAAGTGTGATGTTTGTAAATGGAGCTTGAGTACCCCAACGTGAAGGAGTGTTTACTCCATAAACAAATGATTGAATACATTGTTTAACTTCTTTATAAGTCAAATTGTCTTTCTTTACAAATGGAGCAAGATAAGTATCAAAAGAAGAGAAAGCTTGTGCTCCAGCCCATTCGTTTTGCATAATGCCCAAAAAGTTTACCATTTGGTTGCAAAGAGTGCTCAAGTGACTAGCAGGAGAACTTGTGATTTTTCCCGGAATTCCACCAAGCCCCTCTTGAATCAATTGTTTAAGCGACCAGCCTGCACAATAACCAGTAAGCATACTAAGGTCGTGAATATGTATATCTGCGTTTTTGTGGGCTTGTCCAATTTCTTTGTCATAAACATCATTAAGCCAATAGTTGGCAGAAATCGCTCCTGAGTTTGAAAGAATAAGTCCTCCAACTGAATATGTAACTGTTGAATTTTCTTTAACCCTCCAGTCAGCCAATTTCAAATATTTGTCAACCGTATCTTTATAGTCAAGAAGTGTTTCTTTTACATTTCTAATCTTTTCGTGATCTCTACGATAAAGAATATAGGCTTTAGCCACGTCCTCATAGCCATTTTTCATAAGGACACTTTCAACTATATCTTGAATGTCCTCAACACTAGGAATCTTGTCTTCAAATTTCTCGATAAGATAAAGTTCTGTGATTTTTGCCATCTTTTTACAGTCTTTTATCTCTCCATAACCAAGACTAAGCATAGCTTTTGCTATCGCATTTTCAATCTTAGAGATGTCATAATCAACTACCCTTCCGTCTCTTTTTCTAATACTTTTTATCATATTTTCCTCCTCTTTTCCGAAATGAATAAACATACAAGATATAGTATTTTTATCGATTTGCACTTTCCATATCTTGTGTTTTCACGTTTTCATAATAAATCAACCAAGCCAAAATTGTCAAACAAAAATTCAAAAAGTTTTCAACAATTTTTGACAAAAATCTACCTTAGTTATTTTTATATAATCTAACCCCTTTTGGGTAGCAAAGTATCATTATTGAACCAAAGTAAAAAATTTTTATAATAAAAAAGAAAATTGCATCAACTTTTGAAACAATTTTCATTTTTATAAAGCTTTTTATTCGCCTAAAACTTAAAATTAAAGAACCTAAAAGAAGGTTTTCGTTCTTTTTTTGTCTGTTTTATACTTTGTATATCAATTTGATTTTGATATGCAATTGCTTGATTTAATGCCGTCAATGGAACGTCTCGATTCTGCTCAAATATTAAAGGCAAATCTTCGACTCCTATAGGATGGGGAATATTTATATTTCCAACCTCAATCGTATAAGCCGGAATCCCAAACCTTCTTATACACCAATCTTTATATCCTCCCGAACTGTTTTCTGTTGGAATTAAAGTGTAACCCGTCACTTCTGCTAATGCCAACCCGATTTCTCTGTCTCTAGCAAGACCTTCTTCACTTTCACCAGTAAAACCATAATAAATCACTTCGCCTTTGGAGTGATATGAAATTGTTAAACTTGGGCGAACTCTATTTGTAATATTAATAAGATTCAAAACCTCTCTTTCACTATTTGGATAAAAACCAATAAAGTTTTCTGGACTTGGACAAGTAACATTTTGCCCTCCAGTTCCCCACTCGGCATCAAAATTTGTATTTAAATCCACAAGATTAACATTTGCTTTATAAAGCGAAAAATCTAGGCTACCATTATTTGCTAGCGTAATGTATTCCTTTGTAATATCACAAGGAATTCCGTCAAGTCCATCTAGAACAATTTCTGCCCCATCAGGATTTGTCAAAAATATAAAATATATGCCTCCATTTGTGACAAGATTATTGTTGTGAAGATATCTTGCTTGCTCCACCATAAGAAGTGATGTTATGTATTCTCGTGCATGAATCCCTCCTTGGATTAAAATTTGCACACCATCATAACTCCCAATGTGAGTAGCTAAGATATTTTTTCCAAGCACACTTTTTCCGACATTAAAAAGCTCTAATCCATCATTTTGAAGATTTACAATTTGTTGTACAAGTTCTTGATAAGTCATTTTTCACCTCATATTATATATATTAGTCAAATATTTAAGGTGTTAAAAAAACATCTCCTAGATTTGGATGTTTTTTCATTGTTTTCTATCTCATAAACGGGAATTTTTGATTATATCATGCAATTCAGTAGGGAGCAAATTGTATTTTTCTAAATCGTTGCTTGAAACTAGTGCAAAATATGTTGAATCATTATCCTTATTGCCTTCAAGCGTCAAATTAGAAAATTCTTCGTCAGACAGTATGTATTCATATAAGAAATAAATCTCATGAACGTCTTTTTTATCAAAACAAAAGAAGTTTTCAAAAACTTTGATTAGTCTTAATTTTCTTTCGTCAATATCAAAATTCATTTCTTCTTTAATTTCTCTCACCAAAGCATTACTTGACTTTTCATTGATGTGGATTCTGCCTCCTGGCACTACAGAATTTCTTCCTATTGTTGAAATCTCAATAACAACATCTTTTTTATATCTCATTATCATTCCAACTCTGACATTTAGCCTAATACCATCTATGTCAATTTTAATGTCTTTTGCCATCTCTCCTCCTTGTAAAACAGAATTAAAGAAAAAAGTGTATCTTTTTAAATAATAATGTCCATTAGGTTCCATTTTTAACAAATTAAACTTAAGCTGATTGTCGACACTGTTTGAACCTGAATTGAACTATTTTGTTATTTGTTGGGCCTTTTTGCAAAATTCTCAAATCCTTCCACTAAATTGAGGATTATTTTAGTCTTAACCTTTTTTTTATTTTGTCAAAGTATTTCGCAGGGATGCTCAACTTATTTAATAAGTCATTACCTTTTGGGTCTTGTATATGAAAGTCACTGCCACCAGATATCATTAGACCGTTTTTTTTGCAAAACTTCTTTAAGTAATCCGTTTTATCTTTTTCTATGGTTGTATAGTGGTAACATTCTATTCCGTCTACATATTTCTTTGTGCCCTCTAGAACTCTGTCCATATTATCTCCATACTGATATGGATGAGCAAGGAAAGATATGCCACCTAGTTTATTGATAAGCGTAGTTATTCTGTCATAAGTAGGATATAGTGTGTGTGAAGCTATAAAAATTTTAGACGTTGGGTTGTTTAGTCCTTCTCTTAAAAAGGTTGATACACTTTGGAGCAACCTAGGGTTTTCTTCGTCTAAAAAGCTTACTGCTTCCGGATTTTGCAAAATAACATTGTACAATTTTTCAAGCGCCATAGGACATTTTTGCGTAAAGTCTATGCTTTCAGGATCGTAGTCTAGTACGATTCCATGTTTTGCAAATACTTTAGGCGTGTTTTCGCTTCGGTATTTTTCTATCCTGTTTTCATTTATTCCATGCATATCTAGGTACTCTTTTGCACCTTTGACATCTATGCCATAACCTATTATTTCTATCGGCACATTGCCATAAGAACATACAAATTCGCACCCTGTCACATAGTCAAAATCTTTTAACATATCTACAATCTTTTCGTCTAGGTAAAAGTCGACACAGTCGTGATCAGTAATAGACAGTTTTTTTAGCCCACACTTTGCAGCATACTGCAGTATTTCACTGCCTGACAGATTGCCATCAGAGTGATTGGTGTGGATATGCATATCACAAGATTCTTTCATTGTATTCTCCCGATTTTTCTATATTATATCATAAAATCAAAATATCAGCGTTGATTTTTCAAAATAATCTGGTTCAAGAAATTTATTTCAGGTGCCACTTCAAAAAATAAGGACTTGTCTAAAATTTTATAATACCTTGGCAAGCATAATCACTAATTTCCTAGGCAAAAAAACTAAACTGAGCTTATCGATTTAGGTTTTATTGGCGGAGTCGGTGGGATTCGAACCCACGTGCCGATTGCTCGACAAACGCATTTCGAGTGCGTCCCGGTACGACCACTTCGGTACGACTCCACATTACTTAGGTATTTTACATTTTTTTGATTTATTTTGCAAGCAATTTATCAAAAACTACAAATAAAAAAACGCTAATTTTAGCGCTTTAATATCTTCATTATCTTTTTCATACTTTCTTCATTTTCGTCTGAAGAAGTTTTCTTAAACTTCAGTTTTATGTAATTCATACAATTTTTCAAATCTGTTTCAAAATGCTTATAATCAAAAATCATACTCATACCAAAAGCAATAGGCACAATCAATACATACATAGGACAAATCAACCAAATCAGCGGCCAATATTTCGTTTGGCCTGCATATTGTCCGACTGGTACTGTTTTAAATATGTCCGGACAAAATTTTGCCAAGAATTCTCCTATTCCTCCTGATGGACCCCAGATCATAGAACTGTTTTTGTAATTGATATCAAAGAAATCGCTATCTCTCAATGCAATAAAACCAAGTTCGCTTTGAAGAATTTGATTTATCATAATAAATATCATTACTGCACAAAACGTAATAGGCAAAGCCAATACTCGTCTATAACTTAATTTGTGCATTTTAAAAATTACCATCAAAAGTGGAACATACCACAAGATATTGTGATGGATATAAAAACGAATAACATCCATCCATTCTGCTGCTTGATTTGCATTTTCAATAGGCTCGACAGGATATAAAACAGCAATCAAACCACCCAAAATTCCAATATAAAACATATAATCTTTTGCATATTTGCTTTTTGTAAAAAAGAGAATTGGGAAAAGAGCTATGTTCGCCCCACAAATATTGATAAACCACGAATCGCGATACAAACGACCAACATCTGTTGAATAAGGTGGAATATATGCTTTTAAAAAATGAAGCAGAAGTGCAAATGCCAAAATAGAAAAAAGAACAATTTTTTTAGTCTTTTCACTTCTTTTTTTCAACAAAAAATATAGGCCTATAAATCCTGCGATAGAAAGAATAATCCAAAAGAAATACCAGCCGTTAAACATTTGAATTTCCATAAAATCCTCTTTTTTTACCAAATATAACAAAATTATTCTATCATACATTTGTTGTTTTTCAAATAATTTTCGACAAAATTTATAAAGTTTTTGTATAAAAATCCACAAAGCCACAAATTTTGCAGACATCAACATTTTGTAAAATTTTTGTAAAATATTGAAAAATTGTTTTTGTTTTTGTAAAATTTTGTGCTATACTCCAATTAGCCAACGAAAAGGAGTAATCTTATGGACGAAAAAGAAATTGTTACAACAATGGCGTTGATAAAAATTGGTGTAAAATGTGACCTAATTGGTTTTTCTTATCTGGTCAAGGCCGTAAAACTGGCGATTGACGACCCCAACATAATTTATAGTTCTCAAAAAATGTTTAAGATTATAGCAGAAAATTCTAATGCGAAAAGCCCCACTAGAGTAGAGGCAAATATGCAAAATGCAATAAACAACACATATGATATGGTTGGTTTTAACGAATTGAATTCCTTGTTTGGTTTTGAAGCGATAAGACCAGAACACAAACCTACTATAGCCGAACTCGTCAAACTTTTAGCAGAATATTACTTGTTGAAAATATACCAAAACACTATACAACCAACAAATTTTTAAGGTTTTTACCTTTTTTTATTTTTTTTATAAAAAATTCTTGACTTTTATTTTCTGAAGTGATAAACTTATAGAGCATTTGCAGGTGTAGTTCAGTGGTAGAACACTAGCCTTCCAAGCTGGTTGCGAGGGTCCGATTCCCTTCACCTGCTCCAAATTTGCTTCCGTAGCTCAGCTGGATAGAGCAATGCCCTTCTAAGGCAGAGGTCGAAGGTTCGAATCCTTCCGGGAGCACCATGTGGTGGTCGTAGTTCAGTTGGCAGAACGCCAGATTGTGGCTCTGGAGGTCAAGGGTTCGACCCCCTTCGATCACCCCATATAAATTTCGCTTTTGCGATAATGGGGTGTCGCCAAGCGGTAAGGCATTGGACTCTGACTCCAACATTGCGTAGGTTCGAATCCTACCGCCCCAGCCATCGAACATTTCATAGGGGTGTCGCCAAGCGGTAAGGCACACGACTTTGACTCGTGCATTCGTAGGTTCAAATCCTGCCACCCCTGCCAAAACAATTTAATATGGTTTGCTAGCTCAGTTGGTAGAGCACAAGACTTTTAATCTTGGGGTCCGGAGTTCGAGCCTCCGGCAAGCCACCACTAAAGAACTGCCTTTCAGTTCTTTTTTATTAAAATGCGGATATGGTGGAATGGCAGACACGCTGGATTTAGGTTCCAGTCCGAAAGGGTGCAGGTTCAAGTCCTGTTATCCGCACCAAGTGTTAATAGGTTGAACCTTTTATGGTTTAGCCTATTTTTTATTTGTAAAAAAAAGAAAGTGGGGGCTTACACTTGTCTTGGATGTTGAAACAATATTAATTTTTATTTAGTAATAAATGTAAATCATAAAGCCCATTTGGCATTTTGTTTTGCATCATATTTGCAATTTTTAATATGTCCTTTCCTAGTTGTTCAAAACCTTCAACTCTACAATGCAAATTATCCACTCTCCAATCATTTATAAGATCAGCATATTCAAGTCTAGATTCTATTTCAAGTTCTTTACCTGTGTTTTCAAAAACTCTTTTTGCCACAACTTTTGCCGTCTCGCTAGGAACCTTTTTTGTTTTATAGTGAGTTTCAATAAGTTTCAGCTTGCCATTATATGTCTTTGAATATTCTACAACATCATTTATAAAGTTCTCTACTTCAAATCTAAAATTACCTCCTCTAAAAATGGGTATTATATGTGATGTTTTTTCTAAATTGTTAAACTGTTCTTCACTTATTCCAGACGTTCCACTAATTAACACTTTATTTTTCTTTATTGCAAAATCTAAAATCTTATCAAAGCAATCTTTATGTGAAAAATCTACAATTACATCAAATTCTTCATTTATTTTTTCAAGCTGGTCATAGTTATAGTATTTTGCATCGCTACGACAAACACCTGCAACAATTTCGGCAAAGTCACAAGTTTTCGATGCGATTTCTGCTTGAACCCCAGTTCTACCTGTTATTCCACTCCACAAAATTTTTGTTTTCATTAAAATTTTTCCTCACTAGTACATTATAACACACATTTTTTACTTTTGGTTGATTTATTTTAATTGTTTTAAGTTTTGATAAAATTATTAGTGGCAGCAGCATTGTATATCAATGCTATTTTTTCAAAAATTTACACTTGAAATTCTAAAACAAATATGTTAAACTAAACGGGAAGAGGTAAAAATATGACTGTTCAAGAAGCGTTGGAGAAAATAAAAAAATCTTATAGTTCTGGCTCTATTTCATTAGAAGCTTATCGATATTTTACCGAACTTATACAAACTTTTAAGACGTTTTCAAACAATCGACCTTTGACCAGAGCATCTCAATATCGCCATGTTTTAAGAAACATTCAAGAATTTTGCTTTGGAGATCTTAACAAGACCCCACCCGAAAATTTAGCAGGCAGACTTGAACTTTATATCGAATTAACCTCTGTTAGAGAAAATGACATCTTAAAAAAATTAAGCGAAATTACCGGCGAAGAGATTGATCTTGACGATATACTAGCAAAAATCCAAACTGCTTCCAAATCAAAGACTCATTTTTCAAATCGCACGAAACAATATTTAACCGATTGCAATTGCGACAAAAAGCCAACAAAAAAAATTAAATCTTTGTCAATATAAGGAGGAATTATGTCTACACCAATTTTTCCAAACCATTTAGCATTGTTTAAAGTATTAAAAGAATTTGAAAGTTCTAGCAAAACAATCTTCAAAGAAAAAGAACTCAAAAGCTTTTGCACTGAAGTCCTACAAAAGGCCCAACAAATAGAGGGAGAAGAATTCTTTCCCGTTTGGCATACCGATCATTCTGGTTCTTATCTCGAATCATTGACTCGTATCTGTGATGCTAGACTTGACGAAAATAGAGAACTCATTTTTTCTTTAAGCCCACAAAGAGTGCTTGACAATTTTAGCTGGCTTTCTACAAAAAGAAATCAACTCAGACCAAGTTTTGTGGCCATTGCTACAGAAATATTAAATGAAAAACCAAAAAACGAAGAAAAGCCTTTCAATCTTTAATTTTTTTGCTATAATAATTAAAACTACTTTTAAACTTTTGTAAATACCTTTCACTTTCAGCGAAAGGTATTTTTTTTAACGTTACTCCATCTTCACTATATTCTTTATTGTTGAGCCATTCTGAAACTTTTGTAGGCCCAGCATTATAGGCCACCAGCGCAGTTTCTAAATTTTTGAATCTCTCGCACAATC
Source organism: Clostridiales bacterium (assembly GCA_015069395.1). Lineage (GTDB taxonomy): Bacteria > Bacillota > Clostridia > Christensenellales > UBA1242 > Caccovivens. The sequence continues at coordinate 15,876 of SVIR01000006.1, forward strand.
TGTTTAAATAAAATGTACCGAAATCTATATTATCTTGAGGCTCTTTTAAGTCATACTCTTCTATTTTCAATAGTTCTGCTACATATTCGGCTGTAGATGGCATCAACTGCATCAGCCCAATCGCTCCCTTTGAGGATATTGCATTTTTATCAAAACGACTTTCTATATTTATCATTGCATACAAAACTGCTTTATCAACATCAAAATTTTGGCTTGCTATCTCAACCTCTTCTTGAAACTTTATCGGAAAAAGATATCCATAAATACAATTTGTAGCAAAAAATGTTAAAAAAACAAACGAAAAAGCAAAAAAAACTGAAAAAAACCACTTCATATGGCTATTTTATGAAAAAAGGACATATTTATGCCCTTTTATTTAGATACATATATTTGTTGAAATATGTGAATTTATACCTTTACAAATCTTCCCGTTTGCTGAGAAAAAGTATAATACCCTTGAAAATTTGTCATACACCCATCTGTCAAAGACTGGACCTTGGAAAAATAGATGCTCAAAAATTTAACAGACAATCCACATACCCTACCTAAATCTTGTGGAGTATTTATTATCGCTACAGGGATATTAAAAGACTTTAGGAGATTAGCAAAATTTAAAGTCGCATAACGGGTTCTAAAGACTGCAATAATATATTTCATAACCCCTCCTATGCACAAAAATTCCCCCAAAATCATTATATTGTTAATATCAAAAATGTGTTTTAAAAGGATTTTATAATGATTTATTTAGACAACTCAGCATCTACAATAACAAAACCAAAAAACGTTCAACGTGCCGTTTATAATGCACTAAACACCTATTCGGCAAATCCCGGTCGAAGTGGACATAAACAAGCAATCAAAACAGCAATGCAAGTAGAAAACGTTCGGTCCTTAATAGCGAAGCACCTAAACACTTCTTCCGACAAAGTTGTTTTTACTCTCAATTGCTCAGATGCACTCAATTTAGCTATTTTGGGCAGTTATAAGCAAGGGGGAAATGTAGTTTGCACAGTAAACGAACACAATTCCGTTCTTCGCCCATTGCAACATCTAAAAGATATCGACGAAACATTTTCATTCACGATTGCAGATCAGTCCAACAAATACGGAATCTCTTGGAAAGATATCGAGAACAATTTAAGTGAAAACACTTATATGGTTGTTTGTAATCATATTTCAAACGTCAATGGAGATATGGCCGAGATAGAAGAAATTGGAAAACACCTGTATGAAAAAGGCATCTTGTTTTTGGTTGATGGAGCTCAAGGAGGAGGGCATTTTCACTATGATATGGAAAAGCAACACATAAACATGCTTTCGCTTGCTCCACATAAAGGTTTTTATGCTCCACAAGGAGTTGGTTGTTTGGCAATGAATGGAACCTTCGAACTTTCCCCTATTCGATTTGGGGGAACTGGCACAAACTCGCTCGAACTCCATCAACCAGAAACCACTCCGGAAAGATTTGAAACCGGCACTTTAAATACTCCTGCTATTTTAGGATTTGGTGAAGGCATAAAGTTTGTAGAAGAAAATTTTTCTGCTATTCAAGAAAAACTTGAAGACTTAACAACTTATCTTCATTACGAATTATCTAAACTTCCTGTAAATATCTATACTAATATTGAAAACTCTTGTGGCGTTTTCGCTTTCAATGTCGAAGACATAAATTCGACCGAGATTGCAAACTATTTAGACGAAAAATGGGGAATCTGTGTAAGAAGTGGTTATCATTGTGCACCCCTAAAACACAAATCTCTTGACACTTTAGACAATGGCATTGTCAGAGTCTCAATGTCTTTTTTTAACACTTATCAAGAAATTGAAAAATTTGTTTTTGCAATTAAATCATTTTTAAAATTAAAAAAATAATAAAAAAATATAAAATAAAGAAAAAAAATAATAAAAAATAGCAATTTTTATTATTTTTTTAACATTTTTTATCTGTTTTTAATTTTAGTAGGTTTTATCTGCCTAGTCTTTTCTCAACCCCTCTATGTTCATTTCCTTGAGCCAAAATCGTTTTTCCAACATAGTATTCTCGATTAGCAATCTCCAGAGTAGAATTGGACTCGACATTGCAATCATAAACATTTGCAATTCCAAAAACGTTTATGTTTCCAAACATCTTGCTTCTTACTACTGCAGCTTCGCCCGAAACTCTTATGTTTCCTTGTAGATAGCTTGAAACAACCCTTCCTCTTCCCGAAATCTCTATTCCTCGAGGTGCAAATTCTAAAGTAGACTTCGTAACAACAGCATTATCTTTTACAACAACATTTCTTCCTAAATACGATTGTTGAACCAGTGCATTTCCAGCAACCTCACATTGAGGACCTATTACAGACCCCTGATCAACCCAACTCTCTCCTTCTTGTGACAATCCATCTGGAAATACATAACCACCTTTTTCTCCGGCTTTTACAAAAAGTCTTGGATTGTGTATGTCTCTCAAAGCAACAATTCTGCAAAGCCTATAAATCATTCCACCCCTTTCTATTTCTTTAAAATCGCTTTGATCATAAGAATACTTTTCCATCAACTCTTCCTCCGACGTTTTGCTTATTTTAGCACTTCAATCAACTTTTGTCAACATCGATAATTTCAATAAAAAAAACAATTCGAATGAATTGCTTATTTTTTATATATGAATCTTTTACAATGTTCGCACACAATGACACCTTTCTCTTTAATTTGAGAAATTGCAACTTTTGGAAGTTCCATTCTACATCTGCCACAAAAATTTCCACCTTCCAAAGCCACAATAACAGGAAATATTTTGTCATTACGTTTCTTCTTATATTCATGCATAATTTCAGTTTGAACATCTTTTTCTAAAATTTGAAGTTCCTTTTTAAGTCTTTCAATTTCAGGTTCTAAAACTTTTGCCTCTTCCTCAATTTTTTGTTTGCAAACACTATATTGCACCCTTGCGTCGTCATAAGCTTTTTTTGTTGTATTAAATTCTGCCAAAATCTTGTTAATCCCCTCGGCACATTTTTGCAACATCTTTTCCAAAATTCCCAAGTTTGCTAAAATTTTTCCTCTTACAGCGTTGTACTTCTCAACTTCTTCCATAGACATCTCGTCTAAGTTTTTCTTTTGAATATCTGCAGACTTGTTTTTGTTGATTGTATATTTTTCTTTTATTTCTGCAATATCTGCAATAAGCTTTTCTGCTTGAGCTTCCAATTCTGTTGATCTTGCCTGAGTCTTTTTAGCAACAACAGTCAACTCGTTCGCCTTTTTTTTGTAAGGACTATTAAATAATTTTTGTTCCAACTTAAACAATTCTTCGTCCAACTTTTGATATTTTAACAATGCGTCTATATTCATTTACATTCTCCCATTTCAATTATTCTACAAAATCAGCCAATCTCTTACTTCTGTTTGGATGTTTCAATTTTCTCAAAGCTTTCGCTTCAATTTGTCTAATTCTTTCTCTGGTTACCGAAAACTCTTTGCCTACTTCTTCCAATGTTTTTTGTCGACCATCCAAAAGTCCATATCTTTGTCTGATAACTTCTTGTTCTCTTGGGGTTAGTGTATCGATAACGGCTAAAAGCTGTTCTCTCAACAATGTTTGAGTAGCACTCTCAATTGGCGACTTTGCCGATTCGTCAACAATAACATCAGCCATCTTTCCGTCGTCTTCTTCACCCATTGGCGTTTCCAAAGATATTGGATCTTGTGCCGTTCTTTGAATTTCAACAACCTTAGCCACAGACATATCCATTTCTTTCGCAATTTCTTCCAATGTAGGTTCTCTACCCAAAGTCTGCATCAATTTTCTGCAAACTTTTGCATATTTGTTGATTGTTTCATTCATATGAACAGGAATTCTGATCGTTCTTGATTGATCTGCCATAGCACGGGTAATAGCCTGTCTAATCCACCAGTGAGCATAAGTAGAAAATTTAAAACCCTTTGTATAGTCAAATTTATCAACGGCTCTCAAAAGCCCCATATTTCCTTCTTGAATTAAATCAAGGAAAGACATTGAGGTTTTTCCCACATATCTTTTAGCAACACTGACTACAAGACGTAAGTTTGATTCACACAATACACTTTTTGCATATTGATCTCCCTCTACAGCCTTCCTTGCCAATTCTTTTTCTTCTTCAACTGACAACAAAGGCACTTTGCCTATATCTTTGAGATACATCTTAACTGGGTCGTCTACATTTACAGAGGCAACCAGATCTGAGAAGTTGTCTTTGTATAGATCTTCGTCATTTGTTTTTATGACTTTGATTCCTCTTTTATGAAGTTGATTTACAAACTTTTCAACATTTTCAGCATTTTCACCAACTTTTAAAAGTGAAAAATATATATCGTCCTCGTTGATAGACCCCTTTTTCATTGCCAATGCTTGAAGCCTGTCATACATCAACTTTATCTTTGCTAAATCTTGTTTATCTTCTGCCATTGAAATCCTCCAAACTCTTGTTTTTTAATTGCAACGCAATCTTGCCAAGTTTTTTAGCAATCTCGCCCCTGCGCATTAAATCTTCACAAGTTTTATATTCTATATTTAATTCTTCTTGTCGCTTTTTTAATTGTTGTTCTGCAATCTTCCACAAACACTCTCTATAATATCTTTCTTCTTCTCGTTGAAAATCCGAAAAATTAAAATTTAATATTTCCATAAGAAGCACATCTTCACTCGCTCCTTCAATATCAAATATTGCAGAAAGTGGTAAGTTTTGTTTTATTATGTCCAAATATTTTTTATATTCCACCAAAAGTTTTTCATAATCTATTCGTGTGTCCACAAAATCCTTTTTATGCAACAACGATGCAAGCAAAAACTTAACAGCTTTTTCGTCGCTCTTTTCTACAGGATTTTGAGGCGTTTTAGGTTGAACAAATTTCGCTGTTGTCTTTGGCTCATTGTTTACCTCTCTCCTCAATACATCAATGGGTATTTTGGTTAAATCTCTTATTTTTTCCAAATAAGGCTCAAATAGAGTTGCACTTCCAAGTTTTCTTATTTCGCCTAAAATAATCTTTACGAAACGACCTTTTTCTTCTGCGTTGTCTAAGTTATATTTTGATTGATAATGTTCTATCAAATAATCCATAAATGGTTTTGCCCCATCTATCATTTCTTGGAGCTTTTCGCTTCCGTAAGTGTTTAGAATTTCGTCCGGATCCTTGCCTTCTGGCAAAGCAACGATTTTTAAATCTACATTCTCATTTCTAAACATTTCAATTGCCCTTAATGTAGCCTTTGTGCCAGCCCCATCTCCGTCAAAACAAATAACAATCTTGTCACAATAACGCTTAAGTTCTTGAACGTGATCTTTTGTCAAAGCTGTGCCCATACAAGCTACTGTCGACTTAAAACCACCTCTATGCATAGCGACAACATCCATTTGCCCCTCCACAAGAATGATTTTGTTGAGCAATTGTTGGTGTTTCAAGCTCTTGAGGAGATTGATTCCAAACACAACTCGCCCCTTTTGAAACACCATCGTTTCTGCCGTATTAAGGTATTTTGCAAAGTCAGTTTTTTCAAGCGCACGAGCACTAAAACCTATACATTCATTAAACGAGTTAAAAATCGGAAAAACTAATCTACCGGCAACAACATCATAAATTCGATTGTTTTTCTTTGCACAAATTCCAGCATCAAGCATTTCTTTTTCTGAAAAACCCTTGCCTTTAAGATAGTCAACTATATCAGTCCAGTTTTTTGAATAACCAATCTTAAAGTCTTCAAGTTCTCTTCTTGTAAGTTTTCTTTTCTTTATGTAATTTTGTGCAAGCACGGCATCTTTGTTATACAAATTTTCTACATAATGCTTATAGGCATAATCCAAAGCAGACAAAATTCTTTCTTTTTGCTTTTGAGTTTCTTTTCTCTTGTCTCCAGATGCAAGTTCAGGAACTTCCATTCCGACCTTATCAGCCAAAAGTTTTACTGCGTCCATAAAGTCAATATTTTCCATTTTTTGAACAAACTTAATTACATCTCCAGACTCTTTGCAACCAAAGCAATAATATATTCCATCTTCATTATTAATAGAAAAAGAAGGCGTCTTTTCATTGTGAAATGGACAACACGCCCAAAACCTACGCCCTTTTTGTTCCATCTGTAAATAATTTGAGGCAATAGAAACAATATCGTTTTTGCGTTTTAGTTCGCTCAACCAATCTACGCCAAAACCTCTATTTTGCAATATATTCTCCTAAAAGTGTTTTGTTAATATTAATATACTGCAAAAAAGCAAGAATTCCTCTAAAATAAAGAAAATAATTATAAAAAAATGACTATAACTACAAAAAAAAGAAGCAAAGTATAAACTTTGCTTACATATCTTTTATTTTTCCACTTTCTGAGTCTACTTTAACTGGTGTTTTTCTACCTCTAAATAGATCTCTACCGACAAGCCAAATGCACATTTCATTTCTCGGCAATTCGTTTTCTTCGATAATCTTGTCTACGTCGCCGATAAATTGACTAAATTGTTTGTCGTCTGTCAAGTCAATTGAGAATTCCCCGCGTTCATACTTCATTCTAAACTCTTTCAATACGTCAGAGACATCACACCTGTCGCCAGAATTGTATTTTCTCATACCCATCATAGTTTTGCTAATCAATGTTTTGGTTTCAACCAAAGTTTTTCTGTCAAATTCTTCATAAGCACTGCCCACAGCATCAAGCTTTGTCATACACTCAATAATATTCGAAGGGTGAATTGGCATACATTTAAAATAATTTACTGGATAATTATTTCCTTCAGCATCAACAATTGAAAGTGCTCGATTGAGATTTTCAATCTTATGACAAAAGTCAACAATAACAGCATCGTCTTCTGGCGTTGCACAATCGTCTTTTTTGTGCTTCAAGGCTTTAGAAAGCATAAGATAATATTCGCCGCGATTTCCTTCATAAACATCTGTGCTATAAAGCCTTTCTTTTACGTTTCCAAAAAACCATTCAGTGGCCTCTTTAGCCTTCACAAAAATTGGGTTTTGTTTTGTTTCTGCTGTCATTTTTTGTTCGGCTTCGGCTAAAAATATCTCTACTACATTCCAAATTTGTTCAAAGTTTTCTTTTTTGCTACGCTTTTTTGTATGCGTACTATAATTTTTTATGTAATCATTTACTACTGAGCAATAAATTGATAGCAACAAGTCTTGATTTGACGCCGGATCTTTTTCTCCCGTTTGCTCTCTTAGAAAAAACTCCAATTTTTTAGAAAATTGTTGAAAGCCCCTTTCTCTTAAAGCATCTTTGACGTGGGTTTTGGTGTCCATTTCTCCTAATGTCATAGACCTAACATATAGAGCATCGCCCATTGTTTCTACCAAATTTTCAGCTACAATTTCTCCCAAAAACTTTTTAAGTTCTTCACTGTTTTTTACTGGTTCTTTTGGCAAAACAGATTCTGGACAAATCGTCAAAGCAAATTTTTCAATAAGCCCAACATAGTTTATTATGCTCAGGTCTGCAGTAGAAACAAAGCTTTTAATTTCTTCATATCTTTCAGGCACATATGATTTTAAGATCGCATTTGCTAAAACTTTTATTCGTTTAAAATCCCCTTTCAAATACCTCTCAACAAATTGAGCATTAACCTCTTCAGCAGATTTAGACAAATCAAACGGCTTTTCAGCAATAAACTTGTCAACCCACTCAAAGAAAAACTTTAAGTAGCTTTGTTTTTCAATATCTTTCGTTGAATAATAAATCCCCATATTATCAATCCCCTTTCTTTTATGATAGCACCTATCAATAATTTTGTCAATAGCAAACAAAAAACCCTGCAAAAATGCAGGGCAAAAAACTAATAGACATCTCTTTCTTCAGCTTTTTTCTTATCTTCAATTTCAACAACCAGTGCTTCTGTTGTCAACAAAGTAGCAGAGACAGATGCGGCGTTTTGAAGCGCCGATCTAGAAACTTTAGTTGGATCTAAAATGCCTTTTTGAATCAAATCACCATATTCATTGTTGAGAGCATCAAAACCATATGCCGACTTGTCAAGATTTTCATATATTTTGTTTACTACGACTCCACCATCGATTCCAGCATTTGCAGCAATTTGTCTTACAGGCTCTTCAACAGCCCTCAAAACAATAGAAGCCCCTGTTTTTTCGTCCCCAGTCAAACTTTCAACCAACTTTTTTAACGCTGGTGTAGTTTTCAAAAGAGCAACACCACCACCAGGAACAACACCTTCTTCGGACGCAGCCTTTGTAGCAGATAAAGCATCTTCTATTCTGAGTTTCTTCTCTTTCATTTCAACTTCTGTTGCAGCTCCAACCTTAATAACAGCAACACCACCAGAAAGTTTCGCCAACCTTTCAGACAATTTTTCTTTGTCATAATCGCTTGTTGCTATCTTGATTTGGTCTTTAATTTGCTTGATTCTCCCTTTGATTTCAGCATCCTCACCAGCACCTTCAACAATAGTGGTATTGTCTTTGTCCACTCTTACCATTTTTGCGCGACCAAGATTTTGAAGAGTGATTGACTTAAAATCAATTCCGAGTTCACTTGAAACAAAAGTTCCTCCGGTCAAAATTGCTATATCTTCGAGCATTGCTTTTCTCTTATCTCCAAAACTTGGAGCTTTTACGGCAACTACAGACAACGAACCTCTAAGTTTATTCAAAATAAGAGCAGTCAATGCTTCCCCTTCCACGTCGTCAGCAACAATAAGAAGTTTCCCTCCAACTTTTACAAGTTGTTCTAAGATAGGCAAAATTTCATTAAGATTTGAAATTTTGTTGTCTGTAATCAAAATATAAGCATTGTCAATTTCAGCAATCATTTTTTCTGTGTTGGTGCACATATAAGGAGACAAATATCCCCTGTCAAATTGCATTCCTTCAACAATAGAGAGTTCTGTCTGCATTGTTTGAGATTCTTCAACAGTAATAACCCCGTCACTACCAACTTTTTCCATCGCTTCTGCAATAAGTTTTCCAACTTCTTCGTCGGCAGCAGAAATGCTTGCAACCTGTTCGATATCTTTCGAACTTGAAACTGGCTTACTAAGCTTTTTTAGTTCTTCACAAGCGACTTCAACTGCTTTGAAGATCCCTTTTTTCAAAATAATTGGGTTTGCACCAGCAGTAAAATTCTTTATACCTTCTCTTATAATCGCTTGAGCTAAAACACAAGCAGTCGTAGTTCCATCTCCTGCAACATCATTTGTTTTTACAGAAACTTCTCTGATAAGTTCTGCTCCCAAATTTTCAAAAGGATCAGAAAGTTCAATCTCTTTTGCGATTGTAACTCCATCATTTGTAATTAAAGGCAACGCATATTTTTTCCCAAGAACAACATTTCTCCCCTTTGGTCCAAGGGTAATTTTTACTGTATTTGCAAGTTTGTTTACTCCTGCTTCCAAACTTTTTCTTGCTTCTTCACCTTGCAACATCATTTTAGCCATAAGCTCCCTCCTAATCTTCCAAAATGGCAAGAATATCACTTTGTTTGATTACTATATATTTCTTTCCATCAAAACTACATTCTGTGCCACTATATTTTGTGTATAAAACTTCTTGCCCAACTTTCACCTGCATTACCACTTCCTTTCCATCAACCATTCCACCTTCACCTACAGCAACAACAGTTGCAATTTGTGATTTTTCTTGCGAGGCAGTAGGCAAAATTATCCCACTCTTTGTTTCTTTTTCAGCTTCTTTTGGAAGCAAAACTACTCTATCAAAAATAGGTTTCAACTTCATAAAAAACTCCTTTTAACACCCTTATTATAAAATTTTGCAACATCGTTTGTAAAGTTTTTATGTCAACAAAAAATACAACTTCTCAAATTTTCTGTCGAAAAAGGGGTTGTTGTATGTTTCTCTATTGCAAAAATTTACTAAACTCAACCTCTGTCACAACTGGCAAATGATCACTGTATGCCAGATCTAATATGTCGCTTGTTTTGAGATTATTTTTTAAGTCTTCACTAACAATAATATAATCTATTCTATATTTCCAACTGTTGTAATTTGAATCTTGCCTTGAACGATAACTTCTCCAAGAATAAACCACTCTTTCTGGATTTAAAAACCTAAAACTATCTACAAAGCCAATGTTCAACAACTCTTCAAAGGCTTGCCTTTCAACTGGCAAGAATACAGACTTGTTTTTACATTCTTTTGGGTTTGTTAAATCAATTTCATTATGAGCGATATTAAAATCTCCGACACATACCACACTATATTTCAATCTCAAATCTGTTAGATATTTGTTTAAAGCCTCTAAATATTTCATTTTGAAATCAAGCCTACTATTTCCATTTGGGACATATGAATTTATTATTGCAATATCACCAATTATGATGGTTGTTGTCCTCCCTTCGTTGTCTTGCCAATAATCTTTCATATCATATAAAACCTTGTCAGGTTTTGTTTTGGACAAAATCAGCGTTCCTGCATAACCAGGCACTTCTCCACAATTGTAAATTGGCACATAATTTTTTAAAAGACCTTCTTTCTGGCCAAAGAGACTCAACTGTTTGTTTTGTTGTTCGATAATTTCACTCGCCAAAGTTTCATTGCATCTCACCTCTTGAAAACAATATACATCGGCGTTGAAATCCTTGATCCAATCAAGCAATCCCAACTTTACACTAGCTCTCAATCCATTTATATTATAAGTTACAATTTTCATACAAATATTATAACATATTCGAAAACTTTTTTCATAATACGACACAAAAAAAACAGAGTTTAAAACTCTGCTTCTTGTTTATGCTTTCGCTACTTTTTCATATACAACTTCAAAAGAGATTGTTGTATCAGGATTGTCAAATGTATATTCACTGGTAATATATTCAGAAGTCCCCTCTACTCTATAACCCAAAAATCTAAAAGTAAATTCGTCTGTTTCGTAAGGCAAAGCTGATATTACTAAACCTCCAGAATAGTTCGTTGATCCACTTATCAAAATAGTATCGTTTTCAACATACAGGATCTCAATAAATCTAAAAGTTGCATTACAAGTAAGGTCTATTCCTCCAATTGTTGAAAAATGGTCTCCCATCTGTGGATTATCAACACTATACCCATAAAGAAAGTTTCCTACAAATGGAGAATCTTCTTCGCCCAAAACTACAACACTAAAGCTCGCTCTGCATGGTTTGTATACAGTCTCAAAAATTGCAACTATATCAACTTCACCTTCTACTCGCCAACTCGTTGGGTTTTCTTCAACAACTTCAGTATCAACAATTATTTGCCACCCCTTAAAAACATAATCATATTCAATCGAGCCCGATTCTTTTGGTTCGATTATGAAGGTAAGGTCTTGAGCTTCTGACACCGAGTAAAACGAAATAGAATTTGTGGTATAGTCAAATTCTATAAAATCACCCCATTGTACCTTTGCTCCCGTTTCACTAACATTTGAATCTAACTCGCTTGAAAGAGAGCCATAAGCAGAGTTACAAGAAATTCCTACATAATATTGTTGAAATTCTCTACCAAAATAAACCACTATTTCCATTTCGTCATATACATTGGTTGTTTTTGACATGCCAACAAAATGGTCGGAAAAATACTCTCCATCAATATCATAGCCTTCTATAAAATAAACCCATTGTGCAGTATTCGTGTGTGTGGTTGGATATACTATAGTATCTCCTATTAAAATGTAAGAAGGGTCTCCAATTCCAAGTATTCCTGCGTAAAAAGAAACTTGTGCACCATATTCAACGCTTACATTTGACTTATCAAGAGTTCCATAGTTTAAATCGTTTGCAACCGACAATGTAACAGTATAATGATTATCCTTTGCAAAACTTATGGAAACATCTCCAGTAACTCTATATAAATTTTCACTAATTTGTGTCGCCCCAACTACCTCAAACTCTGTAACATAATATCCCTCTGCCAAAGTGGTATATGTAATTGAAATTTGATCATTATAATGAAGAATTGTTTCATTAGTTAAATCAATCTCATCTTTTTTTACGACAACCTCTGTAGGAATCGACAATGAATAATCTTCCAATTTAAACGTGGCCGAAACCACAACATTCTCTTCTGGCATTACAAATGTATTATTTAAAATAGAATCTCCATTTACTTTCAAAGAATCTAATTCATAACCAACATCAGGAGTCACAGTTAAAGTGACTGTCTCACCAACCTTGGCTGATTGTTTATCTGCAACAACGACCCCATTTTCTGAAGTTTGAACGCTTATTTCATATTTTGTTGCAAAACAACCCGTAAACATAAAAAACATGGCTATAGCCATAACAACCATTACAAAACATGACATTAGTGTCTTATTTGAAGATTTACTACTATTCATACAATTCCTCCATTTTTATAATATCAAAACCCAACAATTTTGTCAAACAGACAATCGTCTGCTTTTAATAATCAGTCCTTAATTCATATATTATTACATTTTCACAATTTAATCCAACAGGAATGTCAAATGAAGAAAACTCTACAATCACGTCAAACAAATTGTATTGAAAAATATAATCCATCACTTGCTGTAAACCATCAATATTTTTAAGCCTTCTATCATAAATATCACAAACAAAATTGAAATCTGGACACCTGACTGCATCTCTCGCCGAAAACTCTTTGTTGTTTGAAATAGTCAAAGACACTTTCATATCTTTGTTTATTTGAATCTCTCCAGTACAAAGTTGATTTTCAGTATAATTATAGGAGCTGACATTTATCAAAAAGTTTCGTTGTTCCTTCACATATTCGACTACGTTTTTTTTCTCGACCTTTAAATTAAACAATTTTGAATTTGATTTAGCCATATCTCTTACGGCATAAAACTTAGCGTCATATTTTTTGATAAAGTCCAAGATTTTTTTATTATCCATTTCTTCAAATATTATTTTCGGAAATTGATTTAGTCTTAAATCGTTTATTAATTTCGAACTCTCTTTTTTGTTTTTTGTTTTGAGCATTAAAGATTCCTTTTTTCTTAAAATAAAAGCCAATCTGAAAATTGGCTTAATTATGTCTATTCTTGCAAAGCTGGTGGTGTAACAATTGGTCCAACAACAGTGTTTATTGTCAAGTTTGTAATTGTATTTGAAATATAAGAAATCAAAATTCTAACTGGTTGGCTGTTCTTGATATATTCTTTTGGATCTCCAAGCTTCATAAAAGCAATTGAATCAACAGGGATATCTATGCTCATAGCTACACTAAGACGCATCAAATTTGCTGGTGTGACAACCAAATTTCTCTCAACTGTAACTTTCACGATTTCTTCTGTAACTTTTCTAATATCAATAGTATCTTCTGGTTTGATATTTATCATTGCGTTTGGTTGTGGCAATGAAAGTTTTTCACAAACTACCTTTTCTACGATTGGTTTAACTAAATGTGGTTTAATAATATTTTCTTGTTCCATAAATTCTGCTCCTTAATAAGATTATTCTAACACAATTATAGACAAAAAACAATTCTTTTTCTCAAATTTGCTTATTGACAATCAACAAATTTTGGTTTATCATAAAAATATGAATAAACAAGCGACTATTTTTTTGGATTATAACGAGACTTTTGACGACATCAGAGACGGCAAAGGAAAAATCTTTATGAGCGCACTTTCTAGGTTTGTCGCTCATTTTAAAGGAAACGTAAAAATCGTGGTGATTACTGCCGCACCCTATAACAGAGAATTTTTCAACATTCGCCCAGAATTTAAAATTACTATGGCACATTTCCCAAGAAACTTGAGAGATAAATTTGCATATCTTATTGAGGGGAATTGTCAATATGTAACTCCTCTTTATTCTGACTATGACACTATTGAATTTGGAGATGCTATAGAGCTCAAAAACTTTGGAACAAAAAAAGATGGCGTTGAGCAATACTTCAGATGGGTTGAGTCTAAAGATCAATCGTCAGTTTGTGTCTTCGCTGGAAATAATGAAGAGTCTGATTTGATTATGATGGATGCAAATATTGGCGACAGAGAAAAATATTTCTTGCTTGCAAACAGAAGAGTTTTAAAATCTGCAAATTATCCTATTTACAAACTTTCTATGCATCGTCCGACCCATACATTTTCAGTTGTAAATGACATTCTTGAAAATACAACTCCTCCAATTACAGAACTTCCAAGTGAACTTATTATCAAGACAGGAGCAAAAAGCTATGGGCTTGGTCGGGGTTTTTATGCTCTCTCTGACATAGCTAAAGAAAAAGAAAGGACATTATAATATAAGACCACCAAAGATGGTGGTTTTTTTATTTTTTTCAAAACAAAAAAGCATACGCCTGTATGCTTTTTATTCTTCTGATTTTTTATCCTCTTCAGTTTTTTCTTCGTCATTTTGATAAATAATCTTCAATCTAATTTTCTTAATTCTATGGGCTTCCATCTTAACAATAGTAAATTTCATATTTATCTTGTGTTGCGTGAGATTTCCTTCTCCGTCAATAATTTCGTCTATTGTAAAATAGTCATACACCTTTCCTTCTTCGGCAATATCTTCAAACAAATCAAATAAAAAGGCATTTACTGATTGATATGGATTTTCTGGCAAGGTCTCAATTTCCAACCTGTCAAAAAGTTCTTCTATTGAAATCTCCGAATCCATTTCGTATTCGTCGTCGCCAATTTGTTCTAGAATAGGTTCTTGTTCGTCTTGGTCTGTTTCGTCATAAATCTCACCGAAAATCGTTTCAACACAGTCTTCCATTGTTACTATTCCAGAAACACCTCCGTTTTCGTCAAGCACAATGGCCATATGTTTCTTTACTTTTTGCATCTCTTTGATAAGCGTATCGACACTTGTATTTTCGGCAACAAACAATGTTGTTGTCATAAGTTGTGACAATTCCAAATCTTTGCCTTCAATTTTTGCGTTAAAGAAATCTTTAATGTTTAAAATTCCAACTATCATATCCGTGGTTTCTTTATAAACTGGCATACGGCTATATTGATGCTCAATAAAAGTTTTTTCAATTTCCTCTGTGGTCGACTCAATATTTAAAAACACAACATCAACTCTGTGAGTCATAATATCGTGAGCCGTAGCCTCTTTGATCTTGAAAGTTCCTTGGATAATGTCGGCCTCGTCTTTTTCTAAAACGCCCTCTTCTTCCATAGTGTCAATAATGCTTTCAAGCTCGTCTTCCGTCACTGTTACAGTGCTTTTTTCTTGGTTCTTTTTGCGAGTAGCGAATTTTTGCAATCCGTAAAAACAAATTACAATAGGATACAAAATTTTCGAAAGAACAAACATTATTCCTGCAAATCTGCAAGCATATTTTTCTGGATTTGCTTTAGCCATAGCTTTTGGCAGAATTTCACCAGTTATTAAAATAATAATCGTCATAACAACTGTGTTTAGCACATTCATTAACATATCATTATCAATAAGGTCTGCTAAAACGAAAGCACAGAGAGTTGTTGACAAAATATTTATAATGTTGTTTCCAACCAATATAGTAGTGAGGATTCTATCTGAGTGTTCTGATATCCAAAGAGCTCTTCTTGCCCCCTTTACTTTGTTTTCTGCCATCGATCTAATTCTTATCATATTCATAGTGTTAAAAGCCGTTTCGCTTGCAGAAAAGAACGCCGAACAAACCAGCAAAACTGCTATAACTGCTATAATTACGGCGTGCATTGTGTTAAATTGTGATGCTAAAAGCATACTGGGGTGCATAATATTTCTCCTTCAAATTAAAAACTTCTTACTTATTATAGCATAGATATCAATTTTTGTCTAGTCTTTTCGTAAAAACCCTCTCTACCCTTAAAAAATCATTGTCTTATTTTGTTGGTTTTTGATAGATTGAATTTGTAAAAGTATGACAATATATGCTAACATAATATTATGAAAAACAATCAATGTAATATATGTCCTAGAAAATGCAAAATTGATAGAACATTAAATGTCGGCTTTTGCAATGAAAAAGAAACAATAAAGATTGCAAAAACAATAAAAAATTTTAAATGGGAAGAGCCTTGCCTTGCAGACGATCGAGGGACTTTTGCAATATTTTTTTCTGGTTGCAATCTACGTTGTGATTATTGTCAAAATTACCAAATCTCTAGAGGTTCTGTTGGGCAAGAGTTTTCTATAGACGAGTTTTGCAAACTGATTGAAGAAAACCAAAACCTACATTCTTCGATAGACTTAATTACCCCTACACATTTCTCAAAACAACTCATAGAAGCTTTTAGAAAAATTGATAAAAAAATCCCAATTATTTGGAACACAAACGGTTATGAAACTGTTGAAACAATTCAAAACGTTTCAAGCTTCGTTGACGTATTTTTGACAGACCTTAAATATTCAAACGATCAATTAGGCAAAAAGTTTTCAAAATGTTCAGATTACTTTTCTCACACTTTGCCTGCCATAAAATCAATGTGTAATCTGAAACCAGACATCGAAGAAAATGACATCTTAAAACAAGGAGTAATAATAAGGCATCTTGTTTTGCCAAACCACATCACAAACTCCTTTGACGTTTTAGACATTATTAAAAAAGAATTCCCTACCAGAAAAATAAGCATAATGAGTCAGTTCACACCAAATGGACAAGGAGAACTAAATCGAAAATTGACAAAGATTGAGTATAAGGCCGTGCTTTCTCATTTAAAGAAATTAAATTTGCAAAATGGTTTTATTCAAGATTTTGAAAGCGCCGACAACAGTTTTGTGCCGAATTTTGATTAATTTTGTTTAAAATTGTTTGACATAAATTTTAAAAAATTTTATCATATTAAAAATGGGAGGTCAAATATGACATCTGCAAAAAGATATGTTTGGGGCGGAATTTTGTTTAGCCTCTTTGCGATTACCTTTGCCATCTTAAATCATTTTAATATTATTTCAACCATGGATTTAATGCTTGCTGTAATTTATGTTGGCTACTTTGTCGGTTTGGCTTTGTATTACAATGGTGGATTTACAAGAGAGAAAGATAGGCCAGGCGCTTCAATGCTAAACTTTCTTTTAGGGACTGTTTTTATTGTTGCATCAATCGTATTGTTGATTATCGGTCTTGTAAACGGAACTATTATTTTATTTTAATTAATCAAATTAAAAAAGAACGCAAAATTGCGTTCTTTTTTTTGTTTACTAGCTAAGCTTTTTAATTTCTTCAAGCATTTTTTCTATTTTGCTGTTGATTTCTGAAATCTTTTCTTCTGACTCTTTTCTTTCAATAACTCCTTGAGCTTCTTTTTGCAAAGTTTCAATTTCTTTAATCAAATTTTCTCTTTTCGCTTGTTTTGTGCTAGCTTTACTTTTTTGCATTCCATTCATTGCAGTTTCAAGCTCTTTATTAAGCTCAGTTCTTATTTCGTTCAACATTGCTTCTTCTTTTGAAATCTTTTCGTTAATTTCTGAAATGGAATCAATTTGCTTTCTTGGGCGCCCCCTTCCTCTCTTTGGAGCTTCTTCAACTTCTGCTTCCTTTACGATTTTTTTTGGTCTACCAACTTTTCTTTTTGGGGTCTGCTCTTTTTCAACCACTACCTTTCTTGGTCTGCCAGGTTTTTTCTTTTCTTGTTTTGGTTCTTCCACAACAATTTTTCTTGGCCTACCCGGTCTCTTCTTTGGAGTGGCAGGTTCTTCTGTCTTAGCATCTTCTTCTGGTTGTGCAGAGGTTTCTTCTGGCAAAGCGAAATCTTCAAAATCGTCGTTTACCATTTGTGTTTCTTCTTTAGATTGAGCCTCTGTCACAACTTTTTCGCTTTCAACAGCAGGTTGTTTTTCGTCTTCATAATTCAAAGGAGTCGTATTGTTTACAATTTCAATATCTCCGTCTTCTTTGTTTACTTCATTAACAATGTTTTCTGCAACACCATAAATATCGCCTTTTTGAGAAACATCTGTCATAAAGTCAAAATCGTCAAAATCGTCAAAGTCTACAACTTTCTTTTCTTCTTCAGGTTGAGTCTCTAACTGTTGAGGTTGAGCTTCAGAAATCAACACACCATCTTGAGAATATACATTTCCATATTCGTCATGGAAGTATCCTTCTGGATCGTAATAAGTTCCATTTGGATACACATAATTTCCATATTCGTCATATTGTCCTTCAACAGCAACTTCCTCTGGTTGAGCCGTCTCAACAGGCATTGTTTGAGCTTCAGCATCATATACTCCTTGAGGAATGTTCTTAAGCTTTATTTCAAGTTCAGTAATATATTCTTGGTTTTTCTCGTTTTCGTTTTTCAAGGCTTCAAATTTATCAGCAAAGATTTTGCCTACAACAGATTCGGCACTCTTACAGAATCTATTAAAGAATGCACTATATTCTCCAAGCATTGCATTTTGAACGTCTCTCTTATAACCATCCAATTGGTCATTGAGTTTTTTGATTTCTTCTTCACCTTCATTCTTTTCCAACAAGTATTTAGCTCTTTGTTGTTCAAATTCTTGTTCAAGTTGTTCTTGTTTTGCAATTTCTTGCGTTTGTTGTTTTCTATAATAGTTGCTTTCAATTCTATTCGTTGTTTCTTCTTGCATCTGACGAAGTCTACTAACGTTTTCTTTTGATGCTTGAATTTTAGTTTGAGAATCTTTTTGAATATTGTCAAAGTTCTTTCTTCTAGAATCAAGTTCTGCTTCCAACTGAGAAATCTTAACCAAAATTTTATCTTTCTTTTTCAAGAACAATTCACTTTCTCTCATTGCCCTATCCAAAACTATTGATCCATCAACCCCTGTAGAAGAAAAATCATATGTTTCATAGTCATCTTGGTCAACTTTTGCTTTGTTGAATTCTTCTTTCTCTTTTCTTGCTTTATAATCCAAGAACTCTCTCAAAACTGGTTGCCCCTTTTCAATTTCTTGTGGGGTGAAGAGAATTTGATAATCAATATAACTTGGCAAGTCAACACAAGCATTGTCCATAAATCTGCCAAACAAGGATACGTTTTGATATAATGAATTTAAGATTGCATTTTTTCTAGCTCTCAAATAAACTACAAAAATCAGCCCAATCAAATATACCATTACAGGAACTAGCAATGCCATAGCCAACGACATACCAAGCAAGAAGTTTTCATTGTTTTCTGAAATGATAATAAACATCGCTGTCAACAATGCCCAAACCGTCGTAAACAAAGACAAGTTTTTTATATTTGAATTGTAAGAACTCGTCTTCAAAGGTTTTTCAACCAGATTTTCTGTCGACAAATAAGAAGAAGGAGCCCCTTCTCTAAACAATATGTATTGTTGCCAATAATAACAAACTCTTTTTGGTGCTTTTGTTTTGAAAAGCAAATTCAAGTTTTTGATATTGTCTTCGGTAACAACTTTCTTTTCAAACAGCCATACGTTTAGTTTGTCCAAACATCTGTTGAGCGACGCCTCATATGAGAATGACGACTTGATCAAAAAGAATAAAACAAACAGCACTTCAACTCCGAGCGCAATTACAAACAAAATATCAGCGCCAATCAAATTTACGAAAGTCACTAAAAAGTTTGCGATATTTGAAACTATATCTCCAAGCATAGAAAACATAAAAACCTCCTCTACTTGAAGATAGTATATCACATCTAAAAAAATAATTACTAACAATTTTTAATAATTTTTTAAATATTTTTTAATCATTAAAAATCTTGAAAAAATATCAATTAATATTTTTATTGAATATCTATTTTTATTAAATTATTTTCCTTTAAAGACAACAAAAACACATTTTTTACTGGCATTTTCAGTGCATTTTCCAAAGCAATTTTATATAATTTTAATTGATTAAAATATTTTCTTATCAAATATTCTTTTCCTGCATTTGAGAATTTGTAATCAACTAAACAAATTTGTCCATTCTTAATTACAAAAAGGTCGACAATTCCTTGCACCAAAATCTCGTCTGAAACATCTTCTTCAAGAAGATTTGAAACTTTTTCTTTCATTAGAAATTCTTTTTCTTTAAAAACTTTGTCCGAACCTTTTGTTATTTCTTTCAAAAGCAAAACATTTTTCAACAAGAGCTCGGCATCAATCAATTCAAAATCTTGACACCAATTTTCTTTCAGCCAATCTTGCAAATCAGACAATGATTTAACTTTTTCAAAATCTAAAAGTTTCAAAGCTAAATGATAAGCATTTCCAGTTTGCAAAAACTTCTCTTCTTTTCCACTGCCCACAAAAACTTGAGGATCTTCTTTTTGGGTTAAACTTGTCACACTCTCTTTAAGCCTATAATTTGTTTTTTCGTCAAACCTATATTTAAAACTAATATATTCCTCAACTTTTTCCTTTAAATCTTGATCTACTTCTGCAACATCAAAATCTTGCTCTATAGAAAAATTCTCTTCAGAAATTTCTTCTATAAGACAAATTTGCATATTGTCGTCTTGATAAAAACCCTTTTCCTTAAAAAGTTTGCTTTGATATTTAAGTGCGAAGAAAATTAGGTCAAAATAAGAATCGCAATCGACCAACCTCAATTTTTCTGACTTTGGTTTTTCTCCAAACAAATAAAGTCTGTTTTTAGCCCTAGTCAAAGCAACATAAAAAATCATAAGCTCTTCAATAAAATCTTTTTCTTTCTCAATTTCTTTTATTGCAAGCATTTTTGCTGTGAGAACTTCATTGTTGTTTTCTTTATCAAAATATTTGACAGCAAACCCAAACTCTTCATTAACCTCAACATCACTTTTCGAGGCCGACTTCTTTAAACTTTGATCGCAACCGATAAGAAAAACTATAGGATACTCGAGCCCCTTGCTATTGTGGATTGTCGTCAACAAAATAGCATCGTCAACTTCTGCCACTTCTGGCGTAACAATAATGTCAACAGTTTCAAAATAATTGATCAATTTTGGCAAATCAAATTCATATCCACTTGAGATAATTTCTTCTAAAAATTTATCCACAAAAAGATTTACCTTTTGAAAATTTGATTTAGAATTTATAAACGCCCTATATTTTGTTTTTGCAAAAAGTTTTAAAAACGCTGTTTTTATTCCAAAAATTTGCAAATCTAATGCAAAATCACTCAAATTTTTATTAAACTCCAAAAATTTAAGATTTTTATCTTGCAAAACCATTTCACACAAAGATTCACAATCACCTTTTTCCGAAACAATTTCGTCTATAGAATATCCTCCCAGCCCTGATGTTAAAACTGACAATAAAGCAATTTCGTCATCAAAGCATAAAACCAATTTGAGATAATTAACCAAAACTTTTATTTCAACTTCGTCCATTAAAGAATTTCTTGAATTTGAAACAAGAGGAATTCCACATTGTTGCAAATAGTCTTCCAATTGATTGAAAACACCATTTCTATTTCTTGACAGAATCGCAATATCGCTGTATTTACACTTTCTTAGTTGCCCATCAACACTAATTTGCGAAGACAAAACCTCATTAATTCTCCTCTTTATATCAAGCAAAGTTTTCTCTTTTCTATTTTCAACATTACACTCAGCTTCTTTCACACTATAAATATTTGAGAAAGAATTTTTTTTGTTCGATTCTTCACAAACAACATCTATATTGATAGCCTTTTGACCATCGTCTACAAATTTGCTTTGGCCATCTAACATAGATGTTTTTTCATAATCTATTTTTGCAAAATCTTTGGTCATACAAACCTTAAACACATCGTTTACAAAATTCAGCACCTTTTTCGAACTTCTGAAGTTTGATTTTAAATAATTGACCGTCGAAAACTCGTCTCTTTCAAAGGCTTCCAAGTCCTTCAAAAATATCTCTGAACTTGCAAGTCTAAAACCATAAATCCCCTGTTTTAAATCTCCGACAGCAACAAAATTGCAATTTTGGGCTATGTTTTTCACAATCCTTTCTTGAACCTTGTTTGTATCTTGATATTCGTCTACAAACACATATTTTATATCAGAAAAAAGATTTTCTTTTTGAGACAAAACATTCATATGTTTTTCTAAATCATAAAAATCTAAACCGTTTTGAGCTTTTTTTATCAAATTTTCATTTTTTTCATAAATTTCAAACAATTTTATAATTATTTTTTCTATTTTTCCAAATTTTTGATAATCCACACTTTCTTTATCAGATAAATTCAAGCTCTTTATACTTTCAAGCATTTTGTTTGTAGCTTTTTTAATTTCGTTCAAAACATCAACCAACTCATTTCCAACTACTTTTCTTAAAGGCATTTTTGGAAACACAAATTCAACAGCACACAACTCAAACAAGTCCCTGCAATTTAAAAGAGATTCGTATGCAGGTTTTACAATTTGATAAAAATCTTCCAACTTCGTATTTTCAATCTGTGTTAAACACCCTTCAAAAAACTTTTTTGATTTCTCAAACAAAAATTTTAAAGCCTTATCAAAATAAACTTCTGATAAACTCGTCGTTTTTTTCAAAAACTCCGACTTGTCCGCAACAGAGTTCACTATCTTTTCAACATCAAAAACAATATCTCTAACCTTGTTTTTATTGTTTTTGTACAAAGACATCAATTCCAAATATTCTTCAGGAAAATCTTTTTCAAACTCTTTTAGAGCATCTTCAAATGCCTTATATCTGATTTTTTGAGACAAATTTTCGTCTAAAACTGAAAAATTTTCAGGAATTTCAAGCAAATTTGCATACTTTTTCAAACTTTTTTCGCAAAAAGAGTGAATTGTGGAAATATTTGCAATTGAAAGCTGATCTATTTGATCAATGATAAAAGCATCTTCGATTTCTTCTTTCAAGTTTTTTTCAAGACGTTCTTTCATTTCTCTAGCAGCAGCTTTTGTAAAAGTAAGAACCAACAAATCTTTTACAGGAACCCTCTTTTTGCAAATCAAATCTGATATGTATTTGATCATAATAAAAGTCTTACCACTGCCTGCCGAGGCACTGATCAGCATATTTTTTTTGTCATTTTCTAAGACCTTTTGCTGTTCTTCAATCAACTCAAACTTCGCCATTGAAAAGTTCACCTTTTAAAACATCTTTACTTCTATAACCCATGCTATCTCTATAACGACAAATGGACAGGTAAGGGCAAGCCTCACAACTACCTTTAAGAGGCTTTGGAGCGATTTCTCCAGACTCAATTTCTGCAATCGCTTTCAAAACTACCTTCTTGGCATAATCAAAATAAATCTCAAAATCCTCCTCAGTATTTCCGTTCTTAAAATAAAATTCTCCGTCTTTCGCACTAACTTTTTGAGACATTCCTATTAAAGAACTTCTGACGCCCGACACATTCAACCTTTTATCCGTAAACAATACTACTTCATTGTCCTTCTTCGTCATACCATTTAACACAACCCCTGTTTGATTTATCTTTGAATATTTTGTTTGACAATCGAAATAATACATTCCTGCACAGTTCAGTTTCGTAGTTTGCTTAATAGCATTGGCATACAGAAAAAGTTGCAATTTTCTTCCAAAATATAAATCTTTTTTCAACGCCTGAGTTTTACCAGTTTTATAATCAATTACCCTAAAATAATCCCCAACCCTATCAACACGGTCAACAACTCCAACCATTTTATGCTTCGCATCGAAATCAAACACGATTCTTTTTTCCAAAAATTGAGGCCTAAACGAGCTATACCTTTGCTCTTCGACAATGTTTTTCAATATGATCTTACTTTCATTGAACAGATATCCAACAAACGATTTTGATTTCAAAATTTTATTATCATAAACAGTTTTCGCAATTGCAATAAGATTATTTTCTAAAAAAACTCCAATGTCCTTATTTTCAACCTTGGACAAATCTTTAAAACTTTCAACAAAAACCTTTAACAAACAATGCTGAAAAATTCCAAACAGCCTTTTGTTTGGCTCTATATTTTCTTTTTTCTTTATTTTTAGTCCATAGTTCAAAAAATGTGAGAATGGACAAGAAAAATAATTTTCCAATTGTGAAGGCGAAAAATTTTCCAAACTTTTGATATTTTTTTCTGAAATAAAAAGATCTTTTTCTTTTGGAAGTTTCCCCACCAATTCGTTTAAAGCAGAATAATATTTTTTGGGTAATTTATCTTTCGCCCTCAACCTCGAGTAAGTTCCTTGCAAGTCATTTCCTATAGACAACAACAAATTCTCGACTTTTTCTTCTTCGCTTACACTTGGCACATTAAATTCTTCAAACATAAAAGGCCTTATTATATTTTTCCCAAACATAATAGACAAATCTTCTACAAAATTTTTTGATTGTTTTGTTTCAGAATTTAAAGGAGTAGATACAACAAGCCGTTGTTTGGCGTGTTGCAACAACTCAAAAAGTTTTAAACGGTTTCTTCTGTTCAAAACTTTAATTTCTGGTTCCAATACAAATTTTAGTTTTTTTATGTCATTGTCGTCAATCAAACCACTGTCGCTTCTTGTTTTAGGCAATTCATTAGCGCCCAAAACAAACAAGGTTTCCACGTCTTCAAAATAACTCGACGTTGCATCTCCGATATATACAGCATCTATGTACGTTGGAATGGTTTCTACTTTTATATTAACCATAACAAACCTTAACAACGTTTCAAAGTCTTTCAGTTCAAAGATTTCAGATTGTCCCAGCTCAGACAATTTCTCAAATGTTTGCATCAACAATTCTTGAGCTTGTTTATTTTCACTTTCTTTCTTAAACAAACCATTATCTCTGATTTTTAAAAGAATCTTTTGATAATTTTCTTCTACTTTTTGCAATATTAGTTTTAACGTTTCTACAAAATCCTTTATGGTAGAGTTATTTTTCAACTTACGAATCAAATTTACAAGTTCTCTATAACTTGGACAAAGAGTTAAAAACTCTTCAACTTCTTGAACGTTTAAATAAAAAACTTTTTTCAAAAATTCAGAAGATTTTTCAGTCAACGTCAATTCGTTTGACAATAAATATTCAAACCCTTCTTTATCTAAGCCTATTTTGGCAAAATTTAAACATTTTAAAACAAAGCGCCCCAAAACGGTTTGAGTCAAATCAACGGCATCGTCACTATAAAAGACAATTCCGTAGTCACTTAAAGCCGTCTTTAATTTTTCATAATAACTTTCGTCAGAAACTGCCACTGAAAAATCTTTATACTTTTTCCCTAAAAATGTTTGATATTTTATAAACTTTGCAACAAACTCAACTTCTTCTTGCTTGTTTTTTGGCACCAAATGCACAAAAAAATCACTTTTACCTTCTTCTACTTTAAAAGCAAAAAGATTTTTTGCCATCGACAAAGTTTCTCCAGTTAAATTTGTTGAATTTTTCTCCACCTCGACATTTTCTTGATTTTCTTTTGCAAACGCAATTGTTTTTCTTAAAATATCGTCTTCATAAATAAAACTATTTGATTGAATTTCTGGCTTAGCAAAACCTATATAAACCTCGTCAACAACCTTCGCCAATTTGCAAATAAAAGAATTTATTTCAGAAGAAAAACTATCGAAATTTATAAAAAACAGCCTAAATTTTGATAAATTTAGTTCTTTTTTTGATTTTTCTACAAACAAATCTAACAGTTTCGACAAATCTAGCTTTTCTCCGAGCAAATTTTGAAATTCTTGATAAATCATTTTTAAATCAGACATTTTTCTATCAAGCAGGTCATCTCCAATATTTTTTATCATGTCTGGTTTTATGTTGCAGGCCTTAAATTGTTTTACGATTTGTAAAATTTTTACGCACAGTTCGACCCCACACTTGTTGAAATATTTAAATTTGTTTTCACTATTTTTGATCGCTTTATAAATTAAAAAAATCTCTTCCAACGCACTAATTCTTTCAAAAGAAATATTGTTGTTTTTTAACACCTTGCTAGCAAGCCTTGAAATACCTACCACTTCAATATTCAAAGTTGAATTAATGCCTAATACATCAAACAACAACCTTTCTGCTTGCATAGAAAAACTATCTGGCACGACAACCAGATTTTGAAATTCAAGATTTGTCGTGTCAATTTTCTTCAAAGTATTTATGCCTGCTTCATAGGTTGTAAGTCCGGTAACAATCTTCATATCCCTATAATATCACAAAACAAGCAAATAATCAAATATTTTCATTTTTCAATCTTTGAGCATTTTTCTTTTTTAAATGCTCTTTCAAAGCTTCTTGTTTTGAAAGTTTTAAATTTTCATTTTCTATTCTTAAAAGTTCGTATTTCTCTTTAAGCTGAGCCATTTGGATTTCTTTTTTGCTTAAGTCTAGAAACACTTTTTTAAGAATCAAGGCAGAAGAATTCTTTTCTTCTCTATTTTTTTCTAAAAACTCTTCAACGGCTGTTTTTTTAATAAGTTTCACAAGTCCAAGAAACAAACTGTTGATTTCGTTTTCCGTCAACAGTTTTTGTTTTTGGCTAAATTTAATTATCTTATTTTCTTCACAAATTTTTTGCTTCTTCAAATTTTGATATTTGTTTTGCAACCTAGTCATTTCTGTTAAATTTCCATTTGACAAACGGAGGCAAGCCGACCTAACAGACAGACCTGTTTTCGTCAACTCTTCAATGTCTGTCATTAATAGTTCTACGTCTTGTTTTTTAAACTTTTTAAAATGAAACTTTGTATGCTTTGACAAATCTATGTTAAGTTTTTTACATCTCTCTCCATCTTTTTTTAGATTTTCAACCTCCAAATAATAATAATTTCTCACACTATTAGCTTTTCTCTTATATTTTTTTGCGTGATTTAGAAAAGCACTCTTCAAAGAAACTCCTCTCTTTTTACACTCTTCAATCTCTGCAAACAAATCACACACCTCAAAATCTTTCCAAATGTTCATACTTTCCTCCATAAAAATGGTTGCCAAATGCTAAATTTTTTAGTCAAATTTTATTAATTAATAATGCAATATTTTGTCGCAAGTTTTTCATAAAGATATAAGGTTCTCACATATAATTTAGTATGAAATATTTATTAAAAAGCTGTTACCCTTGCATAGTAAAAACAAATTCTGAGTTTTGCGAACTTTCAACAAACGACACTCTAGAGATCGACAACGAAAGTTGCTTGTTCGTTTACCCACAAAAAGCAAACAGAATTTCTTTTATGATAAATTTATTATCGCCAGTAGAAAATAAATTTTTTTCTTTATTAAAACAAAACGAAAACACATTAATTATCTTAGAAGATCAAACAAAAATTAAAACAACAAAAAAGAAAATATTAAACTTTGGAGACCAATCCTGCGAACTGTCAATTTCCAACAATTTAATTTCTTTTGAGACCAATCAAAGCAAAATCGAAATCGAAACTGAAAGCAAATATGAATTTATTATTGAAAAAATCAAAAGCTTTGCCTGTGTTTACAACAAACAAGAGTTTTATGCATTTTCCATAAAAAAAAGTCGCCTAACACAAATTTACGGCGACAATATTGAATTAAACAACAACATACTAACCATTGAAAAATATTTTGACGACAGCCTCAACAGAAAAAGAACTGCCACTTTCAAAATTGACGAAGACATACAACTTGAAAAAGAAGAATTCTATCGCGATACAGTTGCAGGGCAAACAGAATTGTTGCCCTATCGAATTTTGGAAAGTATAAAAGCAAAAGATTTTGATTTTGTATATAAACATCTTAATGAAACTTTGCAAAGCAAAATTCAAAAGTCTCAACTTGGCACATTTTTTGGAAATATTAATTGTTTTTTGCCGTTGTCAACTAAAGAATTTATTTGCATTTCAAACAAATCAAAAAGTTATATAACGTTTGATCTTGTCGATGACAAAATCTGCGACATATCAATGGACGAAATTTAGGACAATATGCCCATCAACTTCAAGCGCTTGTCAAATCTAGTTTCAAAATTTTTAACCAAAATTTTTAAAAGCCCTCTTTCGCTTCCTTGTGCCAATGAAAGTGTTTTAAGTTTGTCAAAAGAAGTAGAGCTCAAAATCTTAAGAGCAAGATATTCAGACGGAATCAATTCTTGACTATTTAAATTTTTACAAGAAACACAGACCAATTCTCCAACCAAATAGTTTATATAAAGCTTGCTAAAGCTTGTAGTACCACAACAAGAACATCGATCTGAAAACAAGGGTAATCCAACTAAAGTAAAATAGTCTATCAAAAACTTGTTTAAGACATATAAATTTTTTACATTTGAAAAACATAAGGTTTTTAAACTCTTTAAAAGTAAAACAAAGACCTCGGCAACCTCTTTGTTTGAAGAAAACTCAATTGAATTTATTATTTCTAAAATCGAAGTTGCTTCAAAAAACTTGTCCAGATCACTAGTTATTTCATAAAAAGACTCAGAAAGTTCGAAACCGGTAACAATCATTCCACCTTTCCCATTTTCCACCACAAACTCACCAAAACAGAAAGGATTTTGAGCCATTTTCATTTTTGCATTTGCACCTTTAACCCCCTTAAGCGTCGCCCAAAATTTGCCTTTTTCAAGAGAAAAAAGAAGAATACTCTTATCCTTCTCTTTTCTATCACTCGCTTTAATTACTATTGCTTGAATTGTTTCTGCCATGCTATTCCTTGATCATTTCTTTCTTCTCTCTAATCAAATTGCGCTCTCTCACCAAATCTTGAAGAATATAAGGGTTGCCGTCTGACAATTTACACATTTCCCAGGTCAGCTCCTCGAAAATATCATTAAAACCGGTTTGTTTCGCCATATCGCACCTCCTTATTTAGTTTGTGTAAAAAGCTACAATTAATTCTCTTTACAATAACATTGTAACATAGCGAAATAAAAAATCAAACAATTTTAAGAAAAATATGTAAAGTGTCAAAAAAATTTTGACACTTATTCTATCACCCTTACAAACATACTAGCATAAGAATACGTTGTAGCTTCTCCTGAAACATTAATCAATTCAAGCGTACTGCCCTGAGCGACGGTAATCGAAATAGTTTGGGACAAATTTACAACATCACCAACCGTTTGTGATGCCATCAAAGTAGAGCCCTCTATTACTATTCCATTCAGTCGCAGAGCAATTGCTAAGGTTCCCCCTGCAGGAACTGTTCCTCCTGCAAGATAGGTCACTTGATAAGTGCCTGCTGCAAGAAATACTGCTCCTGGCACAGTAGGAGAAGTTGCGATATTTGCACTGTCCCCTTCAACAAAGTTTAACGGTATTATCGCGTCGTCAGCTATAGTTCCAGCGCTAAGATTATTGAAAAAACCAAAAATGCTAGTTATAACAGGATTAATTACTGTGTTTTCACAGCATCTAATACAAGGACAACAAATAGGGCAAGGGTGATTGAATCTACAACAATTAAATCTCGCCATATCTTCTCCATTAGATAGATTTCTCTATCTATTTTCATTTTATTAAACCCTTTATGTTTTTGATACAAACATTTTTGTCGAAAAATTTAAAAAATTTAGTTCAAATGCTTGACAGATTTTTTATTTATAGGTATAATAAAACAGCATTCTAGAAATACAGGCAAATCCCCGCCTAGTATCGAGAATGTTCATGATGGCTTGTAGCTCAGTCGGTTAGAGCACCACCCTGATAAGGTGGGGGTCGGTGGTTCGAGTCCACTCAAGCCAACCAATGAAAGAGAGTTGTTACAGCTCTCTTTTTTTTGTTTCAAAAACCTTTCAAAAGTCCTATTTAGGGGTTTATAAGATTTTAGTGGCAGTTCGAGAGCTCAATAACGGCTTTTTTTCATAGTTTTTTAATCAAAAGTAGGTCAAATTTAGTGTAGAAAATACACCTGTTTTGTAGCAAATGATTTTTAATATTAAATTGGTATAAAAAAAGACCGACGATGAGTAATTTCACAAACAAAAAACCTACTAGATTTCTCTAATAGGTTTATAATTTGCTAACTAAATGAATTGACAATTCGAACTTTAATCATTATAGGATTTGTGCTACCACCTGTCCATGTTGAGCTTTGTTTGCTTTCTAAATCATACAAGATAATAAATGTTCGACCGACTTGATTTGTAGAATTATCTGTCAATACATCGTCTGAAATATTAAAAACACGCTTTCCGAAAACTTTAATTTTATTAATAAGTTGTGCTTCTGTTAAATCTGCATCTTCCGCTTTTAATGCATAACAATAACCTTGTACAAAATCTCCCACATTTATAAAATCTCTTATGATATAATTTTGAAGAGTTGAATCATATAATACTTCAATATACCCTCCAGCAAATTGTATTTTCCCTTCAATTTCTCGACATTCCGGCCTATTAATTTCACACTTATTCACATGATAAGTAATTTGAATAGGTCTTGAACAATAACTTACACCATCTAATTTCCAAGCAACATTTGGGTTTCCTGTTGTTATATAAGCAATTTGGTTTTCTTCGGTATATTCCCACACCCCATCATTAATTAATGAATAACCAAAGGCGTTTAAGTCACACACAGTCTGTAATATTACTAGTTCTAAACTATATTGATTATAATAAAGTTCAAAATGATTATCTTTTGTAATATATTCATTTGAACCAGCTTTAATTTGTGGCACATAATCCATTAATATTTTCTTTATTGTTAATGAAGTTTCATACATATTAGAACAATCATAGTACAAACCTTGTTCGCTCATATCGTTAATCATGTAATAAATAGGAATTGTTATTTGGCTATTGTTTGTATAATATTCTAATTCTGTGTAATCTACTAATTCAATTTTGGAATTATCTGCAACCACATTATTACTTCTTGTCCCATCATTATTTACATAAACCCATTCTGTTAGATTTGTATTAACATCTTTTAGAACAACCCATTTATACACATCATTTTCTTTAACTGCATGAACTTTTATTTCGGTGTCATAGTTTAATATACTAGACCATTCGTTGTCATTAAATCCATAGAATTTATAGTTAATGTATCCTTCTTCTATATTTTTTATTTCACCAATAATATCTAAACCACTCAAATAGTAAGTTGTGTTTTCTCGAATATGTGTATTATTGTAGTCAAAAGTATGTGTTAATTTTTCTCTTTCAATTTCAATAGGAAGAATTGTTAACGTGGCATAATCGTAAATTCTACCATCACCATCTATACCATATTGCTTGTTATTCCAATCTGGAACATAAGCAAAAATATAATAAGTTCCAGTGGCATAGCTGTTGTCTATTTGTGTGGTTGAAAAATTGTGACCTGATTGTATCAATTCTTTTTTTTGTGAGGAATTTAAACCGTCATAATTTTCTTTTTCTATTAAAGCCCATTGTATATGTTCTTGCTTATCATATTCAGCATCTAAATTTTCTATATTAAATCTAAATTGTTTTTCCGGATCTAATTCTCTATCGTTATGACGCCATATCATTTCTGCTGAATAAGAATAATTATCGCCATCAAAAATTCGAACTTTAAGGTTTGTCACTCTTTCTGGTTTTATAATAACAACAAAATTTACCGAATATGCATTGTCACTTTTTAGTGTTAAAGTAAATTCATAAGCTGTAGCACAATCATTTATAGTAGACCCTGTTCCATTTGTCCAGAAATCTGGAATGGTTGTTTGAAATTCATTGTTTTGATCGTTCCAAAGACATGTTATATCAAAGTTATCAAGTGGAACATTTGAATTTTTGCTTGAATCTGACCAACTACTTTTTACTACAACATTATTAGATGTAATAGCGTTTTGTCCAATCACACACTCGAATTCATTTGTTTTTGCTCCATTAATATATATTTCATACCCTGTTAGCGTTGGAGTGTTGCCATCACCATCTCGACCTGAGTTACATGCCGTCATTATAAAAGCACATGGTAACATAAAACATATTGCTAATAAAAATGTAAGAACTTTCTTTTTCATAGAACCTCCTAGCATATATCATACATTTAGTATAACACACATATTTGAATTTTGTATAAATAATACAAAAATTTATTAAAAGATTAAATATAATCTTTTTCTTTTGTTTTGCGTAGGCATAAGCAAGGGCACTCCTCAATTACAGGTTGCTAAATTGTAAGTTTATTAACTTTTTGATAATGTCCTGTAATCTTCAAGGTTATTAAATATTTTTTTGAGTTTTTTTGCAAGCTGAATTAATATAATAAAAAGTTTCACAATTCTAAACTTTATAAAAATAAAAAGTGGGTATACCACTTTTTTAATAAAAATTTTTATCAGTGTGAACATAATGCAACAACTTATGAATAAGCTCATTGTCATTTTCAAGGAGTTCCTCATAAATTTTTTTTACACTCTCGTTTTCTCCACTCCCTTTAAACTTGCACATTCCATCAGCTATATAAATTGACTCGCTTCTTTTCTTAATAACTTCTGACACGTCAATTTTGTTGTAATCCACGTAGATTTGACCTCCTCCGTTTACACAACCTCCTGGGCAAGCCATAACCTCAACAAAATCATATTTCTTAGTGCCATTCTTTATGCTTTCCATTACACATTTTGCATTTGCCAATCCATGCACTATTGCAAGCTTAACTTGCCTGCCTTCAAGCTCGACAGTGACCTCTTTTACACCATCTGAGTATCTTACATCTTCAAATATATCTTGTTTTTCCCCTGTAAGTTTATAAACAGCATAACGCAAGGCAGCTTCTGTTACTCCTCCAGTAACACCAAAAATAAGTCCCCCTCCAGAATATTCTCCAAAAGGACTGTCAAACTTGGCTTCTTCAAGCAAATTGAAATCAATAGATTTGAGCTTTATCATTTCTGCAAGTTCTCTTGTGGTAATGCTTTGATCAATCACTCCGTGAGCCAAGATTTCTCTTTTCTTGGCCGTACAAGGCATAATCGAAACAATTTTCGCTCTTTTCCCTTGTTTTTCAAAATAGTATTTTACAAGACTTCCTAACATCTCATTTGGAGATTTGCTGGTAGACAAATTTTCAACAAATTCCGGATAATTTTTTTCACAGAAATTAAACCAAGCTGGGCAACAACTTGTAAAAAGAGGCAAACCTTTTCCTGTTTTAAGTTTTTGTATAAGCTCATTTGCTTCTTCAATAACCGTGAAATCAGCCCCGTTGTTTACGTCAAAAACATAATCAAAACCAATTTGTTTGAGAGCCGACACTATCTTTTTCTCTGCAAAAGTGCCTATATCATTACCAAAAGCTTCAGCGATAGAAACCCTTACAGCAGGAGCAACTTGGGCAATTTTTATAACGTTAGGTTCGTCCAAAATGTTGAATACATCTTTTAGATTATTTTTTTGAGTAAGAGCCCCCGTTGGACAAACAAGTACACATTGCCCGCATCCAACGCAAGAAGACTTTTGCATAGGTTTTTCGAAGGCAGTTGAAACCTTTGTTTCGAAACCACGATTAACCTTTCCTATCGCATAACACCCTTGGTTTTTTGCACATACTGAAACACACTTGCCACAAAGAATACACTTGCTCTCGTCACGAACTATAGCGTTGTTGCTATCGTCAATCTTAAATTCGCTTTTCTCACCTTCAAATTTGTTTGTGCATTGAAATTGATTGCAAAGCTTTTGAAATTCACATTTAAGATTTTTTGGACAACTTAAACAATTTTGATTGTGATTGCTAAGCAAAAGTTCTATTGCATTTTTTCTCGCTTTTATTACTTTGTTAGTATTTGTCTTAACAACCATCCCATTTCTTACTTTTGTTGAACAAGCCGTACATAGGTTTTTCATTCCTTCAACTTCAACAACACAAACTCTACAGCTTGCAGGTTCGTTTATGTTTTTTAGATAACAAAGGGTCGGTATTTCGATATTGTTTCTTCTCGCAACTTGCAATATCGTTTCACTTGCATCGGCCTTTATTTTTTTGTTGTCAATAATTACTTCTAAATCCATTTCTTACTCCTTTACAACAGCCTTAAATCTGCAAGTTTCATAACATTTTCCACACTTAATACACTTTTCTTGATCAATTTTAAATTGTTTTCTAATTTCTCCCGAAATAGCATTTGCTGGACATTGTCTTGAACAAGCACTACAACCAATACATTTGTCAGAAATTTCATATTTTGTAAGATTTTTGCAAACCCCTGCTCGACATTTATGTTCAACAATATGCTCAATATATTCTTCTTTAAAATATTTCAAAGTGCTCAACACTGGGTTTGGACTAGTTTGCCCCAATCCACAAAGAGAATTGCTTTTTACATATTCACAAAGCTCTTCAAGTTTGTCAAGATCGTCCATTGTAGCTTTCCCATCTGTGATTTTGGTCAAAAGTTCAAGAATACGTTTGTTTCCAATTCTACAAGGCGTGCATTTTCCACAACTTTCATCTCTTGTAAACTGCAGAAAAAATTTTGCAAGGTCAACCATACAAGAGTCTTCGTCAACGACTATCATTCCTCCCGACCCCATCATAGCACCGATTTCATTTAAATTTTTGTAATCTATAGGGGTGTCGAGATATTGCTCTGGGATACAGCCCCCACTAGGACCACCCATTTGCACTGCTTTAAATTTTTTTCCATTTGGGATTCCACCACCAATATCATACACAATTTCACGAATAGTTGTCCCCATAGGCAATTCTATAAGTCCTGAATTTTTTATCTTTCCAGTAAGCGCAAAAACCTTTGTTCCTTTGCTATCTTCTGTTCCGATTGAGTTGTACCAACTAGCTCCATTGTTTATTATTTGAGGAATATTTGCAAAAGTTTCAACATTGTTGATTACTGTCGGACAGCCATACAAACCTTTTGTTGCTGGATAAGGAGGCTTAAGTGTTGGTTCTCCACGATTTCCTTCGATGCTCCTCATAAGTGCAGTTTCTTCTCCACATACAAAAGCTCCTGCACCATACTTGACCGAAAGATCAAAACTAAATCCCGATCCAAAAATGTTTTTTCCTAGAAACCCTTTTACTGTCGCATCGTCTATAGCCTTTTGCAACCTTTCGCCAGCAAGAGGATATTCTGCTCTTAAATATACATAACCTTTGGTTGCACCAATCGCATATCCACATATAGCCATGGCTTCAACTATTGCATGGGGATTGCTTTCTATAATGCTTCTATCCATAAAAGCTCCGGGATCGCCCTCATCTGCATTACAAATAACATATTTTTGTGGGGCTTCAACAATACGAGTAAACTCCCACTTGTTTCCTGTTGGAAAACCTGCACCACCACGACCACGGAGCCCACTTTCTTGAACAACTTTTACTACGTCCTCTGGCTTCATGGAAACCACTGCTTTATGAAGAGCCCTATAACCATCAAGAGCGACATAATCTTCTAATAAGTTTTCAAGACTCATAAATTCTGAGTTGTTTCTTGCAAGATATCTTTGTTTCTTGCAAAAACTCATTTCGTTTTTCTTTTCAATTGGTTTGCCATCTTCGTGATGCAACAATCTCTCAACCAGTTTTCCTTCAGTAAGCATTGAAACAATTTCGTCAACATCGTCAACAGAAACCTTTTCATAAAGAGCATCTTGTGGATAAACCAACACTATAGGTCCATTTACACACAAGCCAAAACATCCTACGCCATGAACTTTTATAATATTTTCAAGCCCTTTATCTTTGATTTTTTGCTGTAAAGCCTCTTGAACTTTTTTGCTTTTACAACTTCGACAGCCCGTTCCTCCACATACCATAATATCATATTTATAGTCTACTCTGGAGACATCACCGAGTTTTCTGAAATTAACCTCTTTAATAAACTTTTGTTTAATCTCTTCCAATTCTTGAATTTTCACCACTTACCACCTAATCTGCATAACTATCTATAATTTTGTCAACATCTTCGACTTTTAATTTTCCATATACTTCACCATTGATTGTAATAGCTGGAGCAAGGCCACAACAACCAAGACACCTACAACTAGTCACTATCCATTTTCCATCTTTTGTCATTTCTCCTACTCGAACCCCAAGTTTGGATAAAACTTTATCAAATATCTCTTGAGCTCCTAAAACAAAGCAAGCTGTACCTAGACACACATCAATATTATATTTTGCTTTTGGAGTTAGCGAAAATTGACTATAAAAAGTGATAATTCCATAGACTTTATTTTCTGCAATTTTTAAGGCTTCTGCAATCATTTTAACAGTCTCTTCAGGTATATATCCAAAAATATTTTGGGTTTTTTGCAATGTCTCCATTACATTTTCAGATTTTTCTTTATTTGCTTCCAACAATAAATTGAACGCTCTCACTTGTTCGTCTGTTCCAAGCTTTTTACAGTCGCACATAATGGCCTCCTAAATTTCTTATAGTTTTATTTTATCAAAGATTTTTTCAATTTCAAACAAATTACGCCAATAAACACAACCAAAAAGACAATATATTTTTTCAAATTGTGCCATTATTCTAAAAGATTTCAAACAAGCAAAAAATATGCCACATTTAGAATAAAAAACAAAAGTTTTGTTTTTGAAAAAAATACATCTTACACTTTTTTAAAAACTTTTGAATAATATGATTTTGAACACAATTGCTATTTTGCAATGTGTAATACAAAGGAGAATAAATATGAATTTTAATCAAAGATACAATTCAAACTGCTCAGATTATTACAATGAATCATATTCTCGCAATGTTAGTCAAAGAAGCAGCAAAAACTATTGTAACTTCCCTCAAGAATGGAATTGGAACAATGACTGGGACGAAAAAGAATACTGGGATTTTAAAGACGATTGCAGAGATTGTCGTTGCAACCACGGTTCAAATCTGAAACAAGATTATAGAGGTTGTGAAAAAGATTTCGACAAGGATTTTGACCCAGATTATAAAAAATGTGAAAAACATGAAAGAGGATTTGATAGAAATTTTGAGAAGTATGAAAAAGATTTTGAAGACGACAAACAATATAATCGCAAAGAGAAATCTGATAGATGTGAAGAAGACAAAAATTCAAAAGGTCAAGATCACACTAGCCAAAGATGTTGTAGAAGAAACTGCCTCTGTGGTCTTTTCAAAATTTTTCACTGCTAAAAAAAAGGTAGTCAATATGACTGCCTCTCTACATAAAAATAATCTATATCTTTGATTTTAAAGTTCATAAAAAAACACCCAGTTGGGTGTTTTCTCTTATTCACTATTTTTTTGACATTGTAAGTTTTTTGTTAAGATTTTGATAAAACAATTTTACATAAATGGAGAAACCAGATTTACAATTCCTGCAACAACTCTAAACAAAAATTTGTTGCGTTTTTTGTTTGTTTCATCAATAAGCACGGACTGTTCAAAAGTCGTACGAAAATCATTTTCAATTTCAACCAAAGTGTTTTTGTCATTTAAAAGTACGGCACATTCAAATTGTTGATAAAAACTTCTCAAGTCCATATTCATTGTGCCAATTATCGCATCATTTTCGTTCAACAAAACTTTACTGTGTACAAAACTGCTTTTCATAGTATAAACTTTTACACCACTTTCAATAAGCTTTTCTGCACTATTTCGAGATACAATATAAACGATTTGTTTGTCTGCAATACCTGGCAAAATTATTCTTACGTCCACTCCTGATTTTGCCTTGTTAATCAAAAGGTTTGTTATCGTATCATCAACAACAAGATACGGAGACATAATATAAAGTTTTTCGTTTGCATTCGCAATCAAATTTGTATATGCGTTTTTTCCTATGTTGTCAGGATAATCAAGACCATCTGCATAAGGAACTACTACAGAACTATTGTTTGTAGGTTCGCTCAAACGAAGATACTTCTCATAACTTACTTCTTGTTTGGAAACAAACTCCCACTGTCTTAAAAACATCAATGTAAATCCATCCACTGCAGGTCCTTTTATACGTACTCCAGCATCTTTCCAATATCCATGAGACCTTTTTTCGTTGACATATTCGTCAGCCAAATTTGCTCCACCCGTATAAGCCACTTTTCCATCTATAACAACAATTTTTCTATGGTCTCTGAAATTATATAAGATCTTAAACTGTGGCAAAACTTTGTTAAAAGTAAACAATTTAATCCCTGCATTTTTGATTTCTTTTTTTGTTGCACGCTTCAACGAACCATGGCTTCCAAAATCGTCATATATTATTCTTACGTCAACCCCTTGCTTCACTTTCTCTTTGAGAATAGTTAAAAATTTGTTTAGCAATATTCCGTTTGCAATAATATAATATTCAATAAAAATAAACCTTTCTGCTCTTTCAAGCTCTGCCAATACATCGTCAAACAAACTTGCTCCACTAGGAAAATACTTTGTGTCTGTATTCGTATATGAGACGAAATTTCCTGCTTTTTGTAAATATTTACACTCGTTTTCAATTTCTTTGTTTTTAATTTCGCAGTTTGATACTCCAATATGCGCATAGCTTCTTTCCAATATCTTGTTGTAAATCTTTTTACGCTTTCCCCAAAAAACTCTTACGCTGGAGCCAATATAAATCAAATAACTAAAAGTTGGACAAATCAACAAAAAGAAAACCCATATTGGTTTTGATTGACTGTTTTTATTGCTCGACAAAACATAAATACACGCAATAAAGCTAAATACAATCGAAACTATGGTAAACCATTTAAAAAATGTCAACAAATAATGATAAGCAAGCACAAGCAAACAAAATTGGAGAGCCACCCCCAACAGAACTAAAACCGTTTTTAATGTACCCAAACTATTTCTTTCTGTCTTTATTTTTACTATATCCACATCAGGATTGGTAGCCAAATATTTTCGACCGGTATAATTTAATTTATTCTTACCCATTTTATACCTCCGTCAAACTTCTTGCTTTTTTACAATATTCTTCGATCGCATCATTATATATCTTGTTTTTTTCTTCAAACTCAGTCTTTTCTTTTTTTATAATCTTGCTTATAAAAATTGGAAGCAAAACTATTGTTGCAATTGCTAATAACACAAATAAACAAGCAAAAACTACCCCATTTACAAAAGTCATAAACAAAAAGGATAACACAGCACTGCAAATAAGCATTGAAGCCAACAAGCCCAATGAAATCCCGACACAAAGAGATTTTAAATGTTTCCTTCTGTTGAGTCTGCCTTTTTCATTAATCTCATTTTCCATATTTACTTGCATATATTGCAAAGAATCTTTGTTTTTAATAAAATGAGGTCTAAAAAATTCAACTTCTAAAAGATTTTCATAATAAGGATGCTGACTAGAGTTCAATACGCTCCAACCGAAACATTCGTAATCTTTAACAATTTCTTCTACATTTTCTTTTTTGATAACAATTGTTTGATAGTCAAACTCTTTATGATTCCTTTCTATTTTCTTCATTTAACAACTCACCACTTATTTTCAAAATTTTTTCAGTTTGTTTTTTGATTATTCGGATTTCCTAATAAACAGATATAAACATCTCAACATATATCATATATAATTGTACAATGCCATTAATCACACTTAGTATAACATATTTTTTCTATAACTTTAATTAAATTAATATAAATTTTGCAAAACCTTTAAGTCTTTTGCTATTTATTGCTAAAGTTTTTATAAAAATTTTGTAATGTTCTGTTGCAAATTTCAACAAAAAATGCTATAAAATATATAGAATAAAGGAGAAAAAAGCTATGTGGTGGTTTAAGAAAAAGAAGAAAAAAATAGAAGAAGAAAAACAAGCAGAAGAAAGCAAGGTTTTAGAAACAAACCAAGTCGAGCAAGAAAAAACTGAAGAGGCAGAAGAGGAAAAGTCTGCTAAAAAAGAAAAAGAAACAAAAACTGTTAAAACCCCTGCTAAAAAAGCAGACAAGAAAGAAACAGAATCTGCTCCAAAAACTAGAAAAGCTCTTTATCGCGTTATGTATGACAAAGAAGCTCGTATGTGGATTATCAAAAAAGATGGTGCAAAAAGAACTATCGCATCTTTCACTACAAAAGAAGATGCTTTAAATAGAGTAAAAGAACTATCAGCATCAAAAGATCTGAACTTTGTAGTACATAAAAAAGACGGAAGGTTTCAAAAAAAATAAAAAGTGTCAACAGACACTTTTTTTATTTCCAATCTATAGCTTTTATTGTTTTCGCAAATCGTTTTTTATAATTTTCTGGCACTCTATATTCCCAACAACCCACTGCAGTACCAGGAATATTCATTCTTGCCGATTTGTCTTGCATCAAAAAGTCTTGTATTTGCAATATAATGGTTTTGCTTTTGCTTGCCAGCATCTTTTTAATACAACCAACCAAAATATCTTTGTCTTCTTTCTCACTTTTTGTCATTTTGATTATTTGTAGTTTAGTTTCTATAGAAGAATCTTTTAAAAAACCGAGAAAAGTGTTGTTGTCGTGGGTTCCTAGATAATAAACACTGTTTTCACAAACATTTTGAGGCAAATATGGATTTTTTTTGTCTCCATCAAATGCAAATTGCAAAACATTCATTCCCTTAAGATTAAACTTTTCTTTAATTTTTTTTCCTTCTTCTGTGATTATTCCAAGGTCTTCGATCACAAAGTTTTTTAGCCCAAACTTTGTTTTAATGGCGTCAAAAACTTTTTCTCCCCCTCCTTTTTTCCATTTGCCTTCTGCAATATTTTTATTTTCAATTTCAAAATGTTTGCTATAGCCAGTAAAATGATCCAGTCTCACAATATCACAAAGAGATTTTGCAAAGGAAATCCTGTTTAAAACATATTGAAAATTATTTTTCTCTAAAAAACTCCAGTTGTAGACACAAGTGCCCCAGTCTTGTCCATCAGAACAAAATTCGTCAGCTGGAACTCCTCCGGAAACATTATTATTAAAGTTTTTGTCAAGTTTAAAATTATGAGGGTTTTGAAAAACATCAAAAGAAGTTATGTCCAAATATATCGGCAAATCCCCCAAAATTTTTACTTTTTTGCTTTTTGCATAAGCCCTTACATTGCCCCACTGGTCTCTTAATAAATATTGTGCAAAAATAAATCTTCCAATTTCATTTTTTGTGCTTTTGAAAAATTGTTGTCCTTTGCTAGAGTTTCTATCCCACAACTCTTTTGGGGTTTTCCTCCAATCTCTTGCATTATGAGTTTTTAACAAGACTTTGTAATATGCATAGTCAACTATAAAAGAATTTGATCTTGCAAACCTTTTTATTTTTTCTTTTATTGTTTCGTCAATATTAAGATATGCAATATCCAAAAGTCTTGATTTTTCTTTTTTTACAACTTCAAAATTTACTTTAGCCGTTTTCTTAAGACGTTTTAATGTTTTTAACTCTTTTTGTTTGACAAGTTGGCGTTCAACCAAATCCTCCACAGCTATAAACATTTCGTCAATACTAAAAGAACTCATTGCTCCATAAGGACAATTAAATACATTTGTATCATTTAATGGCAAAATTTGCCAGATGTTTATATTATTTTCACTCAATACATCTAGAAAATCAAAACTTGATCTTCCGAAATCTCCAATTCCAAACTGACTTGGCAAACACGTAACGTGACACAATACGCCTAATTCTTTTTTCATATTTTTATAATAACAAATTGTTGGTGCATTGTAAAACATTTTTATCAAAAAAACTCTCTTAAATAAGAGAGCTTTTTATTTAAAATTCTTCAACTTCTTCAAATTGAGAATTGTAAAGTTCGGCATAGAATCCGTTTTTCTCAAGTAAAGTTTCATGATTTCCTTGTTCGATAATGTCTCCATCTTTCAACACCAAAATCACGTCAGCATTTTTGATTGTAGACAATCTATGAGCAATCACAAAAGAAGTACGATTTTTTGTCAATTCGTCCATAGCTTTTTGAATTACGAGTTCAGTCCTCGTATCTACATTTGATGTTGCTTCGTCTAAAATCAGCAAAGGAGAATCTTTTATCATTGCTCTGGCTATTGTCAATTGTTGTTTTTGTCCCTCTGAAAGAGCTGACACATCACTAAGAACAGTATTATAACCATTTTCTAATGTTGAAATATAATGTTTCAAACCAACTGCCTCACACACCTTGTCGAGTTCTTCGTCAGAAACTCCTTCTTTGTTATAAACCAAATTTTCTCTCAAAGTTCCACCAAAAAGCCAAGTGTCTTGCAAAATCATATCAAACATATCTCTAACAGTTTCTCTTTTCATATCTTTGATTGAAACTCCGTCAATCAAAATATCTCCTTCGTTTACTTCATAAAATCTCATAAGCAAGTTTACAATAGTTGTTTTTCCAGCTCCAGTAGGTCCAACAATGGCAACTTTTTGGCCAGCTTTCAAGTTTGCTGAAAAGTCTTTGATAATTATCTTATCTTCGTTGTATCCAAACTTAACATTTTTAAATTCAACATTTCCTTTCACTGTTTCCAACTCAAGCGTT
Source organism: Clostridiales bacterium (assembly GCA_015069395.1). Lineage (GTDB taxonomy): Bacteria > Bacillota > Clostridia > Christensenellales > UBA1242 > Caccovivens. Next base: position 57,903 of record SVIR01000006.1, read on the forward strand.
TTGTCGGTTTCGTCAGATACTTCTTGAGCTTCCAACATTTCAAACACTCTTTTTGAAGCTGCTGATGCTTGTTGAAGAGATTGCATACTTTGAGCAAAGGTTGTAAGTGGTTGAGAAAACAGTCTCGCATAAATAGTAAAAGCAATCAAAGTTCCGATTGTTACAGAGGTCCCTCCTCCAACTATGATTGAGACTCCCACAATGAAAATTAAAAGATAGGACAAGTTTCCAACAAACGACATAATTGGCATCATCATTCCTGACATAAATTGAGATTTCCATTCTGTGTTGTAAATATTGTTGTTGTTTTTGGCAAACTTTTTCTTTTCAATTTCTGTTCCATTGTACGATTTAACTATATTAAAATTTGTATACGCCTCTTCAATGTGTCCATTCATATCACCAAGATATTGTTGTCTCTTGTTGAAATATTTTTGCGATTTGCTCAATATCAAGGCCATAAATACAAATCCCAACAAAGAGGCTCCTATCGTCACCAACGAAAGCACTACGTTTGTTTGAAACATTTTTATCACAACACCGACAAACAAAACTGCCGCGCTTACTAAATTTGCTATACTTGAGCCCAAAGTTTGAGAAATTGTATCAACATCATTTGTTACTCTACTCAAAATATCGCCCTTTGTGGTTTTGTCAAAATAAGAGAGTGGCAATTTGTTGATTTTTTTATTTATGTCTGTACGCAATTTTTTCGATGTTTTTTGCGTAACAACTGCCATAATATAGTGTTGTACATAAGAAAATATTGCACCGATTGAATAAAGGCAAATAAGAAAAATACAAACCTCAACAAATTCTCCCATATCAACACCAGTAATAATTCCACCCAGGATAACGTTCATTAAATCAGATATCTTTTCTGGACCAATAATTGTTGTTACACTGCCTACAACTGCACAAATAATGCTAATAATGATTGCAGGAAGATATGGTTTGCAATAAGCAAAAATCTTTTTTATTGCCTTAAAATCCATCTTCTCTCGTTGCCTTGTTTCTTTTTTCTTCTTAGCCATTACAATTCCTCCTCTGACAATTGAGAAAGAGCAATTTCTTTGTAAAGTTCACAGTTCTCAATCAAATAATCGTGAGTTCCTTCTCCAACAATCTTTCCTTCGTCAATGACCAAAATCTTGTCAGCATTTCTGATAGTACCTATTCTTTGAGCAACTATCAGAATGGTTTTGTCTCCCAATTCTTTTTTAATGTTTTCTCTTACTTGTTTGTCTGTCTTATAATCCAATGCAGAAAAACTATCGTCAAAAATAATAATTTCAGAATCTTTAAAAATAGCTCTTGCAATTGACAATCTTTGTTTTTGTCCTCCAGAGAAATTTGTCCCTCCTTGTGCAACTTCACTATGAATGCCCTTTTCTAACTTGTTCACAAAATCTGCACTTGCAATTTCGAGAGCCTTTTGAATTCGTGGATCTTCGTCTGTAATTTGTTCTTTCGAGCCATAGGTGATATTTTCTTTTATATCTCCCTTAAACAAAATCGCCTTCTGCGAAACTACTGCGATTTTATCTTGCAACTGCTCAAAATCATAATCTTTGACATTGACATCGTCTACTAAAATTTCTCCTGATGTAACGTCATTAAATCTAGGAATTAAGTCAATTATCGTAGTCTTTCCGCATCCTGTTGCACCAATCAAAGCAACTGTTTCACCTTGATTTGCTACAAATGAAATGTTTGAAATGGCATCGTCAGTTCCATCAAAATAGCTAAAGGACACGTCTTTAAATTCTACTTTTCCTTTCACATCGTTTTGGTTTTGGCCCCCGAAACCATTTTTCATTGACAATTCTGTATTTAAAACTTCGTTTATTCTTTTCATAGAAACTATAGCTCTTGGCAAAATGATAAAAATCATAATCAACATCATAAATGCCATAACTACCTGCAAAGCATATTGGGTAAATGCCGTCATATTTCCGATTACAATTTCTCTTTCAATAATGGGTGCCTTGTTTACTAAATATGCTCCAATCCAATAAATTGCAAGGGTCAACCCATTCATACAAATTGTCATAACCGGAGACATTATTCCTGTGACTTTTGAGGTGTATAAGTGATTTTTTGTAAGCTCATAGTTTGCTTTTTCAAATTTCTTTTCTTGATACTCTTCTGCATTAAAAGCCCTAACAACTCTTACCCCAGAGACATTTTCTCTGGTAGCATTATTTAAATTGTCTACTAGTTTTTGAGCTTTCTTAAACTTGGAAATACATAGTCCAACAATTAACCCTACACAAATTACAATAATAGCCACACAAATAAATGTTGCAACAGTCCACTCTACAGATGTCGAAGAAATTTTGCAAATAGCCCAAATAGCAAGCACTGGAGCTTTTATTAAAAATTGCAAGCCCATAGCCACAAACATTTGAATTTGAGAAACGTCATTTGTTGTCCTTGTGATAAGGCTTGGGGTTGAAAACTTTTTCATTTCTGCACTTGAAAAAGAAGAAATCTTTCCAAACATTTTCTCCTTAAGCTGTTTAGAAATCGAACTTGAAACTCTAGAGAGCAAAAAACTGCAAAGAATAGCACTTGCCAAGCTTCCAAATGCGCACAACAGCATCATTCCACCATTTGCCCAAACATCTTTCATTGTAACGCCACCTGAAGCTGCAGCAGTACTCAATTTGGCTGTATAGTCAGGCATTTTTAAATCCAACCACACTTGGACGACAATCAAACCTATTGCTAATACAACAAACAGCCAATCAATCTTTTTTAAACATTTCAGCACATTTTTCATTTGGTTTCTCCCTATCAATCTTATAATTTTATGAAAACTTTTTTACATTCGTTCTTCATTTACACATAACATCTCTTATTTGTTGAGACGTTTCTATAAACGCTTCGACTTTTTCTATACCCAATTCGTTGACAACCTTTGATATGTTATCAAAAATCTTTGCTTTGATCTTTTTTGCCTCCTTTTGTCCACAGTCACTAAGTTTTATCAACTCTTTTCTTGCGTCACTAGTGGATTTCTCCTTCAAAAGCAGCCCTTTTGAAATAAGTTTTTTTACAAGCATAGCAATCCTTGCTCTACTAATATGCATTTTTTCACTTATTTCAGTCGCATAAACCTCTTTTTCAGCGTCTAACAAATAAATCAAAATAAAACCCATACCAGAATTCATTTCGTCCAAATCTTTAAAGCTTTCAAAAGGTCTTATTTGCTTCATTTTTTCAATAATTTTCAATGTTTGTTCTTTTAAATTCATAAAAACCTCTTATGTTGCTAACGAGCCTTATTTTACAATGTTTATATTATATTTGTCAACTAGGTTAACATATATTTTAAAAAAGTTTGTCAAAAAAAATAAGCCCTTTGCTTTAAACAACAACTATAATCATTTATTCAAATCGTCCCATAAAAGACAATGAGAAAAACTGTCATAATTGACAGTTTTTTAGTCGAAAACAAGATTTCTAAGCAAAAACTGTAGTTTCTTGTTTTATGCTATTTGAACGATTTTCAAATAACCACTTATTCCTGCAGTATCCAAAAAATCAACAGAACCAGAACTTATTATCTGGATATTCAAAGTTTCGTTTTCTGCCGTTGTTAAAATAATTGCTGTCGCACTAATCATTGTATTATTTTCCAATCCTCTTTCAGTTCCAGCAACCTGAGTGCCATTTAAAAACAGTGCAACTGAATCCGTAGCCGCCGCACCACTTGCAACATAAACGCCATACTCCACTGTATAAGTTCCAATATTTGGCAAGGTTACAATTCCGGTTGCATTGTCCACTGTCATATTTAAAGCTGCCATAGTTTGTTCTAATGGAAAACTCGAATCATCAACAGATTGTTCTGTGGTCGAATAAAAACTTCCAAAACTAGCAGCTTCTGTTGTTCCTGTTGCACCTGTAGGTCCAGCCTCCCCTGTAGCTCCAGTAGGTCCGGTAGGTCCAGTAACTCCTGTAGAACCAGTAGCACCTGTTACACCAGTTGGCCCGGTTGCTCCTGTAGGACCAGTTGCTCCTGTAGGACCAGTGATGCCCGTTGGACCAATAGGACCGGTTGGACCTGTAGCACCAGCAACCCCTGTTGGACCGGTAACGCCAGTAGGACCGGTAGCTCCAGTGACACCAGTTGCTCCTGTTGGACCCGGAATTCCTTGTGGACCTTGAGGACCGGTTGGCCCTGTAGCCCCTGTAAAACCTCTTGGACCGGTTGGACCAATAGGTCCCGTTCTTCCCATAGGTCCTTGTGGCCCCATAGAATCAACAACAATTGTTCGGATCGGAGAAATATTGTTAACACAACCGCAATTTGAATTAAAGCGATTCATAAATTTTTCCTCCTCAATTTCAAAATATGTAAAAAACTAAAAATTGACAATTTACATAAAACAAAACAATATACACAAAACATTAATATTGTTAAATCTGTTTAAACCTTTGACATAAAATTTTGTATTTTGTTATAATTAGACAAAAGTGAGGCTCAATATGACTGGATTCGACAAATTTATGCTCTTTTTACAAGGAGAAATGACCACTCCAACTTTGTTTAGTTGGTTTCATATAATGTGTTTGTGCATTTTAATCGCATCTTGCGTTACTGTTTTCTTGCTTAGAAAGAGAATCTCTCAAAAAGCTGTAAACAACATTGTTTTAATTATAGGAATAATGTGTATAGTTTTTGAAATATACAAACAACTCGTCTTTAGTTACAATTATGAAGAAGGCGTTGGGGCAACTTGGGATTTTCAATGGTATGCATTCCCTTATCAATTTTGTTCTACTCCAATGTACTTGATGGTGCTTGCAGGCATTTTGAGAAAAGGGAAAGTTTATAATGCAATTATGGCATATCTAGCAACATTTTCAATGTTTGCAGGACTATGTGTAATGCTGTATCCAGGAAATGTCTTTATTTCAATGATAGGCATAAACATTCAAACAATGTTTTGCCATGGGACAATGTTCTTTGTTGCATTTTTGCTTTTAGCAACACGTGTTGTTCCAGTTAAATTTGAAACCGTTTTTAAAGGTCTTATCGTATTTGTTATTGTTCTTACAATCGCACTCTTACTCAATGTAATTTGGCATTATTGCGGAAACGAAGAAGACTTCAATATGTTCTACATAAGTCCTTTTGTTCCTTGTGACGAACTTCCTATTTTAAATATAATCAATGAAAAAGCTCCTTATATTGTGTATTTGCTGTGTTACATTTTGGGCTTCACTTTGGCAGCATTCTTATTAATGTGCTTTGCAAAATTATTTAGAGTTTGGGAAGACTATGCAGGCAAATCAAAAATGTATACTGACGAGCTTGAAGCAAGCAAGATTATCAAAATTATTAAGTCTGATTTGTAAAATTAAAAACAAACAACAAAAAGCAGAGAAAATATCTCTGCTTTTTTATATACCAATTTCTTTTCTGCAAGTATTGTACTTGTCAACGGTTGAAAACAAATATCTTTCTCTCTCGTCCTCTCCCAAAGAATTCAACACCTTCTCGTCCATAAGATATTGAATCGGATTTGTAACAACTTCATCTTGAGAAAGCAAATAAATGACTTTGGATTTAAATTCTTCGTCGTGATCTGAAATAACTTTTATTTTAGCAGAAACGTTGTTTTCTCTACCTACCAATCTTCTTTTCGCCTTTTGCGCTATACTCTTCAAAACATCATTGTTGGATAACATATTTAACCTCCTTTTTTGTACATAAAAATTATACAATAAAGATTATTTTATTCCAAAAAAGTTATAGTCGCAATTAATCCAATATTGTCGAAGATTGTTAATTATAGTCTATTCTAAAACTACCTATTTTTCAAATGAATAAATGCATATAAATAATTATGATTTTTTTATTTTTTTCCAAAAAAAACGAGTCCAAACAAAGAAAGGAGAGACTCGTTATGGAAATAAAAAAAGAATGGAAACTGTCCATTCTTTTTTTAGTAATCAAATAGTTTTTAGAATCAAGTAAGTTATCTTGTTCTCTCTTTTCCTAACAAATCTCTTTGTTAGCTCGACCTATCTCTTTAAAAGGAGGTGATCCAGCGGCACCTTCCGATACCGCTACCTTGTTATGACTTCACCCCAGTCGCTGGCTTTACCTTAGACGGCTGCCCCCGATTTCTCGGTTAGCTCACCGGCTTTGGGTCCCTCCAACTCCCATGGCGTGACAGGCGGTGTGTACAAGACCCGGGAACGCATTCACCCCAACATTCTGATTTGGGATTACTAGCAACTTCATCTTCGTGCGGATGAGTTTCAATCCACAGTCTGAACTGAGACTATCTTTTCCAGGTTTCCTCTGCGTTACCGCTTCGGCTCTCTTTGTTATAGCCATTGTAGCACGCTTGTAGCCCAAGACGTAAGAG
>SVIR01000017.1 GCA_015069395.1 Clostridiales bacterium
GAAAGTTAGAAGAATATATGACAACTCAGTTGTTATAGGTTTTGCTGGTTCAGTAGCTGATGCTTTTTCTTTGAGTGAAAAGTTTGAAGGTATGCTCAACAAATATGCAGGAAACTTGATCAGAAGTGCAGTTGAACTCGCTCAAACTTGGAGAGAAGACAAAGCAAGACGTCAACTTGAAGCTATGATGATCGTTGCAGACAAAGAAACCATTTTGATATTGGATGGTTCGGGCAACTTAATCGAACCGCAAGAAAATGTTTGTGCAATCGGTTCGGGTGGAAATTTCGCCTTGGCTGCAGGAAAAGCGCTTTTGGAAAACACAGATTTGTCAGCAAAAGAAATTGCTTATAAATCGCTTAAAATAGCCAGCGAGATATGTGTGTTTACAAATGACAATATTGTTATTGAAGAGTTGTAATAAAGGAGAAGATTATGAATTTTACACCAAAAGAAATTGTAAGTTTGTTGGACAAATATATTATTGGTCAAGCTAAAGCGAAGAAGGCCGTTGCAGTTGCGCTTAGAAACAGATACAGAAGAAGCAAATTGAGTGCAGAGGTAAGAGAAGAAATTACCCCAAAAAATATTGTTATGAGAGGCCCTACTGGAGTTGGTAAGACAGAAATCGCGAGACGTCTTGCAAAGCTTGTGGGGGCACCATTTATCAAAGTTGAAGCTACAAAATATACCGAAGTAGGTTATGTGGGCAGAGATGTTGAGAGCATGGTTAGAGATTTGGTCGAAGTTGCAGTGAGAATGGTTAAAGATCAAAAGAAAAAAGAAGTTGAGGCCAAAATCTTGCCTATAGTTGAAAATAAAATTGTAGATGCTCTTTATCAAAATAGAAGAGTTGTTTCTGTAGACGTAAACAGAGAAAAATTGCTTGAAGATTTGAAGGCAGGAAAGTGTGAAGACGAAACTGTTGAGGTTTTGGTTCTTGAAACTCCAAAACCCGTTATGGCTTTGGGTGGAAGTGAAATAAATCTTGGTTCTATGTTTGAGGGGCTTACTCCACCAAAACATAAAAAGAAGAAAATGACTGTTAAGCATGCAAGAGAGGCTCTTTTGCAAGAAGAATCTGATAAGATTATAGATATGGATAATGTCAACGAAGAGGCGATTACTTTAGCTGAAGAGCAAGGGATTATCTTTATTGACGAAATCGATAAGATTATCGGAAAAAGCCAAGCAACAAACAGTGCAGACGTATCAAGAGAAGGGGTTCAAAGAGATATTCTTCCAATTGTTGAGGGGAGCACTGTTCCTACTAAATATGGCAACGTAAAAACAGACTTTATTTTGTTTATTGCCGCAGGAGCCTTCCAAATTGCACAAATGGAAGATATGATTCCAGAATTGCAAGGAAGATTCCCTATTAGAGTAGAACTTGAAAGTTTGACAAAAGAAGATTTTAAAAAGATATTAAAAACACCAAAAAATGCTGTTACCGTGCAATATGCAAACTTGTTGAAGGTTGACAACATAAACCTAGTTTTTACTGACGATGCTCTTGATGTTATAGCAGAAATGGCCGCAGCAGAAAATGAAACAAGTGAAGATTTGGGTGCTAGAAGATTGCATACAATTATGGAGGCCTTGTTGGAAGACGTTTCTTTTAATGCGACTGGCGAACACCCAATGTTGGATGTGTTGATTGATGCAAATTATGTAAGAACTGTATTTAAAGACAGAGAAGTCAAATATAACTTAAAGAAGTATGTATTATAATATATTGTGTATTATGCAATGTAAATGTTGCATATCACCACAACATATAGGATAAGGAAAAGCTATGTGGACAGATAGAACAGAAATTTTGTTTGGACAAGAAGGTCTTGAAAAATTAAAGAAAAGTAGAGTTGCCGTTGTTGGAATTGGTGGCGTTGGTGGGTATGTGGCATTGATGCTTGCAAGAGCAGGTGTTGAAAACTTGGTGTTGGTCGACTTTGATAAGGTTGACGAAACAAATATAAATCGTCAAGTTGTAGCAACAACAAAGACGGTTGGCTCTTATAAAACTCTTGTTATGAAGCAAATGATTGAAGAGATCAATCCAAAATGCAATATAGAGACTTTTGAAGATCGTTTTTGTAAAGAGACAGCTGAAAATATTTTGTCTTTGAAAATTGATTATGTGGTTGATGCCATTGATAGTGTTAAAGACAAAGTTGAGTTGATTTGCTGTTGCAAGCAAAAGGGCATAAATATTGTCTCTGCGATGGGAGCTGGAAATAGGAAGAATATCCCACAATTTAAAGTTCTTGATATTTATAAAACGTCGAATGACGGACTTGCAAAGGTTATGAGAAAGAAATTGAGAGAAAGCAATATTGAATCCCTAGATGTGGTTGCAAGCGAAGAAAAAGGTGAAAAAACAGAACACACAGCCATTGGAAGTGTATCTTATTATCCAGCAATGTGTGGATGTGTCTTGAGTGCTTTTGTGATAAACAAGATTTCAGAATGAGGAGGTTTTATGGAAGTAATTTCTGGAAAAGATTTTGAAGAAAAAACAAAAAAAGGTGTGGTTTTGGTGGATTTTTTTGCTAATTGGTGTGGCCCTTGTAGAATGATGTCTCCAATTTTGGAAAGTGTTGCAGAAGAATTAGGGGACAAAGTCAAAATTTATAAGATTGATGTTGACGAAGACGAAAAAATAGCTCGTAAGTTTGGAATTATGAGCATTCCTACTATGCTTATCTTTGCAAATGGAGAATTAAAGGACAAGCATATCGGTCTTTGGAGCAAGACTGAAACAATTGAGGCGTTGTCTAAATTGCTTTAAAGATAGTGTTAACAAAAAAATAAAATTTTGCTATTGACAACAGGGGTTATTAATGGTAAAATTATTGTGATTTAAGAGGGACAAAATGAACAGAAAGATTTATTTAGATAATGCTTCAACTACTTATGTTTCAAACGAGGTAATAAATGAAATGATGCCTTGTTTTAACACGATTTATGGCAATGCTGGTTCGCTTCATAGCTTTGGTCGTGATGCAATGGCAATTGTAGACAGAGCTAGAGATAGAATTAGAGATTCGATAAATGCCAACAAATCAAATGAGATTTACTTTACAAGTGGTGGTACTGAGGCTGACAACTGGGCTATTTTGGGAGCTGCTCGTGCAAACGCAAACAAAGGCAAGCATATTATTACAAGCCAAATTGAACATCACGCAGTTTTGCACGCTTGTGAACAACTTGAAAAAGAAGGCTTTGAAATTACTTATTTGCCAGTAGATCAAACTGGACTTGTTAAGTTGCCAGAATTGTTGCACGCTATCAGAAGAAATGAAACAATTTTGATTTCTATTATGGCTGTAAACAATGAAGTGGGAACCATTCAAAATATTAAAGCTATAGCAAAGATTGCTCATGATTACGGCATTTTATTCCATACAGATGCTGTTCAGGCGATAGGAAATATGAAAATTGACGTGCAAGATATGGAAATAGATTTGCTTTCAATGTCTTCACACAAAATTCACGGACCAAAAGGGGTTGGTGCTTTATATGTTAAAAATGGAGTTTTAATTGACCCTATTTTGTTTGGTGGAAACAATCAAGAAAGAGGAAAGAGAGCAGGAACAGAAAATGTTCCAGGAATTGCTGGGTTTGGAAAAGCTGTTGAAATAGCCACTAGAAACTATATTATAAATAGCAAAAAGTTGAGAACTATTAGGGAATACTTCCTTGACAAACTTTCAGAGAAGGTTGAACATTTTCAAGTTAATGGACATCCTCAACAAAAAGCAAACGGAATTCTAAACATTTCTTTCTATGGAATCGAAGGAGAATCGATCCTAATGTTATTGGATTTGGCAGGAATTTGCGTTTCTACTTCTTCAGCTTGTACTTCAAAATCGCTTTTGCCATCACATGTATTGAAAGCAATGAACATTCCAGACGAAATAGCTCAAAGCTCTATAAGAATCTCTTTTGGAACAAATATTTCAAAAAGCGATGTTGATTATGTCGTTAACGAAATTGAAAAAGTCGTTTCAAAACTAAGGGCGATTTCGCCAATTCAAGCAGGGAGGATTTAGTTTATGTATAGCAAAGTAGTAATGGATAGATTTCAAAACCCTCGCAATGCAGGTGGAATGCACGGAGCAAATGCAATCGGACAAGTAGGAAATGCTGCTTGTGGCGATATTATGAAGATGTATTTGAAAATAAATGACAATGGTATTATCGAAAATGCAAGATTTAAGACCTTTGGATGTTGTGCAGCAATTGCCTCTACGGATATTGCTTGTGATTTAATCAAAGGAAAGTCAATTGAAGATGCTTTAAAAGTAACAAACAAAGACGTTATTGATAAGCTTGGAGAACTTCCAACCCATAAGTTACATTGTTCTTTGATGGCAGAAGATTCAATTAGAGCTGCAATTGAAGATTTCTATAAAAGAAAAGAAAAAGAAAGCAAACAAGCTATTAAAAAGTCAAAAAGAAACGAAGAATAACTTATACATAAAAACCACTAAACTAAATTTAGTGGTTTTTTATTTCTGTTATGATATATAAAAAAAGGACTGTTAAACATATAAAAAGGATTTGCATAATACTATTAAATTTATAAAAGTTTGTTCAATGCTCAAAAACTATAATGTTGCATAATACACAAGATATTGATGTTATATTTTGAATATTACTCAAAATATTGATTAACTATTCGCAAAACCTGTCTTTTGCGAATAGTTACGAAAGGAATAGTATGCAAAAATTTTAGCCTCCCTCTCTAAAAACCAGTTTGAAAACTGTTTGAAAATAGTTATGTTTTATATACTCTAAGAAATTTTATATAACATAGTTTTTTAAAAACTCTTCTTTAAATTCTGGGAAATATCCACCAAGGATTGCCTCTCTTGTTTGTTCTGAAAGCCTAATCAAAAATCTTAGGTTGTGAATAGACAAAAGTTCGGCTCCGAGCATTTCTCCAGCATTGATTAAGTGTCTTATATATGCACGTGAATAATGTTTACAAGCATAACAGTCGCAGTCTTTTTCAATTGGTCTATAATCTTCTTTAAAAGTAGAGTTTTTGATTACCATTTTACCATGTTTTGAGAAAGCTGTGCCATTACGAGCGATTCTTGTTGGCAAAACGCAGTCCATCATATCTACTCCCCTAGCGAACCCCTCAATTAAGCAATCTGGACTGCCTACTCCCATCAAATATCTAGGCATATTGTTAGGCAATTTTGGAGTTAAGAAGTCTAAAATATCATACATAACAGATTTTTCTTCGCCTACAGAAAGTCCACCGATAGCAATACCACATTTTGCATAAGGAATGCAATCTTCTGCGCTTTTAGCTCTCAAATCTTTATACATATTGCCCTGTACAATAGGAAAAAGTATATGATTCCCACCTTTGTGAGCCTTATAACATCGATCAAGCCATATTTTTGTTAATTCACAAGCACTTTCAGCCTCAGAATAACTCGCATTTGCTTCTGTACATTGATCAAGAGCCATATGAATATCGCTGTCGAGTTGTCTTTGAGTTTGCATACAGAGTTCTGGAGTCATTAAGAATTTTTCTCCACTCAAATGAGAGCGAAATTCTACACCTTTTTCATTAACCTTTCTTAAATCAGACAATGAAAACACTTGAAAACCACCACTATCCGTCAAAATCGGCTTGTCATAATTCATAAACTTATGCAAACCTCCTGCATTTTCAACTATGTCTGCACCGGGTCTTAAAAACAAATGATAAGTGTTGGACAAAATAATTTGGGCTCCCATATCGTCCAAATCCTCTGGTCTTAAGCCTTTCACAGTTGCTTGAGTTCCCACAGGCATAAATACTGGTGTTTTGATATCCCCTCTTGGAGTATGAAAAATCCCAGCCCTTGCGCCAGTTTTGGGACATTGTTTTATAATTTCGAAACTAAAATTTTCTTGCATCGATTAATCCTTTTTTAAGTTATAATTACATAACGGTTGTCGTTATTCTATCAGCATTGCATCGCCAAAGCTAAAAAATCTATATTTTTCGCTTACAGCTGTTTTATAAAGATCTAATGTTTGATCTATATCTCCTATAAATGCAGAAACAAGCATAATAAGCGTGCTTTCTGGCAAGTGAAAGTTTGTAATAAGAGCGTCTACCATTTTGAATTTGTATGGAGGATATATAAAAATTTTTGTTTCCCTCTTTTGTGGTACAAGTTTTCCGGTTTCGTCTGTCGCACTTTCTAACACTCTTACAGATGTTGTTCCTACGGCCACAATTCTTCTTCCTTTAGCTTTTGCTGAGTTTATTTTATCTGCAACTTCTTTGGTTACTTCAAAATATTCTGAATGCATCTCGTGATCTAATATGTTATCTTCTTTTACGGGACGGAACGTTCCCAGACCTACGTGCAACAAAACTTCAACAATTTCTACTCCCTTTTCTTTAACTTTTTCTATAAGTTCTTTTGTAAAGTGAAGACCTGCTGTAGGTGCAGCACTAGAACCATCTATTTTTGCATAAACAGTCTGATATCGATCTTGATTTTTAAGTTTTTCTTTTATATATGGAGGAAGAGGCATTGTTCCTATTTCAATTAAATGCTCTTCAAAAGATTTTCTGTCACTATAAACAAATTCAACTTTACAAGCCCCATATTCGCCCTTTTCTGTAACGATGCACTTTATATTTTCATTAAAAACAATTTCTGTCCCGACAGACAGCCTCTTTGTTGGCTTTGCAATGACTTCCCAGTTGTGCAAGTCTTTTCGTTTTTGGAGCAAAATTTCAATTTTTGCGCCTGTTGTTGTTTTATAGCCGAACAATCTTGCAGGAAGAACTTTGCTGTTGTTTACGACTAATATATCGCCTTTTTTTAAGAAATTTAAAATATCATAAAAGTTCTTATGTTCTATTTTTTTTGAATTTCGGTTAAAACACAAAAGCCTAGAGGAGTCTCGAGGCTCTAAAGGTGTTTGTGCTATTTGTTCTTGTGGCAAATCATAATAATATGTCGACTTTAAAAGTTCTTTTTGCATTTTTTCCTCTTTTAATTTATTTTCGGTTCCAAGCCAAGATGTCTATAAGCATTCTCAAGAGCTACTCGGCCTCTTGGTGTTCTTGCAATAAAACCAAGTTGAAGAAGATATGGTTCGTAAACATCTTCAATCGTGCTTGAATCTTCGCAAATTGTAGCAGAAAGTGTATCAAGACCCACTGGTCCTCCACCAAATTTGTGGATTATACTTTCTAATATCTTTCTATCGATAAAATCGAGTCCTAAGTCGTCAATTTCCATTTTTGCTAAAGCTTGGTCTGCGATAGCTTTTGTAATTTTTCCGGTTCCCAAAACCTCAGCGTAATCTCTCACTCTTTTAAGTAAACGGTTCGCAATTCTTGGGGTTCCTCTAGAACGTTTTGCAATATCAAGGCTTGCTTGGTCGTCAATTTCAATGTTTAAAATCTTTGCTGAACGTTTTACAATAATTTTCAACTCGTCGTCAGAATAAAGTTCCAAACGACAAATAACACCAAATCTGTCTCTCAATGGGCTTGTAAGCATACCAGCTTTAGTTGTAGCACCAATCAAAGTAAAAGGTTGAATCTTCAAACGCATATTTTTTGCAGAAGGGCCTTTTCCTACGATAAAATCAAGAGCGAAATCTTCCATAGCAGGATACAAAATTTCTTCAACAGTTTTGTTCAATCTATGAATTTCGTCGATAAAAAGGACATCATTCTTGCCCAAGTTTGTCAATATAGCTGCCAAATCTGCAGCATGTTCGATAGCAGGACCTGAAGTGATTTTAAATTGAGACCCCAATTCGTTTGCTATAATATGTGACAACGTTGTTTTTCCAAGCCCTGGAGGTCCATACAATAATACATGGTCAAGAGCATCTTTTCTTGACTTTGCAGCCTTGATATAAATCTCCAAGCTTTCTTTAACTTTATCCTGTCCTACATAATCATTTAAGGTTGTTGGCCTAAGAGAATTTTCTATTTCCGCATCTGTCCAATTTTTTGTGCTTGTTATAAATCTATCTTCCATTATACACCTCATTTTGTGTAGTATTCAATACTTATATTGCATACTACCACAATATCTTGATTTTTATCTGCCTAGCTCTTTTAAGACTTTTAAAATAATTTCTTCAGCCGTTGCATCTTGTGAAGCTTTGCTTCTTGCTAAACGATAAGCTTCATTTTTGTTTACTCCCAAACTAATAAGTGTTTCTACAGCATCGTTTAATGCGGTTTCATTATAGTTTTGAGCATAGGTTTGACCAGCGTCTAGTTCAATAGATGTTGTTGATACCTTGTCTTTAAGTTCCAAACAAATACGTTCTGCACTTTTTTTTCCGAGACCTTTAATTTTTGATAATAAGTTTGCATCTTCATTTAGAATGGCTATTATCAAGTCAGATAGTTTCAATCCAGAAAGAATTGAAATCGCCATTTTTGGGCCAATTCCTGAAACGGTAATAAGTCTTAAAAACATAAGCTTTTCTTCTTCGTTTGCAAAACCATATAGACACACCCCATCTTCTTTTACTTGCATATAAGTCAAAACCTTTGCTGTTTCACCTTCCATTGGAAGAGAAACAAGTGTGTTGTTTGAAATTGCGAGTTCGTAACCAATGCCGTTTACATCGATTATAAGAAAGTTTTCTCTTTTTTCTTCAATTGTTCCAACAAGATAAGCTATCATTTTATCTCCTTTATTGCATCATATTGAAATTTAGATTTGGATTTATTTGACTGTGACAAATAGCAACAGCCAAAGCATCAGCCGCATCGTCAGGTCTTGGAATACTAGAAAGCCCTAAAACACTTTTTACCATAAATTGCATCTGTTTTTTGTCAGCCCTCCCATTTCCCGTAAGCGCCTGCTTGATTTGAATCGGAGTGTATTCAAAAGTTCTGCCACAATATTTTTGGCTAGCTAAAACTATAACCCCTCTTGCTTGTGCAACTTGAATGACAGTCTTTTGGTTTTTAAAATAAAACAATTCTTCAACAGCAACTTCGTCAGGTTTATAAGTTTCAAACAAAACCCTTAAAGCTTCTTCAATTGTTTGCAATCTCACTGGCAAAGGGTCTTCTTTTGGGGTTTCTATAACCCCATAATCAACAACAGCATTGTTTTTGTGAGTATCAATGATTCCGTATCCCACTATGGCGTAACCTGGGTCAATTCCTAAAATTCTCATACAATAATTTTAATTGAAAAGGAGTTATTTTGTCAAATGATAATATCAATATACAATAAAAAAACACCCGTTTAGAGTGTCTTTAAAAATTATTCTTCGTCAAGATTTACATTGTGATAAACTTCTTGAACATCGTCTAAGTCTTCCAAAGCATCGATCATTCTTTGGAACTTTCCCGTTTGATCAGAATCTAAATCAACATAAAGGTCAGGAACAAGTGCTGTTTCGGCTGAAACAACGTTGTAACCTTTTGCTTCCAATGATTCTTTCATATCCAAATGTTTGTTTGGCTCTGTAACGATTTCTACGCTGTCTTCTTCTTCGAAAACGTCTACTGCGCCCTCTTCGATAGCATCAAGCATAAGAGAGTCAACGTCTTTAACGTCTACCACAATAACTATACCTTTGTTTTTGAACAAATATGATACACAGTTTGTAGATCCCAAGCTGCCACCATGTTTGTCAA
>SVIR01000007.1 GCA_015069395.1 Clostridiales bacterium
CCATATATCCGATTTTGGATATATGGCAATTTTTTTTGAGAAAATATAAAAAATTTAACAGTCTTTACTTGACATCGAGCCCTCCATGCCCTGCATCAACGACTACTACAGGAGCGACATTGGGCTTTGTCATGGTTGCCCTTACACCAAAATATATTCCGACAACAGAAAACACTACTAAAACACACAAACACACTATCAAAACTTTCTTTTTTATTGTCAAAAACATCGTCAACCTCTTATGCTATTTTATTTGACAACATTTTTAAATAGCACAATTTTTGACAAATTTTTGCTTTCAAAAACTTTTACACTGCCCCTCAGCCTCAAAAAAATTAAATAAAATCTTGTAAAACAAAAACTTGTTATCTTGCAAGATTTTTTCATTAAATGAATTTTCTTGACATTTTTTTTCCAAAAATATATCATTTTTATATGAAAAAGTTGTGTGCATTATTGTTTATATTGATGTTTATTTTTATACCAAATGTAGCCTATGCAGACTCAGAGGGCTCGACCTATATAGTTACTGCAAATTATGCCTACATATATCAATCTTTTAATCAAAGTTCAGAAAAATTGAAAAAAGTTGAAAACAAAACAGAAATTAATATCGAATTTGAAAACGGAGGACCAAAACAATATACAGACGGAATAGATATTTTTTATAAGGTTCTTCAATACGACGAAATAGATGGGTTTATTTATGCAGAACTTGTAACACCTAAAACCAAAGCAATAGTTTCTATACCAAACTTTAATGCAGAAACAAATAAAGACTCTATCGTATATCAAAAACTAGACAATGAAATAGTTGAAACTTCTATAACTTTGAAAAAGAACGAACGAATTTTTCTCTACGAAGGGTTTAAAAACAAATCGGACTATACAGCCATCGCATATCTTTATGAAAACGAAGTTTATTATGGCTATTTAAAAACCAAAGACATTTCTCCTGATGGAATCAATCCAATTATTATTACTTGCATCACTCTTATCATTGCTGTGTTGGGAATTGTATTCGCATGGGTGTTTATGAAAAAGAAAAAACAAAAAATTAAAAAATAATGACATAAAAACTTGAAAAACTCCTTTATGACACTTAAAATTGTGCTAAAAAGGAGTTTTTTTATGAAACAAGAACAAGTAGAAGTTGAAGTTGAAGAATTGAAAAAACAAATTTCTTTCTTAACAAAAACGATAATTCCAAGCTTGGAAGAAAACACTCAAAGCCTAGAGTCTCTTAAAGAAAAAACTAATGGGATTTCTGCGCTAACAGATCAATTAAATGATTTAAAAGAAAAAACAAATATTTTGCCAGAACTTTCTTCTAGCATTGATTCTTTGGAGGCAAAAACATCCATAATTACAGAACTTGACGCTCGCTTAGACACCCTAGAACAAAACTCTTCTTCTGGTGGTGGTGGAGGGCTCGTATGGGAAACTGTCTATGATAAAAACAGCCCAGACCCAAACCTCAATTTGGGCTATACTTCAGGGCTTTTGCCAAGCACCACAGCATATATTGTAGAACCTGTGCCTGACTTATCTCAATATAAAGTACTTAAATTTTTTATGGATATGCAGGGCAAAGTTATCACTTATTATACAAACATAGAAGACCCAAAATCTAGTTTTTGTAGTGGTATCTGGATAAACCCATACAACAACTATTGGCTTTTCAATTTCGATATTCAAGTGGTTTACAACTCGTCAAATAAAAAAGTTTTGTCTGTAGCCACATTTAAACGAACAACTTGGCGCACGGACAGATATTCTCTGATCGACGATATGTCTTCATATACAAATGTTGTTCACATCAAAAAAATTGAGGGTTTGAAGTTTTAATCAATAACAGCCTTAATAGGTTCTCCTGTAATAGCGTCTTGATATGTCAACCAATACCCAAACCCCTTTTCGTTTTCTTTGTTTAAGGGCAACCATATAGGATAACCCGACAATTCTTTTGGAGGTTCTTCCTCAAATACAGCAGGAACTCCATAGCAGACATATTTTACGTTTTTATTTTCACTATATAGCAATCCAAAAACATAAAAATCCCCATCGTCCTCATAATCTATTTTCACCCATTTCGAATTCGGAATAAGCGTTTGCAAATTGTTTTCTATGGGATTCTTCTCAAAAAGCCTATCTATTTGAGGTTTTAATTTCTCAAAAAATGCAGGTGTTTCAACTTGTTGTTCTTCTGGAATAAATTCTTCTTGATTCTCAGAAGGATCCTCTTCCTGTTTTTCTGATTGATTTTCATAAAAATATTTTTTATATATACAGTTTGCACAGTTGTCACAGTTTTGACACAACGCTTCGTCAATCTCTTTTTCAACAACGATTTTTTCTTCTTCTTCAAAATCCACATCATATTTGTCAAGCAATTCTTCTGCTTTGGATTTTGAATTGTCAGTCGCCATTTGAGATATGATTTCTCCATAAATTTCGTCTGAAGACCCCTCACTAGTTCCGTATAAAATAGGG
This sequence comes from Clostridiales bacterium, assembly GCA_015069395.1. Classification (GTDB taxonomy): domain Bacteria; phylum Bacillota; class Clostridia; order Christensenellales; family UBA1242; genus Caccovivens. Next base: position 2,494 of record SVIR01000007.1, read on the forward strand.
GTCGGATTAGCATTCTGAAAATTTACTACTGCACAAGAAAATTTGTTTGGAATCTCTTTTAGATCCAAAAAAAATTCATAAAGCATATTAGACTTAAAGGTTAGTCCTGCTTTATAAATCTTTTGATTTACATAAAACCCAAGTGAAGACACCCCTGTTAAAGAAGAAGAGAAATTATAAAGCCTTAAACAACCTTTAATTCCAATCCCATCTTCTTCCATTGTCAACACAGCTTTTTTGTTTGATTCATTTTGAGCATCGCTTAACACGATGCTTTTTCTTTTTAACATAAATATCTCCTATGAAAATTATATTACATAGAGATTTATTCTTCGGCGTAAAAAATTGTCAAAAAAGCAGATATTTTATCTGCTTTTGTCTTTTAATTTAGTTTCTACAAATTTAACAATATTTTTAACTGTGAATCCGGCTTTTGACATAACCTCCTCACCTTTTCCACTTCCCATATAAGTCTCAACACCAAACAACACTCCATTTGGTCCCAAAACTTTCAACCATTTTGTGTCGTTGCTTGCTTCGATAGAAACAACCAACTTTGCTTCCTTGCTAACAATCTTGTTTTTGTAAGCATTTGTTTGTTTTTCAAAAACTTCTATAGATGGCATTGAAACAACATTAACTTCGTGTTTTTTTCTAAGTTCTTTTGCCACATTAACAGCTAGTTCTACTTCAGCTCCTGAAGCCACTAGCACAATTTCCGGTTTTGCTGAAGCATTTTCAATCAAATAGCCTCCAAAACAAGCCCCCTCATATGAAGTTCCTTCAATCTTTGAAATGTCTTGTCTTGATAGAGCGAAACAAACGGGTTGATATCCCCTCAAACAAACATTATAGCCTGCAACCAATTCTTTGTAATCACAAGGTCTGAAAACAGTGTTGTCAACAATTGCTCTAAGTTGACTAAGTTGTTCGATTGGTTGATGCGTTGGTCCATCTTGCCCAACAGCTAAAGAGTCGTGCGTAAAAAACGACATTACTGGCAGTTTCATAAGAGCTCTCATTCTTAATGCTGGAGTTGCATAATTTGAAAATGCCAAAAATGTAGAATCAAAGGTTATGAAATCTTCATACAAAGAAATTCCATTTGCGATAGCTGACATTGCGTGTTCTCTTATTCCATAATGAAGATTTTTTCCTCTTTTAAAGCCTGCAGAAAAGTTTCCTGCATTGTCAAGAGTCGCCAATGTTGAAGGCCCTAGGTCGGCAGTTCCACCAATAAGTTGTGGACATTGATAAGCTAGTTCGTTTAGCGCATTGTGATTGATTTTTCTAGTACTTTGACCATCATATTTTGAAATGTTTTTTAAGATTCTTTCATAGTTGATTTTTTTTCTATCAAAAAATGACAAAAAAGACTTGTAAAGCTCTGGGTGTGTGCTAGAATAAATCGCCAAGTTTTGGTTCCATTTTTCGTGATTGAGTTTTCCTCTTCTTGTCGCAGCCATACAAAGCTCTCTAACATCACTAGGGATATAAAAACTTTCTTTAACATTCAAGTTTTGCTTAAATGTTGCAAGTTCTTCGTCTGACAGAACTGCAGCATGAACAGCCGAAGTTCCCTCTTTTTGAGTGCCAATTCCAATTGTCGTATTGAAAATAATAATTGTAGGTTTTGTGCTTTTTTTTGCTCTAGCAATTGCTTTTGTACAAGCAAAATAACTATTACCCTTTGCAACCTTGATTACATTCCAACCCATAGCAGCAAACTTTTTTGCTACATTTTCTCTATTTGCAAGACTTACAGCACCATCAATCGTCACATCATTGCTGTCATAAAGCAAAATCAATTTGTTTAGTTTGAGGTTTCCTGCCAAACTAACTGCTTCATTTGCAACGCCTTCCATCAAACAACCGTCGCCAACAAAACAATAAGTATAATTGTTTATAATCTCAAAACCGACAGTATTGAACCTTTCTTCCATAACAGTTTCGGCAATTGCCATACCAACAGCATTTGCAACACCTTGACCTAAAGGCCCTGTTGACACTTCAACACCCTCGGTCACTCTATACTCTGGATGTCCAGGAGTTTTTGAACCATATTTTCTAAATTCTTTCAAATCTTGCAAAGATACATTAAACCCAAACATTGACAACAAGCTATAATACAATGGGCTAGCGTGGCCTGCAGACATAACAAACCTGTCTCTATTTAAAAAGTCTGTATCGCTTACATCAAAATTGTAATGATCTTTAAATAATGCAAATAGTATAGAAGAAGCCCCCAGTGAAGTTCCAAGGTGACCAGACTTTGCATTTGTGATTGTTTCTGCAGAAAGTGCGTTTAAATAATTTATTGCTTTTTGGACTAGTTTCATAAAATTCCTCCAATTTCCTCAATAATTTTGCGTGCAACAAAATCTATTTCAAGTTTTTTTACGTTGACAGTTAGATCACAAACCCCTTCCAATCTTTTTGTCCTCTCGTCATAAGCTATATTTTGTATAACATTTGAATTTTCTTTTATAAAAATTTTCGGCAGTCTGACAAAAATGATTAAACTGTTTTCTTTCAATAAATCTATGTTGTGAACAAGATAATCAAAATTTATATTTACTAATATGTTTGTATATGATGCTATATGCCTAAACACCGAGCGCTCAGCATTTTTTAAATATTCTTTAGAAGCAAATTTTTTTAAAGTCTTTTTATCAATTAACTCATATTCGATCAAATCTTTAGTGTCACAAAACATCATATCTAAGCTTTGAGATAGAAATTTTGCCAATTTCTTGGTATATCTATCACAAAGCGACACTATAACGATTTTGTTGAATTGTTTTGTGTTCATATGATTATTGTATCACAAACTTTTGTTATTACAAAGTGTTTTTTATATTTCATTTAACTAATTCAAGTCCGAACCATCAAAAATGTTTAAAATATTTTCGGTTGTAATATTTCAAATTATAAAAGTCAATTTTTAAAACAGCAAAACACCCACAAAACAATAAGACAATTATAAACGGCAAATCTATATAATTTGTTTCCATCTTTATCTTAAAGTCACCATCGTCAAATATTCCTACTGCCAACATTCCCTGCGTTTTTGTACAAAATACCTCTTCGACGCCAACCCCTTTCAATCGATGCAAAACTTCATTGCTAGGATGAGTTTTGTCTCCGGCCGAAACAAAAGAATATTTCGGACTTATCGCCTCCAAAAATCTTTCAGAAGAACTATATTTAGAACCATGATGCGAAACAGACAAAAAATCAATTTGCAAATTTAACATTTCAATATCGTCCAAAAACTCTTCTTCCCTCTCTTGCGTAACATCTCCTGTAAACAAAAAAGTTTTATTTTCAAAAGAAACTGTTACAAACGGAGAATAAGCATTTGTTTCAGAATATTTTTCTTTTTCGCCTGGATAAATAGAAACAAACGCATCGCCAAAATCTATAAATCTTTTCTCTACACAAGAAACTTCACAATTAGGCTCAGACATTATGCTCGAAATAGCTTCTGCATATGTCAATGTTTCAACTCTTTTAAAATCAATTTCATTTTCTAAAGAACTATCTGAGGTTAGCTTTGGTCTATAAATATTGTCAACTTGATATTTGTCTAAAACCGACTTGACTCCACCTGTATGATCTGCGTCAGAATGTGTCAAAAGCAAAAAATCTATCTTTTTAAGTCCATTTTCCGACAAAGCCACATCAAGTTGAGAAAGAAGTTCATTTCTACTGTCTTTACTCCCTGTATCTATAAGCATAGAGCAATCATTTGGAAATATAATCAAACTAGAAGACGCTTGTCCAACATCAAAAAAGTATACTTGCAAGTCTGCTTTTGCAATTTGATTGAAACCGTTTGCTAAAAATTGTAAATAAGTGTGGTTTATTAAGAAAAAGATAAGCAAAATCGATAGCAAAATAAGAAAAAATGTCTTTAACAAGACATTCTTATCGATTTTAATTTTTGATACAAGCTTTTTCAAATAAACTCAATTTCTCCTTTGTCAAAATCTTTGTTTTTCTTCTTCGGCCACTTCCCTTTGAAAATTTGCAATATCTTAGGCATTAAATCTATTGCATTTTTATACCCTTCGTCTACCATTTCGTCCAAACCATCAAGTTTTGTTGATTTAAACCTTTTATTGTCTGTCGCTATAACTAGGTCAGCACACATATACCCCTTTACTGCATTACTTTTCATTAATATTCTTATCGAGCACCCCAAAACGTCCAAAATCTTTGAGCTGTCTGTACCATAAGTTCTTGTGCTGTTGCAATCCACCGCAATCACATAATCACAATTGAAATATCTAGGAATGTTTGCCGGAATTGTATTTTGAAGACCTCCATCACAGAACAATTTCTCTCCAAATTCAACTGGTTGGAAAATCCCAGGAACACAACAACTTCCTGCAATCGCTTTTGCTAAATTGCCAGAACTTATACAAACCTCTTTTGTCGTTTTCAGGTCTACGGCTACTGCAGAATAAGGTTTTTCAAGATCTTTTATATCAATATCTCCAAAACTTTCAATAGCCAATTTTTGTAGCCCCTCTGTTTTTGAAGGCATAAACATATTTGTTTTTATGTCCTTAACCTTCAATTTTTTTGCAATATCATAAATTTGTTTCCAAGACATACCATTGGCATAAGCAGCGCCTATCAAACTGCCTACACTTGTGCCGGCCACATAGTCAAACTCCAACCCAAACTCTTCAAAAGCTCTAATAACGCCTATATGAGAAAGGCCCCTTGCTCCTCCACCACCAAATGCGACACCTATTTTAGGTTTTCTTCTAAAAAAATTAAATCTCATTTTCATATAATGATTATATCAAACAAAATTCAAAAATAAAAACAAATCGCTAATTTATTTTATCATAAAACAATTTTTTTTCTAATACACTATTGCTATGAAAAGATTTTTCTCAACAGCTCTAGTCTTAATCGGCCTTTTGACCTGCATCTCTTGTGGTTATCTTTTTTCAAGTGTATTAATAAGTTCAGATGTTTTACAATTTTCAACAACCTTGAGTTCTGAAACAAAAAATATTTTTGCTCTCTCAACTGCTAAAAACACCTCTAAAACCGAACTTCAATCTATGTGTAGTGACATTCAATCAAAAAATGGAGCAGGTTATATTTACAAAAAAGAAGAAACTTTTTATCTCTTGGCAAGCGCATATGAAAATTATAATGACGCAGAAAAAGTTAAAGCAAACCTTTCGGTTCAAGGGATCAACTGCGAGGTTTTGAAAATTGAGGTATCTTCTACTTCTATTTCCGGATCTTTTTCAAATGATGAAAAAAAAGTTGTCCAAAATTGTCTTAATTCTCCTTTCGAAACATATCAAAAACTTTATGATATAGCAGTCAGCTTGGACACCTCTTTGTATGACTTAACAAAAGCAAAACTTGAATGCAACAATATTTTCTCTTTGCTTATTGCAAATATGACAAATCTTGAAACAGTTTCAAAAGACGATTCTTCTTTTGACAAACTAAAAAAATCTATTGATAGTCAATGTGAAATCCTATCTGATTTAATAAGTGAAAATTACCACTCAAATAAACAAAACTTTTCTTCTCTTATTAAATTTTCATATTTAAAAATATTGTTAGAAAATTAAAAAAACAATAAAAATGTAAAAAATATTAAATAAAATATAAAAAATCTCTTGTTTTATGAAATTTAATTAAAAAAAGCGTAATATTTTACGCTTTTTTATTATTTAAATTCTTTGGTCACAATTTTATACTCTTTATCTGCCAAGATTCTCACACCAAACACTTTTGAATTGATGCAATGACAAACTTCTTGGGCATATTTTTTTGCCATTGAAAGTTCTTCTGCTGTAGGAGCTCCACCCCTTTGAGTTCTTCCAACTATTTGAGTTTTTACAATATCCATTCCTAAAAGTTCATTCAATTTTTTTGCCATTTCGTCAATAGGGCAAATATTTTCTCTAACAATAATGCAAGCACTTTCATTTTTGATATATCTTTTCAAAACCACATTTTTAAGTTCTTCATAATCCGGTTTGTCAGCAACAATATAATCTGCATCGACCTGTTTAGCAACTGTTTTACATATCTCTGCACTTTCTCTTCCCATTACTTCAAAAAGACACGCATTGTTGAAAGCAACGATACTTGGCATAGTGTTTTCTACAGTATATACACCCTCTTTAACAGCAGTAGAAAAACCAATGCTATAAGAACAATCGTCTACATCATTATCAATTGTCCCCGGAACGAAGATTGTATTAACTCCGTTTTCATAAAGTCGTTTTGCTCCTTTTTCAGAGCCATTGCCCCCCAAAATAATCACAACATCAAAATCTTTAGCATTTTTCAAAGCCTTGTTGAAGACTCGGGCTTGCTTAAATTCTGGACAACGAGAGGATTTTATCATGCTCCCCGCACAATTTGTCAACCTAGCATCAAATACGTCTTTAAACGGATAAATTTCGCCATTTACAAGCCCAGTGAATCCAGCATAAGCGAAATAAAGGTCTTTACACTTTTTGTAAACCTCTGTCAAAAACTTGTTCATTCCTGGAGCATCTCCTCCACTTGTTAAAACCAAAACTTTCATACTATTCTCCATTATTTTACAATTATGTTTTCGCTTCCGATTATTCCACTAAGTTCGTTTATCAAATAGTTATTTACCCTTACATTTTCTTGATAAGCAAAAGCTTTGTTTGAACTCGTACATTTGATAACAACTTGTGTATCTCCTACATATGAATTTAAAGAGTTTTTCACCTTGCTATAAATATCTGGGTTTTTTGTGTCAAATCGCAAATAAACCTTTTCTTTTGGCTTTGCTTTTTGCACCTTTTCTTCTTCCTCGCTCCAAAGAACTACCACTTCTCCAACTGCAGACGGAGGCATCCCCTCTCTGATATTTATTCTGCCCTTTATTGTAACAAGATTGTCCTCTACCAACAATTCTCTATATTTTGAAACAGCATTTGAGAAGAATGTAATCTCTAAAGTTCCTTTTAAGTCTTCAAGCTTAAGATAGCACATATCTCTGCCAGCCTTGTTTCTTTTTATAGAAACTTCTGTAATAATTCCACCACAAACAAAAGCTTGCCCATCTTGCAATGCCGAGCCGTGAGATTCTACTTCTTGATCTTCAATTTCAGTCTCTTCGCCAGCTTCAAATTCTTCTTCTTGATAACCAGCCAACATTTCAGAAGAAAGATTGAAACTTTCAAATTTCTTTGTATAATCTTGAAGAGGGTGTCCTGACATATAAACACCTATAATCTCTCTTTCGTGTTTGAGAAGAGTCTTTTTGTTGAATTCTTTAATATCTGGATAATCTATTGTATCTTTAATATCCATTTCGCCAAAGAAAGATATCTGTCCAATCTGACTGCTCTTCTTGTCTTTAACTGCTCTTTCCACAATTTTTTCATAAACGGCCATATATTGAGAACGATTATATCCAAAACAGTCACAAGCCCCACTCAAAATCAAACATTCGATGGCCTTTTTGTTTACACCTACATTTACTGCACGGGTTACAAAATCTTCAAACGATTTAAACTCGCCATTTTCTTCTCTTTCTTTAACAATATTATCCGTAACTGCCGTTCCAACGTGTTTCAAACCACCAAGGCCAAAACGAATACACTTGTCTTCGGTTTTGAAGTCAGATTTGCTCTTGTTTACGTGAGGAGGCAATACAGAAATATTTTCACTTGTTGCAAAAGAAACATATTTTCTAATATCGTCAGCATTCGAAATACGGTCATTCAAAATAGCCGTAATAAATTCAGTTTCATAATAACACTTGAGATAGGCTGTTTGATAAGAAACATAAGAATAAGCAGCAGCGTGGGATTTGTTGAATGCATATTTTGCGAACTCTTTCATTTCATTGAATATTTTTTCTGCAACATCTTTGTCGTGTCCAAGTTTTACTGCACCTGGAATACTTTTTTGGCCTGTTGGATCTTCCCAACCATTGATAAACTTTTCACGTTCTTTATCAATCTTTTCTACTTGCTTTTTACCCATAATACGACGGATGTTATCTGCTTGTCCCATACTATATCCACCCATAACTTGAACGATTTTCATAACTTGTTCTTGATAAACAATACAGCCATATGTAACGTCCAAGATATCTTCAAGACAAGGGTCGTCATAAACAACTTGTGAAGGATCTTGTTTGTTTTTTACAAATTTAGGAATAAAATCCATAGGCCCTGGACGATAGAGCGAAACTCCAGCAATAATATCGTCCATACAAGAAGGTTTCAAGTCCTTCATAAACTTTTTCATTCCGGCACTTTCAAGTTGGAACACCGCATCCGTTTCACCATTCGCAATCAAGGCAAAGACATTTGGGTCGTCATATTCCATATCATAGAAATCAATCGTGATTCCATAATTTTCATAAACATAATCACAAGTCTTTTTGATGTCAGTCAAAGTTCTGAGTCCCAAAAAGTCCATCTTGAGCAACCCCATATGCTCCAACTCAATCATATTATATTGAGTTACTCTCTCGTCTTCTGATTTGGCAACTGGAACGAAATTAGAAACGGCTTCAGGAGCAATCAAAACTCCACAAGCATGTTGAGAAGTATTTCTTGGCACACCTTCGAGTTTGATCGCCATGTCTGCAATTTTTCTGACATTTTCGTCGTTATCATAAAGTTCTCTCAACTCTGGAATTATATATTTATCATTTTCAGGTTTTCCTGTTGTTCCAAAATAATATTTCAATACTGGAGGTCTTTTTATTCCATCAGGCAATCTACTTGGAATAAGTTTAGTTATCTTTACAACATCAGGAATAGGCATTCTCAAAACTCTTGCTACGTCTCGAATTGCGTTTTTAGCTTGCATACAACCAAAAGTTACAATACAAGCAACGTGATCTTCGCCGTAACGACGTTTTACATATTCGATAACCTCGCCTCTTCTGTCCATACAAAAGTCAACGTCAAAGTCAGGCATTGACACTCTTTCTTTGTTGATAAATCTTTCAAAGAACAAATTATAACGCATAGGGTCAACTCTCGTAATGCCCGAACAATAAGCAACCAAACTTCCTGCCCCACTTCCACGTCCTGGTCCGACAGGAATTCCTACACTTTTTGCATAATTAATATAATCCCATACAATCAAGAAATATTCAACAAACCCTTGATCTTTAATAACCCCAAGTTCCATTTCTAAACGATCGATAAGCTCTTGAGTAATTTCTTTATAGTTTTTGTGAAGTCCTTCATAAGAAATTCTTCTCAAAAATTCATAGGGCGTTTCTCCTGTGCTTGGTTGATAAACTGGAATGTAGTTTTTGTCTGCAGGCAATTTATATACTTGGTCAACATTTGGGTTTTCTGCCAAAGATTTTGTTTTTATTACAACGTTACATTTATCAGCTATTTCCAAAGTTGTTTCAAGAGACTCTTCCAAACCACTCATGGCTTCTTTCATTTCGTCATAGGACTTCAAATAAAATTCGTCTGTAGAAAACTTCATTCTGTCCGGGTCATCATAAAACTTACCCATTTGGACACACATCAAAACGTCTTGCATTTCAGCATCGTCTTTGGTTAAATAATGCACGTCATTTGTAGCTACAAGTTTGATATTGTGCTTTTTTGAAAATTCTGCCAATTTTTGATTGACAAGTTTTTGTTCTGGAATGCCGTGGTCTTGAACTTCTAAATAAAAGTCCCCCTCTTCAAACATACCCTTCATTTTAAGAGTAAGGGCTTCTGCTTCGTCAAAACGCCTTTGAGTAATTAGCGTTGGAATGTGCCCTGCCAAACAAGCCGAAAGGCAAATTACACCCTTTGTGTGTTTTTCTAAAACTTTATAATCTATTCTTGGTTTGTAATAAAACCCCTCGCAATAAGCAATTTCATTAAGTTTTAACAAATTGTGAAAACCCTCTTCATTTTTAGCAAGCAAAACAAGGTGTCCTATGTCGTCCTTTCCTTGCTTTTTTGTCAAGTCGTTGCAAATATAAAATTCACAGCCAAGAATTGGTTTAATCCCACTTGTGATACATTCTTCATAAAATTGCAAAGTGCCATACATATTTCCGTGGTCAGTAATAGCAACAGCTCTTGCGCCACTTTCTTTTGCCATTTCAACAAGCTTCTTAATTCTTGCAATGCCGTCCAACAAAGAATATTCGGTATGACAGTGCAAATGTACAAATTCTCCCATTATTCCTCCAAAGAGCTAGCTATTTTTATAAGTTTTCTAAATCTATGATTCAATCCAGATCTAGTAAGTTGAATCGTCGAAAGCTTTATAAGTTCGTCTAAACTTTCTTCTTTATTTGCCAATCGCAAAACAGCAACTTCCTGTAAATCTTCTGGCAAACTCTCAAGACCGATTGTATTGATTATTGTATTGATTGCATTTACTTGTTTCATACTAGCTTCAACAGTCTTGTTTATATTTGCATTTATACAGTTAACTTGACGATTGACTTTGTTTCTAAGTTCTCTAGTTATTATCTCATTGCTCAAATTCAAAACACTTTCATTTGCACCAACCAAAGCCAATAAGTCTTGAATTGTGTTTACGTCTTTTACATACAATACAAAAGAATTTTTTCTTTCAAAAATTTTTCCAATTATATTGTATTCTGCCAAAATATTTGAAAAATCAATCAAAAATTTATGGCTTTGTGAAACAAATTCTAAATGATAGCCCGAACCACAACTTTGATAGGTTTCTGCTGAAAGCTTTATACTTGAAGTGCTTGCACCAATATATACCCCTTTTATGAACGCCCTTTTTGCTTCGTCTTCTATAAGCAAATGGTTGTCAATGTCAAAATTAAATGACAAACCAGATTCAGAGATTTCAACAACCCCCACATCAAGCAAAAGAGGTTTAAATTTTTCAACCTCAAAGGCAATTTCAAAGTATGTGTTTTTATTAATATTATAATTTTCAGAAATTTCTGCTTCTACATTGTCGCCATAAAGCTTTTTTATAATTTTTTGACAGTAAGAAAACAAACTTTCAACATCTGAAACTATTTTTATATAAATCTTGCTTCCACTTTTTTCAATTTGTCCACAAGAATGAATTAATCCCGACAAAAAAGCGAGGGCGCATGAATCGTCCTCAAATTCAACTTTTAAGATTTCTTCTTTTGAAGATCTTGAAAAACTCATTAATTTCCTCTTTTTTTATGAAATTTTGGCAATTTGTCGACATTTACAACCTGAGCAGTTGGAATGTTGAGTTTGTAAACCAAATTCATTCCATTGTTAACTTCTCCCACTTTTTCTGGTCTATGCGCATCTGAGTTTAAAATAAACTTTACTCCTTCAGCCGCCATAATTTCAATTTCTTCTTCTGTAAAATTGATCCTTTTACCGTTCAACTCAACATAAACACCTTTTTGTTTTGCCATTTTCGCAACGGCTATAGTGTCTGTTTGAAAACCGTAATTTAAATGTGTAATAACATCAATTGGATGCTTGTCCAAAGTTTTTAAAAATGCAGTTGTATTTCTGTTTATTCTTTCTTTGCTAGGCTTAAAAGCTTTGTCATAAATATTTGACCAATGGAGCAACACACTGTCTTTGAGTGTGTTTGTACGAACCAACCTATGATAACCCATTAAAAGGATATCTAAAAATTCGTAATCTTCTTCTTTTATGTCAATATGTCCATCTAAAGAAATAATATTTGACTCTACCCCCAGCAAAATATCAACTCCTGTTATTTCTTTTGCATTCATAATATCTTCGTGGAGTTGAGGAATATTTTTTCTTTTGATTCCAAATGCTTGATGGTTAAACCCATGGTCAGTGATCGCAATTTGTTTCAAGCCTTTGTCTGCTGCAACTGAAGCATTTTCAAGAACTGTTCCTTTGCCGTGATTATGTCTTGAATATATAGAATGTGTATGATAATCGCCAAATAAAAGCATAAAAACTCCTTATGGATATATTTTATCAATAATAAAACAAATTTTCAAGTTATAGGCAAACGTTTCAAAGAAATTTTCTATTTTTCTAAAAGGATAGTAAAAGGTCCATCGTTGGTTTGTTTGATAATCATTTCTTCTCCAAATGCCCCCATCTTCACCGGAATATCATATGTCTCTCTAATCATTTTGCCAAGTTCTTCATACATTCGGTTTGCTCTCTCAGGAGCTTCTGCATTTATAAAATAAGGACGATTCCCATGCTCACAATCTCCTGCTAAAGTAAATTGTGAAACCAACAAAATCTCTCCCTTTACATCTTGAACAGAAAGATTTGTTTTTCCGTTTTCGTCTGAAAAAATCCTTAAATTTGCTATTTTTTTAGAAAAATATTGCAATTTTTCTTCTTCGTCACCTTTTTCTACACAAAAAAAGACAACTATACCTTGTCCAATTTTTGAAATAAGTTTGTCATATACCGTCAATTCGGCATCTTTTACAACTTGTATAACTGCTTTCATAAGCTCTCCTAATCTTTGCAAAAAACAATTTCCCTTTCAGGCTTAAAACCTTCTTCCAAAAGTTTTTCTTCTATAAACTCTACAAGAGCCAAAACATCTTTGGCCGTCGCATCTCCTGTGTTTATGATAAAACCTGCATGCTTTTTTGAGATTTCTGCTCCCCCTATTTTAACACCTTTAAGCCCCATCTTGTCAATCAATTGTGATGGATATGTAACTTGTTTTTCATTTATTATTTTAAATACACTCCCCAATGACGGATAGTTGCAGGGTTGAGAATTGTACTTTTTTTCAATCGTTTCTTTCATATTAAGTTCAACTTCTTCTTTAGAACCTTGTCTAAAGCGAAACTTTGCATATAGGATTATACATCCATCTAAGTTGGACCTTCTATATTGAAATGAAATATCTTTTCTTTTTAGTTTTTGAACTTTGCCATCTTTCAAAACTTCAACTTCCAAAAGGCTTTCACAGATTTCATGCCCAAAACTACCAGCATTCATAAAAATAGCCCCACCAACCGTTGCGGGAATTCCATAAGACCATTCAAGACCACTTAAACCTTTGTTCGCTAAAAAACGATTTAGTGCAAACAAATTAACTCCGGCTCCAACTTTCAAACATTTATTATCATACTCAACAATTTTGTTAAACTTTTTTAAAGATATAATTGTTCCATCAAAACCAGAGTCGTCAAACAAAACCTTGCTTCCGTTTCCTAAAACAAAAAACTTTTCTCCATTTAGATTTTTTAAAACTGTTTTTAACTCATAATGGTTTTTGGGAAAAACAATAATTTTTGCAGCCCCACCAATCTTCATTGTTGAATAATTTTTAAGTTCTACATTTTCAATAAATTCGATATTTTTTAACATATTTTTATTATATGATTTAATAATTATTTTTGCAAATATTATATTAAAAATATATTTTTTATTAAAAAATAGCTTTTATATATGTTTTTTTTGCAAAAAAAATATATTTTTTTAGTTATTTTAATTAATTTTTTAATAAAAAAATCCCAAATAAAATTTTGAGATTTTTTTAATTTATATTTTATTAGATTAAACCAATTCAACAATAGCCATTTCAGCAGCGTCTCCTCTACGAAGACCAAGCTTAACAACTCTTGTATATCCGCCACCTTGACCAGATTGTTTTGCTCTTTCAGCATATTTTGGTGCATATACATTGAAAATCTTTTCAATGATTGGGTGATTGATTCCTTCAATACGAGTCTTGTATGCTGTAATAGATTCTTTTGGTTTTCTTTGTTCTTGCAAATCATAAACATAAGACATAATCTTTCTTCTTGCTGCAAGTTTCTTAGGACCATCATTGAGAACTTCAGTTTTAACTTTCTTTCCGTCTGCGCCCTTAACTTCTTTAAGAACTTTTACAGTGTCTTCAAATGTTCTGATAGCAAGTGTAATGATTTTTTCAGCAACTCTTGCAGTAGATTTTGCTTTTGCCAAAGTTGTTTCGATTCTTCCATTCCAAAGAAGTGTAGAAACTTGTCCACGAAGCAAAGCTTTTCTTTCTTTTGAAGGTCTGCCAATTTTATCGTTAGCCATAATATCGCTCCTTTTTAAATTTTATTCTTCGTCTTTACGAAGGCTGAAACCATAACTTTCAAGTTTTTGAATAACTTCTTCAACTGACTTAGCTCCGAGATTACGAACCTTAAACATATCACTCTTAGACTTTTTGAGCAAATCTTGAATGTTGTTGATTCCTGCTCTCTTCAAACAGTTGTAAGAACGAACAGAGAGATCCATTTCTTCAATTGGAAGTTCCATAAGTTTCACTTGCTTGTCTTCTTCTTTTGAAATCAAAATTGACATATCGCCAATTTGAGCACAAAGTTCGATAAACAAATTTACGTGTTCGTTGATAATTTTTCCTGCAAGGCTGACAATTTCTCTAGCAGAAGTTGTTCCGTTTGTAGTAACTTCAAGAACAAGTTTGTCATAATCAATGCTTTGTCCAACACGAGTTGGGTCAACACTGAAGTTTACCTTTTTAACAGGTGAGAAAATGCTATCCATAGCAATAAAATCTATATCGTCATATTTGCTCTTGTTGTCTTCACTTGAAACATATCCTCTACCATTTCCGATCATAACATCAAGATCAAATACGGCACCTTCGTCCATTGTGCAGATGTGAAGGTCAGGATTTAAAATTTCAACTTGATCATTTGTTTCAAAATCTCTAGCTGTAACTTCTCCTGCAGAGTTTTTTCTTATTCTCAAATAAGTAATAAAGTTTTTGTCTGAGTTTGAACATTTTACTGCCAAACTTTTCAAGTTTAAAACAATATCAACAACATCTTCTGTTACTCCACGGATTGTAGAAAATTCGTGGGCAACTCCAGCAATTCTAAAAGCTATAACTGCCGAACCAGGAAGTGACGACAAGAGAGTTCTTCTCATGCAGTTTCCCAATGTGATTCCATATCCTTTTTCAAGAGGCTCAACCACAAATCTTGCAAAAGAGCCTCCGTCAGTTTCTTCACAAGTGATTCTTGGCTTTTCCATTTCCATCATAACAATATCCCCCTAATATTATCTCGAATACAACTCTACAATAAGTTGTTCTTTGATATCTGTATCTATATCTTCTCTTTCAGGAAGGGCAACAATTTTGCCTGTCAAAGATTCTGTATCAAATTCCAACCATTTTGGCATAACAATCTTCATACCTTTAAGATCTTTAAACATATCAAGGTCTTGTTTGTTTTCTTTGATTGAAACAACATCTCCAACTTTTACTCTGTAAGATGCAATTGTTACTCTTTTGCCATTAACACAAATGTGTCCGTGATTTACGATTTGACGAGATTCTGCTCTTGAAGCTCCGATACCCATACGATACACAACATTGTCAAGTCTTCTTTCAATAAGAGACAACATATTTGCACCAGTAACACCCTTAGCTTTAACAGCGTCTTCATAATATTTTCTAAATTGTTTTTCTAAAATGCCGTACATTCTCTTAACTTTTTGCTTTTCACGAAGTTGAAGTCCATATTCTGTAACTCTCTTTCTTGAAGCTCCATGTTGTCCAGGAATGACAGGTCTTCTTTCCATTGCACATTTCTTTGTAGTACATCTTTCGCCTTTAAGGAAAAGTTTGCGACCTTCTCTTCTACATTGACGGCAATCAGGTTCAATAGTTCTTGCCATTTTTTACTCTCCTTTTAAACTCTTCTTCTTTTTGGAGGTCTGCAACCGTTATGAGCGATTGGAGATACATCCTTAATAAGTGTAACGTTAAAGCCCAAAGTAGACAAGCAACGAATAGCACTTTCTCTACCATTACCAGGTCCTTTTACATACACTTCAACAGATTTCATACCGTTGTCAAGCGCAACTTTTCCGGCTGTTTCAACGCAAGTTTGAGCAGCAAAAGGTGTGCTTTTCTTAGAACCTTTAAGTCCAAGTCTTCCAGATGAACAAGAAGAAATAACATTACCTTCAGTATCAGTAAACACGATAATGTTGTTGTTGAAAGAAGTTGTGATATGAACTTGACCTCTTTCAATATTTCTGTTTATTCTTTTTCTAGTTTTAACAACTTTTTTCTTTCCAGATTTTACATTTGCCATATCTTACCTCTTACTTACCCTTCTTAGCGCTTCCGCTAACGATTTTCTTTGGACCTTTTCTTGTTCTTGCATTATTTTTTGTGCTCTGTCCACGAACAGGAAGTCCTTTTCTATGACGAATACCACGATAACATCCGATTTCGTTAAGTTTTTTGATATTCATGCTAACTTTTGATTTAAGTTCACCTTCAACAATAAGATTATGTTCGATATAGTTACGAAGTTTAGCAACTTGATCTTCTGTCAAATCTTTAACTCTAACATCCATAGAAATTCCTGTTTCTTTGCAGATATTTCTAGAAGTTTCAACGCCAATTCCGTAAATATAAGTCAAACCGTATTCCAATCTTTTTTCTCTTGGAAGGTCAACACCAGCAATTCTTGCCATTCTTATTTTCTCCTTTTTAATTAACCTTGTGTTTGTTTGTGTTTTTTGTCTTTTGGACAAATAACCATAACTTTTCCATCTCTTTTGATGACTTTACATTTATCACACATTGGTTTAACCGATGCTCTGACTTTCATTTTTTGCTCCTTTTTAACCCTTTTCTCTCCAAGTAATTCTTCCTTTTGAGAGGTCATACGGACTCATTTCAATTTTTACCTTATCCCCTTCGATAATTCTAATGAAATTTTGTCTAAGTTTTCCTGAGATGTATGCAGTTATCGTATGGCCGTTTGAAAGTGTGACTAAAAATGTCATACTTGGCAACACTTCCGTAACCACTCCCTCAAATTCAATTACATCTTCCTTGGACATAAAGACTCCTTTCTTTTAAAAATTTTCTAATTTCCGCATTAACTTTTTCTTGTCCAGAATCAAGTTTGCTTTCGTCAAACCCAATTTTTGAAGCCCTCTGAACATGTTTTAGGCTTTTTTTCTTCGGTTTAGTCAATTTCAGTCGCTTGCCATCTACTAGCCAACAAAAATTCTCTTCAACTTTGGCCACAACAAAAATCTGATTTTTTTCTTTTCCTGCAGTCGAAACAACTACGTCACCTCGAATAATACTCATCATCTTGCTCCAAGGTAAGGATTTCTGCCCCCGTTTTTGTGAAAAGAACAGTGTTTTCATAATGCGCAGAAGGTCGTCTATCTCGTGTAACAATCCCCCAACCATCACTCAACATAGCAATTTCTTTCTTTCCAGCATTTATCATTGGCTCAATCGCCAAGACTGCATTTTCAGAAATTATCGGCCCGTCTGTAACTTTGCCGTAGTTTAATACTGATGGCGCTTCGTGCATTCTTCGACCAATTCCATGTCCTGAAAGCTCACGGACAACCGAGAATCCATTGCTTTCTGCGTGTTGTTGTATAGCATAAGATAATTTTCCCAGTCTGTCACCAACCCTCAAGTTTTCAATGCCTTTAAAAAAACATTCTTTAGTGACTTTCATAAGTTTTTCTTTTTCTTCGCTTACAACGCCGACAGGAAAGGTCCTTGTTGCGTCCCCATGATAGCCTTTGTATGCTACCACAATATCAACGCTAACAATGTCGCCTTCTTTTAAAATTGTATTTTGACTAGGGATTCCGTGTACAACCACATCGTTTACTGAAATGCAGGTCGCTGCAGGATAACCATTATAGCCCAAACACGCTGGCGAACCACCACTATCTATTATAAACTTTTCTAGAGATTTGTCAATATCAAAAGTTGAAACCCCTGCTTTTATCAAACTTTTGGCATAGATAAGAGCATTTCGAGTTATCTCACACGCCTTTTTGATTAAAACAATTTCAGCTGGTGTCTTTTGAATCACTTTATCAATCCTTTTAAAAAGTTTTTCACAGGCTCATAAGTTTGTTGAGGAGTTTCACTACCTTCAACAACAAATAGCCTATCAGCGTAGAAGTTTATGAGTGGTGCCGTCATATTTTCATAAACTTCCAGACGATTGTTAACTGTTTCTAAATTATCGTCATCTCTTTGAAACAGTGGTGAACCACATAACTTGCAAGTAGATTTATCATAGGTAGAAGTGTTGTAAATTTCACCACATTTACTACATGTTCTTCTTCCTAAGCAACGACGTCTGATCTCGTCAAACGATACGTCCAATTGAATTACAGTGTCAATCTTCGCAATTTTTTCAAGTTCTTCTGCTTGCCCCAATGTTCTTGGAAAACCATCAAGAATAAACCCTTTTTTACAATCGTCGTGTGAAATTCTTTCTTTCAACATTGTGATTGTTACACTGTCTGGAACAAGTTGTCCTTTGTCCATATAACTTTTTGCCAAAAGACCGATTTCTGTTCCGTTTTTAATATTTTCACGGAAAAGGTCGCCAGTTGAGATTTGTGTCAAACCAAAATCAGCAACCATTTGTCTAGCAAGCGTTCCCTTCCCAGAAAACGGTGCACCAAGCAATATGATATTCATAATTTTTCCTCCATATTGTTGTTACATATTTCATTCGCTAAGATTAGCGTTATGAACTTTAAAATTCTCTTTCGAGATTATTGCAGAGAATCCAACCAATACAATTTTCATTGTAAAAGTTGGATTTTCTCAATTTAATCTAAGAAACCTTTATAATTTCTCATAAGCATCTGAGCATTCAAACTCTTATCGAATTCCAATGCTACAGAAACAATAATCATAAGTCCGGTAGTACTGAATGCATTAATCAAGCTTGTCATAGTCGAATTGTCTACAGCTTTGAACGCCAAACTTGGAATCAAAGCAATAAATGCCAAGAACACTGCGCCGAAAAGTGTAATTCTTCTAGAAATTTTTCTCAAATAATCTCCAGTAGTTTTTCCCGGTCTAATTCCAGGAATAAATCCCCCTTGTTGTTGCATTCTTCTGCTGATATCGTCTGTATCAAATGTGATTTGTGCATAGAAGAAAGCAAACGCAAAAATCAAAAGTGCCAACAATACGATATAAGCCCAAGAACTTGTGCCCATATATGTTTGATACCAATAATAAGCTTCAGATTCAGGCCAGAAAATACTCATAATAAGTTGAGGCAACGTCAATAAAGAGGTTGCGAAAATGATAGGCATAACACCAGACGCATTCAACTTAATAGGAATGAATGTATCTTGACCACCATACATTTTTCTTCCTTTGATTTGCTTAGCATATTTTACACCAACTCTTCTTTCAGAAGAATCAATAAACACAATCAAACCAAAGATCAAAACCAATGCTACAAGATAAATAATAATCATCCAAAGATTTTCAATATTGTCACCAACTTGAGAAATCGCACTAGCAATTCCGTTACCAGCAGAAGACAAAATACCTACAAAAATCAAAAGGCTCATACCATTTCCAACGCCAAGTTGTGTGATTTTTTCTCCAAGCCAAACTGTAAACATTCCACCTGCAGTCAAAATCAGAACTATACCTGTAGCAATAAGCCATGTAGGCAATTGCAACACATCAGTATTGATATAATCTTTAAATGAAACCACAATACCAATAGCTTGTGCCAATGCCAAAACAAGAGCAGCGATTCTTGTATAAAAGGTCATTTTTCTTCTTCCATCTTCGCCTTGTTTTGTTATTCTTTCCAAAGCTGGAATTGCGACTGTCAAAAGTTGAATAACAATTGATGCTGTGATATAAGGTGAAACACCCAGAGCCAAAACCGACCCGTTTGTCAACGCATCACCACTCAACAAGTTCATTAATGAGAAGAAACTTGTTGAACCTTGGTTTGAATCTTCAATAGCACTTGACAAATCAAATCCAGGGCAAACAAGCGCACATCCCACTCTAAACAAAACCAAAAGACCAAGAGTAATGAGGATTTTGTTTCTTAATTCTTTTACTTTAAAAGCATTTATGAGAGTCTTAAACATAAACTTACTCCTCTATTTCGATTTTTCCACCAGCTTTTTCAATTTTTTCTATAGCAGACTTTGTAGCTTTTTTAGCTTTGATAATAAGAGGTTTTGTAATTTCTCCATTACCCAAAACTTTAAGACCATAAGCTTGTCTTTTTCCTACTACTCTGTTTTCGTACAATAATTCTTCAGTAATAACTGTGTTTGGTTCGAAAATTTCCAAATCACCAACATTTACTGTTGAATACACCTTTTTAAAATTATAATTGTTGAAACCACGAATAGGAAGCTTTCTAATCATTGGGATGTTTCCACCTTCAAATCCTGCTTTAACACCGCCACCACTTCTAGCCCATTGACCTTTATGTCCTTTACCAGAAGTTTTGCCGATACCAGAACCTATTCCACGACCAACTCTTACCTTTTTTGTGGTAGCGCCTTCAGCAGGCTTAAGATTTTCTAATTTCATATACCACTCCTTATTCTTCAACCACTTCAACGAGGTGCTTTACATGGAACAAACTTCCACGAATGCTTTCGTTGTCAGGTAAAATTCTTGTTTGGTTGAGTTTCTTAAATCCAAGTGCTTCCATAATCTTCATTTGATTTTTGTTGTAACCAATTGCACTTTTAACCCAAGTAACTTTCAATGTTTTTTCTTTTTTCATTACGCCCTCCGATTAAATTTCCTCAGGCTTTTTGCCACGACGAGCAGCAATTTCTTCTCTTGTCTTAAGAGAAAGAAGCCCATTCAATGTTGCTCTAACAACATTGATTCTGTTTGTTGAACCATGAATCTTTGTAACGATGTTTTTTACTCCGGCAACTTCCAAAACAGCTCTGGCAGCACCACCAGCAATAACTCCGTGACCTTCTTCAGCTGGGATCATGAGAACTTTTGTTGTGCTATATTTTCCAACTGTTTCATGAGGAATTGTTCCTTCAACAATTGAAACCTTTTTCAAGCTCTTCTTAGCAACAACTGTTGCCTTATCGATAGCATTTGGAACTTCGTTGGCTTTGCCAATTCCCATTCCAACATTTCCTTTTCCATCGCCAAGAACAACAAGTGCAGAAAAACGCATTGTTCTACCACCCTTAACAACCTTTGTTACACGGCGAACTGAAACGAGTCTCTTGTCAAAACCGTCATCTTCTTTCTTAACCGGTCTTTCTCTACGATTGTTTTGAGGTTTGTCTGTCTTATTCTTTTTAATTTCTTCAGCCATTGCGATTTCCTCCTAAAACTTGAGTCCTGAGGCTCTTGCACCATCAGCGACTGCTTGAACTCGTCCTGTATAAAGGTAACCACCTCTATCAAAGACAACTTCACTAATTTTCTTTGCCATTGCTCTTTTTCCAACAACTTCCCCTACAATTTTTGCAGCTTCAGTTTTAGATTTTCCTTTGATAAGCCCTGCTACTTCTTTGTCAAGAGTTGAAGCAGAAGCAAGGGTAACACCCTTAGAGTCATCAATGATTTGAGCATAGATATTTGAAAGACTTCTATAAACGTTAAGTCTTGGTCTTTGAGATGTTCCTACAATAGTTTTTCTAACTCTTGCATGACGAACAACTCTATCTTTGTTTTTGTCTTTAACAGTAATCATTTTTCAATCTCCTCCTACTTCTTGCCCTTACCAGCAGTCTTACCAACTTTTCTAACCAAAGTTTCACCTTCACAGTGAACACCATATCCATGGTATGGTTCGTAAGGTCTTTTAGATCTAACAATAGCACAGAATTGTCCAACTTTTTGTTTGTCAATTCCTGAAACAACGATTTCTGTTACTGATGTGCAAACTACTTTCAAGTCTGCAGGAATTTCAACTTCTACTGGGTGAGAATATCCAAGTTCCAAAACAAGTTTGCTTCCTGAAACTACAGCTTTATAACCAACGCCGGCAATAACAAGTTTTTTATCCCAACCTTTTGTTACACCAACAACCATATTGTTTACAAGCGCTCTTGCAAGACCTTGCTTAGCATTAAGTTGTTCATTTTCGTAAGTAAAGTGAATTTCATTGTCGATAATTTCTGTTTTAATGCCTTTGTCAATTTCTTGTTTCAAAGTGCCTTTAGGTCCAGTAACAACAACTTCGTTGCCGTTTCTAGAAAAAGAAACACCAGATTCAAGTTTGATTGGCTTATTTCCTATTCTTGACATATTCGCCCTCCTTACCATACATAAGCGAGAACTTCGCCACCAATATTCAACGTACGAGCAACTCTATCTGTTATGATGCCTTTGTTTGTTGAAATGATTGCGATACCGAGTCCGCTTATAACTTTTGGAAGATTTTCTTTGCTAGAATAAATTCTAAGACCAGGCTTTGAAATTCTTTTCAAACCTTGAATTACGCTTTGTCCTTCAGAATCATACTTAATTGTGATTTCGATGTTTTTAAAGCTTCCAGCGTCTACAAGTTTATATTCTGCAATATAACCTTCGTCCAAAAGGATTTTTGTAATTTCTAATTTTTCTTTTGATGCAGGAATTTCAACAGTCTTGTGTTTTGCATTGATAGCATTACGAAGACGAGTCAACATATCTGCGATTGGGTCTGTAACAAACATAATTCCCTCCTTACCAACTTGACTTTTTCACGCCAGGAATTTCCCCGCGATTAGCCATTTCTCTAAAACAAATTCTGCAAATGCCATACTTTTTAAGTACTGCATGAGGTCTGCCACAGATTGAACAACGAGTATATTCTCTGGTTTTATATTTTTGAGTTCTTTTTTGTTTTGCAACTAATGATTTTTTTGCCATTGAATTCCTCCTTATCTAGCAAAAGGCAAGCCAAGTGCCTTTAAAAGTGCTTTTGCTTCTGCATCTGTTTTTGCAGTGGTAATAAATGATATATCAAGACCTCTGATTTTTTCTACCTTGTCATAAGAGATTTCTGGGAAAATAAGTTGTTCCTTAACACCCATAGAATAGTTTCCTCTTCCGTCAAATGACTTATCAGAAACTCCTCTAAAGTCTCTTACTCTTGGAAGTGCAATAGCAACAAGTCTATCAAAGAATTCATACATTCTTTTGCCACGAAGAGTAACTTTTGCACCGATTTTCATTCCTTCTCTAACTTTGAAGTTTGAAATAGCTTTTTTAGCTTTTGTAGCAACTGGCTTTTGACCAGCGATCAATGTCAATTCTTCAACAGCAGTGTTGAAACTCTTTGAGTTGTCTTTAACATCACCAAGTCCCATATTCAAAACAATTTTAACAAGTTTTGGAACTTCATTAACATTTTTGTATCCAAACTCTTTGATAAGAGCTGGGACGATTTCTTCTTTATAAAGCAATGCTGTTTGGTTTTGTTCTTTCATTCTACACCACCTTATTCTTCTGTTTTAGCAGATTTTGTCGACTTTTGAGTTGTGGTTTTTGTTCCACTTTTTGTTGTTGTTTTCTTTTCAACTGGCTTCTTGTCTTCCGCAATAGCCTTTTTTGCTTCTTTCTTTGTTGCTTTTACAAATTCTTTGTCCAAAGATGCAGAACATTTTTTGCAAACTCTTGCATTTTTGCCTTCGATTTCTTTATGAGCAACTCTTGTAGCCTTGCCACAAGTAGAGCAAACAACCATTACGTTTGAAACTTCAATTGGAGCTGTCTTTTTGATAATTTCGCTCTTTTCTTGTTGACTTCTTGCTTTCTTGTGTTTTGTCACAATATTGATTCCGTCAACCAAAACCTTGTTATCTTTTGGAAAAACTTCCAAAACTTTGCCAGTTTTACCTTTATCTTTTCCAGTAATTACCAATACGGTATCACCTTTCTTAACTGTCATACTCATTTTTTCCGTTTCTCCTTTTAAATAACTTCTGGTGCGAGAGAAATAATTTTCATATAGCCTTTATCACGAAGTTCTCTTGCAATAGGTCCAAACACACGAGTGCCTTTTGGTTGTTTTTGATTGTCGATAATAACTGCAGCATTGTCATCAAAACGAATGTGAGAACCATCGTTTCTGTTCAAACCTTTTGTAGTTCTAACAATAACAGCTTTAACAACATCACCTTTCTTTACATTTCCACCAGGAATAGCTTTCTTAACAGAAGCAACAATAACATCTCCGATGTTTCCACTTCTTCTAAAAGACCCACCAAGAACTCTTATACACATAATTTCCTTAGCGCCTGTGTTATCTGCAACTTTAAGTCTTGTTTGAGGTTGTATCATAATTCACACCTTCCTTACTTAGCTTTCTCGACGATTTTAACAACTCTGTGATACTTATCTTTTGAAAGTGGGCGAGTTTCCATAATAATTACAGTATCGCCAATTCCACATTCATTGTTTTCGTCATGTGCTTTGAATTTCTTTGATTTTTGAACGACTTTTTTAATTTTTCCATCTTTTACTCTGTAAGTAACTTTAACAACGATAGTTTTGTCCATTGTTCCAGCACTAACAACAACACCTTGTCTTGTGTTTCTCAAATTTCTACTTTCCATCGTTGTTTCCTCCGTTTGATTTTTCTCTTATAGATGTTTGAACTCTAGCAATTTCTCTTCTAACATTTCTGATAGCAAGTGGATTTGCTAAGTTTCTTGTTGTATGTGAAAAACGAAGATTAAAGAGTTCGGTTTTAAGTTCTTTAAGTCTTGCGTTTAACTGTTCAAGAGAAAGAGTTCTAATTTCTTCATTCTTCATTCTTCTCACCACCTTCTACGGCTGCTTCTTTCTTGATAAACTTGGTCTTGCAAGGAAGTTTGTGTCCAGCAAGTCTGAGAGCTTCTCTAGCAACTTCTTCAGATACACCTTCGATTTCAAAAAGAACTCTGCCTGGTTTTACAACTGCAACCCAAAATTCTGGATTACCTTTACCTGAACCCATACGAGTTTCTGCAGGTTTTTTAGTTACTGGTTTGTCAGGAAAAATCTTAATCCAAACCTTTCCACCTCTCTTAATATAACGCGTAAGTGCAATACGAGCAGCTTCGATTTGGTTTGATTTGATCCAACATGGTTCTGTTGCGACAATTCCGAATGTACCATAAGCAAGAGTGTTTCCCCTCATAGCCTTACCAGTCATTCTTCCACGCATAACCTTTCTTCTTTTTACTCTTTTAGGCATTAACATTGTTTTTGTCCTCCTTTATAGGTTGTTTAGACAAAATTTCGCCTTTGTAAATCCAACATTTAATTCCAAGTTTTCCATAGTTTGTAAACGCTGAAGATGTAGCATAGTCAATATCAGCACGAAGAGTATGGAGTGGAAGAGATCCTTCCATATACTTTTCTGTTCTAGCGATAGTATTTGCACCGTCGATAACACCTGAAACTTGAACTTTGCAACCCTTAGCTCCAGATTTCATAACTTTTTGGATAGCTTGTTTCAATGCTCTTCTCCAAGCGACACGCTTTTCAAGTTGAACAGCGATTGAATCTGCAACAAGTTTAGCATCAAGATCTGGTTTTTTAACTTCTTTAACGTTCAAAACAAGCAATTTTACTGGTCTAACGAGTTTAGAGAGGTCTTTTTTGATTCCTTCAATACCAACACCTTTTGTGCCAATAATCATACCAGGTTTTGCTGTATGAATGTCAATTTCAAGTTTGTTTTCAGTTCTTTTGATTTCAACTTGTGAAATTCCTGCGTTTGCATGTTTTTTCTTAAAGAATTCTCTAATGTCGTGATCTTCTTTAAGGTTTGCGGCAAAATCTTGTTTGTTGGCAAACCATGTTGATTGCCAATCTTTATTGATGCCAATTCTAAGTCCAATCGGATTAACTTTTTGACCCATTATTTTGCCTCCTTCAACTCGTCAAGGATAATTTTGATATGACAAGTTCTTTTTAAAATTCTATCAGCTCTTCCTCTTGCTCTAAATGAAATTCTCTTCATGATTGGTCCTGGAGTTGAATAACATTCTGCAACGTAGAGTGTATCAGCAGAAAGACCTTTGTTGTTTTCTGCGTTTGCAATAGCACTTTTTAAAACTTTCAACGCTTCAGCAGCTCCTGCTTGTGGCATATAAGTCAAAATTGCAACTGCATCATTTGCACTTTTTCCTCTAACATTGTCAAGAACAATTCTAACCTTAGACGAACTCATACGAATATCTTTTGCAACAGCATAAGGACGATTGTCTTTGTTTGCGGCTCTTTTTTCAGCCTTTTGTCTTATTCTTGTAGCCATCTTTCCACTCCTTACTTTCTTTTAGCGGTTTGCTTTTGTCCCGCATGTCCTTTGAAGGTTCTTGTGAGAGAGAATTCGCCCAATTTATGTCCAACCATATCAGCTGTAACATAAACAGGAATATGTTTCTTTCCGTTGTGAACTGCAAATGTAAAGCCTACAAATTCTGGGTAAATTGTTGATGTTCTTGACCAAGTCTTTATAGGTTTTTTTACACCACTTTCAGCCATCTCATTAACTTTTTTCATAAGTCTTTGGCTGACATAAGGCTTCTTAATTTCTTTACTCATTTAGCCGTCCTCCTTAATTTACTCTCTTAACCATCAAACGGTTAGATTTGTTTTTCTTTTTTCTTGTCTTCAATCCAAGTGCAGGTTTGCCCCATGGTGTCATAGGTGACTTCATACCAACTGGACTCTTACCTTCACCACCACCGTGTGGGTGATCATTAGGGTTCATAACAACACCACGAACGGTAGGTTTGATACCCATATGTCTTGTTCTACCAGCTTTACCAATAGAAACAAGTTCGTGATCAAGGTTTCCAACTGTTCCGATAGTTGCACGGCAAGCGAGAAGAACCTTTCTCATTTCACCAGATGGAAGTCTCAATGTTGCATACTTGCCTTCTTTAGCCATAAGTTGAACTTCAGCTCCAGCAGAACGAGCAAGCTGTCCACCTTTTTTAGGTTCTAATTCAATGTTGTGAACAAGCGAACCAACTGGAATGTCAGAAAGTGGAAGATTGTTTCCAACTCTGATTTCTACATTGCTACCACTCATTAAAACGTCGCCAACTTTAAGTCCAACAGGAGCGATAATATATCTTTTTTCACCATCTTTGTAAGAAAGAAGTGCAATATAAGCCGTTCTGTTTGGATCATATTCGATTGCAACAACTTTTGCAGGAACATTGTCTTTGTTTCTCTTAAAATCAATGATACGGTATTTTTGTCTATTGCCACCGCCCTTATGACGAACAGTGATTTTTCCTTGTGCATTTCTTCCTGCGTGTTTTTTCTTAACTGCAAGGAGAGATTTTTCCGGTTCTTTCTTTGTCAATTCTTCAGTAGAAAGTTTTGAATAAAATCTTCTTCCAGCTGAAGTCGCATTACTCTTTATAATAGCCATTTTCTCCTCCTATTAAGATAAACTTTCGAAGAATGCGATTGGTTTTGATTTTTCTGTAAGAGTTACGATTGCTTTTTTGTAATCGCTAGTCTTTCCAACCGTTCTTCCTTGTTTTGTATTTTGAGATTTTTTGTGTCCCTTTACGATAAGGGTGTTTACTTTCGCTACTTCAACGTTGAACATTTTTTCGACAGCTTGAGCAATTTCAACCTTGTTCGCTTTTTTGTTTACAACAAAACTATAAATTTTGCTTTGAATTCCACTATAACTTTTTTCAGTGAGAATTGGTCTAATAATGATTTCGCTTGCTTCCATTATGCATTAACCTCCTCTAAATATTTGATTGCTGATTCGGTCAAAACTACATTTTTGTTTGAAACTACATCATAAGTGTTCAAAAGTTCTACATTTACAGTGTTGAGCTTTGAAATGTTGTTTGTTGCCTTAAGTTCTTTATCAGTATTGTTTGCACTTACAACCAAAACTGAACCGTCAAACTTGAACGCATCCAAAAACATTTGAGCATCTTTTGTTTTTGCAGAAGCAATTTCAAACTTGTCCAAAACTGTAATTTCTTGTTGAGCAAGTTTTTGCGACAAAGCACTCAAAAGTGCAATTCTCTTAGCTTGCTTGTTGACCTTCTTTGAAAAGTCTCTTGGCTTTGGAGCAAAAACAACTCCACCACCTATAAATTGTGGTCCTTTTGTAGAACCTTGTCTAGCTCTGCCTGTACCTTTTTGTCTGTAAGGTTTTGCAGAATGTCCTCTAACTTCACTTCTAGTAAGTGTGCTTTTGTTTCCTTGTCTTTGGTTTGCATTGTAAGCAACCACTGCTTCGTGAATAAGAGCTTCGTTATATTCAACACCGAAAACGTCGTCATTCAAAGTTGTTGAACCAACTTCTTCGGCCTTCATATTAAAAACTTTAACTTGTGCCATTTTCTTTCTCCTTATTTCGCCTTCACAGATTGTTTGATTGTAAGCAATGAACCTTTAGCACCAGGAACATTTCCTTTTATCAAAAGCAAGTTTCTGTCTGCGTCAACTTTAACTACTTCCAAGTTTTGGATAGTAACCTTTTCGTTTCCGTATTGTCCAGGCATCTTTTTGTTTTTGAATACTCTTGATGGGCTTGAGTTTGCTCCCAAAGAACCAACCTCTCTATGAACAGGGCCTGTACCGTGAGTCATTTTAAGTCTGTGGTTGTTCCATCTTTTGATAACACCTGAAAAACCGTGTCCTTTTGAAATTCCAACAACGTCAACCTTGTCTTTTTCGTTGAAGATGTCAGCTTTTACAACTGCACCGATTTCTAAGTTTGAGTCAAGATCAAATTCTTTCAAAACTTTGAACGCTTCAACTTTAGCTTTGTCAAAGATACCTTTTTGAGGTTTTGTAACATTTTTCTTCTTTTGGTCGAATGCACAAACAACTGCATTATAACCATCAACTTCAACAGTCTTTTTTCTAACAACTGTCATTGGGCCAGCTTCTACTACAGTAACTGGGATAACCAAACCATCGTCAGTAAAGACTTGTGTCATACCAAGTTTTTTACCTAATATCGCTTTCATTCTTTACCTCCTTACAGTTTGATATTAATCTCAACACCTGCAGGCAATTCGAGTTTCATAAGAGCATCAATAGCCTTGTTTGTTGGATTGTAAATATCAATCAATCTTTTGTGGGTTTTGCTTTCAAATTGTTCTCTTGAATCTTTGTATTTGTGTGGAGAACGAATCACAGTTACCACTTCTCTATCTGTTGGAAGTGGAATAGGGCCTGAAACTCTTGCACCATTCTTGCCAGCAGTATCAATGATTCTCTTGCAAGCTTCGTCAATAAGTGTGTGTTCATAGGCTCTAAGTTTAATTCTCATTTTTTGTGTTGCCATTTTCTATTTCTTACCTCCTGTAACAGCAAATCCAAAATGTTGCATTTTTTCAACGACTTTTCTACATTTCTGAGTGTTTTTTGTCCCCACATTGACTTTTTCAACACTTTCGAACACTATGCCGTGTGTGTCGCGCTGTTCGACTTAAAAAAATGTCATTTTGGGCGCTTTGACATCTTTGGTCAAAACTAGGTCCACGCAAATTTTCTGTACATCGCTTGATTAGATGCAAGTAACCTTGCGCTTCGCCCCTTAATAACAGCAAATGTATTATAGCAGACAAAGTCTTGTTTGTCAACGGTTTTTAAAAAGTTTTTCATTAAAATTAAAAAAAGACACAACTCAATCGTTGTGCCCTTTTTAACAATCTTTTATTTTTTTATTGCCATCTTTCTTACATCATAGGTTTCTTTGTCATAACCATAAAAATCAACAACTGTTTTATCGTACACTTTTTGGGCTTCTTCCATCAAATAGATTGCGTTTTCTCTTTCTGAAAGATCTTTTTTAGGATATATCGGTTCGCAAACAACAGCCGTAACCCTCTTAGGTTTTTTCTTATGTGAATCTCTATAGCAATAAACAATAGGGACTACTGGAACATTGTTTTGTGTTGCATAATAAAAGGCTCCTTTCTTATAAGGTCTAGATTGTGTGTACCTTAGCCACAAAGCTTGTTCGCTATAAAAATGCAAGAATCCTTTTTTAGCCAGTTTTAATCTTACGTATTCACAAAATTCTTTGCTTTGAGAAAAAGCCGATGGAAGAGGTACCAACCCACCTGCTTTCAAAATGGCGCCACCCAACCCCTTTTTAAAATTGTGTGGGGCTCCAGTAATAGCCCACTTTTTACCTCTAAGAATTTGCATCACCCACAAGCAATCAATTTGGTGAACGTGGTTGCTCACAGTGATTGCTTTTTTTATACCTTTAATGTTTTTTCTACCTTTGATTTTTAAACCAAAACCAAAGAAATTAATCAAAGGTGCAAAAATGAAAAGAATTCCTTTTATGATTCCATTGAAAATTTTTCCAAAAAAAGTTGGTTTTATAATTCTTTTATAATCAACATCTTTTCTAACATTCTTATAATTTATTGGAGTTGAATACGATTCGAATTTTCCTTGGCTTGCTAGTTGGTACAAATGGTTTTGGTAAAAAGATTTGGCTTCTGGATATTCTTTAAGTTCACTCTCGCGATTAATAAGATCAGCAAGTTCTTTTCCACCATTTTCAAATTTATTGATTTTCGCAGTGTTTGCCTCATAAAGTAGAAGTTCACTGCCATCTTCAATCCAAGCCTCAACCTGTTTCTTTATTTTCTTTGGTTTATATATAGCCTTGCCCATTTGCAATGTGTCTACAAAAAGCTTTGTTGTCGCCTTTTCAATAGGATGTGCATAATAATCCACCAAGACTGGAGTGCCCATAAAGACAGAGTCCAATATTGCATTTGGACCAGCTTTTGTGATAAACACATCGGCAGCCTTATAATATTCATAAATATTTTTTGTAAACGGCAAAACAATTAAGTCTATATTTTTCTTAACTTTTCCGTTGTCTTTCAAATCGTTGTAATACTTGAACAGTTTTTCGTTTTTGCCTGCAAGCATAACAATTGTCAAATCTTTGTCAGTTTTCAAAAGTTCGTCGGTTATTTTTTTGCTCTTCGCACAGGCATAGACACCATCAGCCACAACAACACAAAACTTATCTTTGCTTATCCCAAGTTTTTCGCGATATTCTTCTCTTGAGAGGTTTGCATTTAAAATATCGTCTCTTGCAATATAATTTACTTGTTTAACACAAGATGGTGCAAACTTCCTTTTGCCAATAGCCTCATAATAAGCATTTTCGTTGTTAACAAAAAAAAGATGTGGCCTGTTATCCCACCAACAGTGAACATTGTTGTCTGGGTTGTATGTAACCACTTTGACATTTGGATTAACTTTTCTTTTATATTCCAAAGCGGCAAACGTCAAAAAATAATGTGTGCTTACAATTACATCAGGATCTCTTTTCTTGAACGCTTCTAAACAATGTTTAAGATACTTCGCAAAAACACATCTGTGTACGCCCCTCATAAATCGTACACCACCCATAAGCCACAAAAACCAAAACACAAAATTTCCAAAACCCTTTATCCTATTTGTGTTTTTAGTTTGTTTAATAATAAAGTTTTCCCAATTTTTTAAACTCTTATCATTGTCTTCTTGCATAATATATGATTCGATCAGTTCAAACTTCTCTCCAAACTTTTTCAAATTGTCGGCAATAGATGCAATTGAAGTAATATGTCCCATACCTGACTCAATATAAGTCAATAAAATCTTTTTCTTGTCCATAACCATCCTTACCCCAAAAGTATATCATTCGATAAATTTTAATGTCAAGGAATTGAGAAAAATAGTTAAAATTTTTTAAGTTTTACCCAATAAAAAAACTGCTATAATAAATATAACAGTTTAGTTTTTAAATCTCTTATTGAATTCAACCTACAACACGATCTTTTTCAAGAGCATTTCCAATCCTTTTCTCAACTAAAGTTGAAAAATAATCTTTTGCAGTTGTTGCACATTCTTTAGAATTGATATATTTTGTATTTACGACATTTGAAAATCTCATTCTTTCAGAAACAAGTGCTCTTTTTACAATCGCAACAAAATATGGGTCTCTAAAACAAGAATTTGGTAAACGTTCACAAAAACTTTCATATTTTTGAACACTTCTTGTAACATCAAATTCTGTTAGTTTGTCTACCGTCATTAATTGAAGTGAGACATCTGAAAAAATATCGTTCATTTCTTCATAATGCCAACAACTTGGCGCTTGAAATGTTAAAATACCGTTGTCAGTGATAGTATTTACTTCCAAAGTTTTGCCGTCGTCTTCAATTAAGCAATAGCAATCTTTTAAATACCCCTTGTTTATTCTTCTTATTTCGCATCGCACCCCTTTTCTTACGGCAATCCTATTGTGATTTGGCAATTCAAAGGCATAATATGTCATACCTGAATCTGTTGTAGCAATAAGCCTAGGCGCATCTGTCCAACCCAATTCTTGTGCATATTTTCCAAAATCAACTTTTGTTTCCAACCCTATTTTGTTGTCTACTCTAATACTTCTCTTATCTAAAAACATAATCTCTTCTCCTCGTGGATTAGCATAATAACATCAAAAAGAAAGGTTGTCAAGAGGGTTTACAAAACTTTTTATAAAAAGTTAAAATTTTTTAAATTTAGACATTTTCAGCCAAGAACATCGCCTTAAATTTTTGGTTTCGTTCAAACAATTCTTCAAAAGTTCCGTCGTCAACAATTTGTCCATTGTCAAGGAAGAAAATTTTATCAACATTTTTGATTGTAGACAATCTATGTGCAACGATTACAATCGTGCTTTGCCCCTTCAACGAATCAATGCTCTTTTTTACTTCTTCTTGAGCGAAGTTGTCAAGAGAGCTTGTGCTTTCGTCAAAGATAATGATTGGAGAATTTCTAAGCAAGGCTCTTGCTATCGCAAGCCTTTGTTTTTGTCCACCCGAAAGCTTAATTCCACTTTCTCCAACTTTTGTCTCAATCCCCTTTGGCAAAGTCGATACAAAATCTTCTAATGATGCCTTTCTTATGGCTTCGTTTATTTCTTCGTCTGTGGCATTGCTCTTTGCCAACAACAAGTTCTCTTTGATTGTCATATCAAAGATATAAGGAAATTGGTTTACAAGCGAAATCGCCTTTCTAAGAGTTTCTTTGTTTAATGATTTGATGTCGTTGCCATCAATCAATACTTCTCCACCATCACTATCATACATCTTTGACATAAGATTCAAAATTGTTGATTTTCCACTTCCAGATTTTCCTACAAAAGCAACTGTTGTATTTGGAACTATCTTGAAAGACAAATCTTTAAATATCTGGTTTTCACTAACCAGTTTTCTTTCTCTTTTTTTCTTTTTGAGATTTTCTTTGCTTATCTCTTCAAATTCATATTCTTTAAATGTGTAGGATACATTTTTAAACTCAACTTCTCCCACAATCTTATCCAATTTTTTCTTTCCAAATTTTTCTGTAACAAATTCTTTTTCGTCAAAGAGCGCAAACATTCTTTCGTGACAAACTTTGATGTCTACAAAGCTATTTGCAACTGCTCCAACATCCCAAATTAAGTTTCTAAGCGAGCCTCTATTTGAGTAGATTATCATAAATGTTCCAAGGGTCATAGCACCCAAATTCATTTGCCAAATTCCGAAAATTACTACCAGAGCCCCGACAATTTCAACAATGATATTTCTCAATGACCAGAAGTTCATATCCGTGATATCAAACTTGATTCTCGCTTTTCTATAAGCATTATAATTTTCTTTTGAAACTTCACTTAATTTCTCTTCTAAACCCAAAGATTTGATATCTTTTTCACTCCTAACAATCTCTGTTGTAAGCGAGTTGATTTTGTCATTTTTGGCCCTCAAATCTTTTCTGTTTTTACGTCGAACTACAATTCTTTTTGCTTCAAGAGCAACACCTATGATAATGGTGCCAACAAAGATTAATGCAACCCAAGGGTCTAATGTAGAGATGTAAATTATCATAATGATTGCACTGATAATTTCAGTCATAAAATCAACTATATTGGCCAAACTTTCAACAATTCTTTCAGGGTCACTCACAATTCTTTGCACAAAGGTTCCGGTTTCATGATCATTGTAAGTTTTTGAGTTGAGTTTAAACGCTTGTTTTGCCAAATCTAGGTTTAAATCTGACATAATTTTTGCAGAATATTTCGAATAAATCCATCCCGACGCATACCAACAACCTCTCTGCAGAATTGTCAATCCCAGAACAATCGCCGCTAGGATCATTCCCCATTTAAAATCTGGCGTTTCTCCCGATATTTTTTCGATTGCGTTTGCAGCTAAGATTGTCATAAAAATGCTGCAGGCTGATGCAATTGCATATACAAAAATGTATAAGAAAATCCCCCATTTATATTTTGCCAAATATTGCGTCAGTCCAATTTTTTTCTTTTTTAATTGTTTATTTTTCATAAAAAAACCTCCGTAAAATTGTCATACGAAGGTCTTTTAAACAATAACATTTGACAAAAAAGAGCCAAACGTATGACTTAAAATATTAAATTTTTGTGTTTTATCTGATTTAAAAATCATTTCATTTTGCTCCTTTTGTTAAATTTGTTTTTTCTTATCGACTGTCTTAATATATCAAACAAGTTTTTCTTTGTCAACACTTTTTTAAAAATTTTTTATCTGTAAAAATTCTTGATTTTTTTGTATTACTTTAGTAATACAATTTTAAAAAAATTTTTCCCCAAACATTAACATTTTAAACAAAATAAAAAAAAAAAGTGTGAATCACACTTCTCAAATTTTATTTTTTACAACCTTTCCACTTGAAAGTAATGAAATTCTTGAATCTTTCGAGGCCTTTAATTATTTTTGGATATTTTTCACGACAAAGGAAATACAATTCTTTTAAAAATGGAGATTTTCCTTTCCCCCACACAACAATTCTAAAATATTGTTTTCTGCGCCTCTTGTATTTTTCAATATCAACAACATCTTTAAATTTCTCAAGGTTTCCTGCGACATCTGCACTAACAAGCAAACGCAAACACTTTGGACACAATACTCTGCCACAGTTTTTCATATCTTTTCTTAATTGCAGGAAATTAAAGCATGGTCTTAAATACTTTTGCGCAGGTGGATAATCTGCAAGAATTTTGGTTTTTTCATGACGAGAACAATCTGCTCCCGAACTTATAACAAGCAAATCTGGCACTGTTATCGCTGCAACGGTCAGCCTATCATAATGTGAGCAGTCTGTTTTTCGAACATTTGTTATTGAAAAATCGTCCGGAGCAAATGCTGAAGAAAAAAGATATGTTCTCCAAAGCTTTTTAAAACACATAATTTCTGCAAGTGTTATGTAAGAATGAACTGAGATATGAATGTTTTTATGCTTCTTACACATAAACTTATAAAAGTTTGAATATGTCATAATCAATTCTTTTCCAAGTTCGTCCGAAACCAATTTGTACCTATCATAATTATGTTTTTTCTTCTCTAAATATTGGAACAAGTCTTTAGAATGAGTGCCCCACAAATCCAGCGATACAGCACCCATATAAAAATGTGTTATTTTTAAAGACTCGTCGTCTGAATTCGCATATTTATATACTGTGTAAAACGAATCTACTCCCAATGAATTGGCCGTTCCAACGGCATTGCCTCCTATCGGTTCACTTTCGGTGTCAGCAAAGATTTTAGGAATATAAAGTGTTTTGTCTCCTGTCGTAAGTGCAGGAATATATTCTTTTTCTAAATTGGTTTTTAAATCTTGTGTTATAGGCAAATAGCTTGCTATGTCGTGTTTTTCTCGCATCGCAATAGGCAATAAGAAAAATACAAAGGCATCTGCTCTTTCAGTAAGCAAATACTTCTTCCATTTTTGTTCACATTCAATAAACAAAATGTCTTTTTTTCCGTCAATCTCAATTTCACAAGACAATCTAGTTCCCGTGTAGCTGGTTTTGTTTACTTTTGATTCAAAATCTTCTACTTTTATCTTTTTTATCGTAATCATATCTTTTATTTCCTTTTGTACTCTATTTTGCAACATTTAAACTTGTACATTGCCATTTTACTTTTTAAGTATATCACACAAAGCAAAATTATCAAAACTATTTTTAATGTTATAAAAATTTATTAACAATTAAAATACATATTGCAAAATTAAAGTAAAAAATAAAAGTGTATCTTTTCTGATACACTTTCACTATGGCTCCTCAGGTAGGATTTGAACCTACGACCTTGCGGTTAACAGCCGCCTGCTCCACCGCTGAGCTACTGAGGAATATCAACGGTTACTGACATATTTTAGCAAAAGTAACTCGTTATGTCAACAAAAATTTGAAAAATTTTTAAAAATTTTTGTTACAGCCATCGTCTCTGAATTTCTTTAATCTGTTTATCAAAAGAATTTTCTGTTTCTCTCTTTAATTCTTGGTGTTTTTCTTCTGCAACTTGATCAAACGTCGCAAATGCTCTATCAATCGCATTAGAAACTTTAGCAAATTCTTCTTTGTTTCTTGCACCTTTAGCTCTCAACAACAACCCTTCTGAAAAAGACTGCCTAACAACATCTTCAGCATCAACAAACACTTGGCATGGAATCCCTCTTAAATAGTTTCCAAGCTGACGCCCTTTAAAACACCTCAATGTTTCAAGATTCATATTGCAAGCCCAATGATATAATTCTTCAGCAATTATATTTTGAAGGGCTTTTCCAGAATAAAACTCTGTGCCATGCTCTGCTTCGGCCAATTCATAAAATAAATGGTGTTTCCCAGCCTCAAAAGTTATGTTTCTTTTGTTTAAATAAACTATGTTGGGATTTCTCTCGCCTTTTTTCTTGAAAACAAAAGGTTCACTTCTATAATAAAAAACCAAATTCAAGTTTTCAGAATTATTTCTAAACCATATTCTATCTTGACATAGTTTGTGAAGTTTGCAAACGTCTCTTGTGTACAACTTCGACTTTGTTCCGGTATAAATCTTCATTTTCCTAACCTTCTACAATTGTGTTAACTCTTTCGGCCCTTCCAAACATTTTATTGTAAATAGCTCTTCTCAATTGAGGTTGTTCTTTTAATATTCCTACTGGCAAAGTCACCTTTTTATTAGGACTTCTTCTAATTTCTTCTTCCAAATCTCTATAAATGCCATCAACAAAAGCCTTGCTAAAAAAACCTTTCCAATTCATAACATTTGCATATTCTCTAAAGTCTCTTTCTTCTACACTTTTGCTTGCTAAAACCAATCCATTTTTTGCAACAATTAATGCCTGACAAGGATTTTCTATTTGCAAAGCATCAATTTTTTCCTTTCCTCTATAAGCAACAGCAACAAAAACATTTTCTGTAACAGAAAAAATACATACTGTTCGTATGCTTGACTTTTTATCTGCCAACTTTACTAATTCTCCAAAAACAAAACCTCTTGATTTCAAAAAAACGTCTTCACTATCAAAGTTTACATACATATCTTTCTTGTACATTCACTCACCTCTGCTTTCATAATATCACAAGCCTTTGCCCTTGTCAATACCGAAATTTAAGATTTGTTTATAAAAAAAAAGAAGTCTTTAGTCTAGCACTTTTGAAACTAGTGTAATAATTAAGAGTTGAGATTAAATATCTTAACTCTTTTTTCTTGGCTACTTTATGCCGTGAAAGGTACTTGACAAGAGAAGAAATGAAAACACAATATTAAAAGGCAGAGAAACGCAAAAACAAGTGCGTAAGCACAAATATCGTTTTTCTGTCTTAACCAGCAAAAAGAAAACTCATTTTCAGAGACTCTTGTCAAGTACACCATGGAATAAACTAGCCGTTGTATAGAACGGCAAAAAGCGAAAGTGTGTTACGTTCACCAACACTTTCGCTTTTTGTCTGCTTTAATTTAGTTTATAGGCGTGTGCTTGTCTGTCGGAGCAAAGCGACTACACTTGTATATGACAAGCACACGCCTAACTGCCATTATAATGTTTTTATTTGTCACTTACCATATTTTTCTTAAATGCAATAATAGTCAATATTATGCTAGAAATCATAAATAGAATTATAGAAATCAAACCCAAGCCAGCAACATTATTAAAAGAATAAGTAATTCCTAATGCATTTTTTGAATTTGTAATTATTCTACCAATGTAAACTGATGGGTAAAATGGTAAAAATCTGCAAAAAGTTTCAAAACCACCCATTGTTTCAATCGGCATCCAACAACCACCAAGTATTCCAGCTAAACTTATAAATACAGAACAAATACCTGGTGCTGATTTGTCATTAAATATAGTTCCAAACAATATTCCTAAAAAGATATTTGTAATAAGTATTGGTAATTGAGCAATAATTAAAAGCAAAATATTTCCAATAGATACAAAACCAACATTTGCTATCAGAGAAATTATAAACCCAGTAATAACACAAACCAATGTTTGTAATAACCCGATAAATAAGCCAACAAGGAAATATCCCAATATAAAATGATAAGATTTCATTGGAGAAGAATATAATCTTTTTAAGAAAAATGTTTGTTTATCTTTTGATACAATAATAGCAAGAGTTAACATAACAAAAGAATAAGAAAATACAATAATTCCAGGAAGTAAAGATAACACTTCAAAAGTAGGAGTATTCCCATTTGAAAACTTATTGATTATATAAAACAACAAAAACATTGCAATAGGAAACCCTAAACAAAAAATATATATGATTGGGTCTCTTAAAACTTCTTTTAAGTTTCTTTTATAAAAATTTACAACTTTATTCATTCTTTGCCTCCACCAACTTTATAAAAGCATCTTCAAAGTTTTGTGTGTTTGTTATTTGCTTTATTTCTTCAATAGTTCCTGTTTTAAGTAATTTACCATTTGATAATATTGCAACTCTATCACACAAATTTTCTATTTCTTCTAAATAGTGTGAAGTTAATATAATAGTAATATTTTTTTGTAGTTTCTTTATAATATTCCAAAGTTCACGCCTAGCAAAAACATCTAAACCAAGTGTTGGCTCATCAAGAAATAAAATTTTTGGTTTTGAAATTAGAGCAATTGCAATAGATAATCTTCTTTTATAACCACCAGATAAAGTTTTTGCTCTTTGATTTAACACTTCATTTAAATTAAAAATATCTACAATTTCATTTATTGTATTTGCATCGTTATTGTTGTATATATTTGCAAAAAATTCTAAATTTTCTTTTACAGTTAAGTTGTTTGCCACTGATGTTTCTTGCGGTGATATATCTATTATTTCTTTGATTTTATCAATCTCTTTATCTAAATTAAAATTATTTATCGTTATTGTTCCACTTGTTTTTCTTGTTAAACCACAAAGAATTTTAATTAGAGTTGTCTTTCCAGCACCATTCACACCTAAAAGTCCAAACAATTCACCTTGTTTTATTGATAAAGAAACATTGTCTAATGCTTTCTTTGATTTATAATTTTTACAGACATTATCGATTGTTATAATATTCATAAATAACGCTCCTTATTGCTTTAATACTTTATCTGTTAAACTATCAATAACATCTGCTTTGAGTAGTGCAATGCCTTTTTCTTTATCGCAAAGAACAATAATAGAATCTCCTGTATTTATGTCAAACATAGTTCTTATTTCTTTTGGTATAACAATTTGTCCTTTTTCACCTACTTTGCAAATACCAACAAATTTGTTTTTATCAGTTTTATTTTTTTCCATATTCAACTCCTTTTTCGTATAACAAGTTATACTTTTCATACTTATTATACTTTTATAATAAATATTTGTCAACCGAATAACAAAAAAACACCTTATCTATTATGATAAAGCGTTTTTATAATTATTAAACTAGTTTCAAACGGGATAACCCTTTGCTCGTCTTTTAATTTACCATTTGGGTATAAACTTTTCAAATATAATATTCTTTGCGTACGGCTTAATCCTATCGGCGCTCTCTTGATCGGTTATCGTCCAAGTGATAACGGGTATATTTTTGACCTTTCGTTTTTTAAGGGGAAGTCCGGTGTGCGAAAAGGATATAAAGTCGGGCTTAATTAAAAAGTTTAGTGGCATTTTTGTGATTACGATTCGGTTAAGTAGTTTTTGCTTACTACTTTTTTCGGTCGCTAAAATACCACGGATAAATTCGGGCGCAAGTTTTTTAACCCTATTTATATAAAGTGGGTTAAAGGATTGCACTGCAAATTCGCCTTTATAAGTTTTTAGGCGTTCGACCGTCTTATCGACAACTTGTTTATTCGGCTGATTTTTAATTTCGATAAGAAGTGGCACTTTATTTTCAGCGATAGATAGCACTTCTTCAAAAGTGGGGATATGCTCGTCGCTACCAAGTAGACGAAGCTCATCTATTTCTTTTGACGACAAATCGTGTATATTTTTATCCACGCCCGTCATACGAAGGGTGTTATCGTCGTGAAAAGAGTATAAAACCCCGTCGGTTGACAAATGTAAATCGATTTCAATGGGGTAACCTTTTTCGGCTGCGTTTTTATACGCCGTTAAAGAGTTTTCTAAAATTTCGCCCCCCCAAAGTCCACGATGAGCGATGGGACGGGTTAAAAGCCAATGATTTTCGGGAATTTTCATAAACACTACCTTTACAATGCGCTTGCAAAAAAACGCATAATAGTATATACTTATTTTGTAATTCAATTATATCACGGGAATAATTTATGTCAATTGATAAAAGTAAAATTCGCAACTTTTGTATAGTTGCCCACATAGACCACGGCAAGTCTACTTTAGCCGACCGACTTATGGAAAAGACGGGGCAAGTTTCAGAGCGGGATATGGAAGAACAACTTCTCGACTCTATGGACTTAGAAAAGGAAAGGGGTATTACCATAAAACTTACCCCCGTCCGTATGTTCTATAAGGCAAAAGACGGCAATGAATATATCTTTAATTTAATCGATACGCCCGGTCACGTCGACTTTACTTACGAAGTTTCAAGGTCGTTAAAAGCGTGCGAAGGCGCGATTTTAATCGTCGATGCAACCCAAGGCGTTCAAGCGCAAACGCTTGCTAACGCATACCTTGCAATCGATAACGATTTAGAAATTATGCCCGTTATAAATAAAATCGACCTTTTATCCGCAATGCCCGACGAAGTGGCGATGGAAGTGGAAGATATCTTGGGTATCGAAGCCACAGACGCACCAAGAATTTCGGCTAAATGTGGAACTAACGTTGAAGAAGTTTTAGAAAAAGTTATAGACAAAATCCCTGCGCCCCAAGGTGACGAAAACGCGCCCCTAAAAGCGCTTATTTTCGATAGTTATTACGATAACTTTAAGGGCGTAATTTGTTTTGTCCGTATTGTTGACGGCAGTGTTAAGGTCGGTACTAAAATTAAAACCTTTATGTCGTCTAAGCAGTTTGAAGTAACAGAAGTGGGCGTGTTCTCACCCAAAATGACGGCGAAAGACAGCCTTTCGGCAGGCGAAGTAGGGTATATCGCGGCAAGTATCAAGTCCATTGAAGATACGGCAGTCGGCGATACGATTACCGAAGTGGACAACCCTGCAAACAAGCCGTTGCCCGGTTATAAGAAAGCGCTACCTATGGTGTTCTCGGGCGTGTTCCCACTTGACGGCAGTAAGTATAACGACTTAAAAGACGCACTCTTAAAACTTAAACTTAACGACGCGGCGCTATCTATTGAGCCCGACAACTCGGTTGCGTTAGGGTTTGGGTTTAGATGTGGCTTTTTAGGGCTACTTCATATGGACGTTATTCAAGAGAGAATCGAGCGTGAGTTCGATCTTCAAATCATAACGACTGCGCCTAGCGTTTCGTACAGGGTGTATAAGACGGACGGCACGGTCTTAAACGTGGAAAACCCCACGCACTTGCCCCCGACAACCGAAATCGATTATATGGAAGAACCTGTTATTAACGCAAGTATCTTTACGCCACCCGATTACGTAGGGCCGATTATGGAACTTTGTCAATATAAGCGTGGCGTTTATAAAGATATGGTGTACCTTGATAAAACAAGGGTACAAATGAAATACACCCTTCCCTTAAACGAAATCATTTACGACTTTTTCGATAGCCTTAAATCTAGAACTAAGGGCTACGCGTCGTTTGACTACGATATGGCTGGCTATCAAAAGAGTGATTTAGTTAAACTTGACATGCTACTTAACGGCGACGTTTGCGACGCGCTTTCCATTATCGTGCATAAAGATAAGGCGTACGAACGCGGTAGACAGATTGCCGAAAAACTTAAAGACGTTATTCCAAGACAAATGTTTGAAATACCCATTCAAGCGGCAATCGGTGGTAAAATCATTGCAAGGGAAACGGTAAAAGCGTTTAGAAAAGACGTTTTAGCCAAGTGCTACGGCGGTGACGTCACCAGAAAGAAGAAACTTCTTGAAAAACAAAAAGAAGGTAAAAAGAAGATGCGCCAAATTGGGTCGGTTGAAATACCCAGTGAAGCGTTCATATCAATACTTAAAACGGATAGTGATAACTAATATGAGTGGAATTTATATTCACGTACCATTTTGCGCACAAAAGTGTACGTACTGCGACTTTGCTTCCTACCCAAAGGAAATAAATAAAGCCGAAAGTTATTTTGCTTGCCTTTATCGTGAGTTAGAAGGTAGGGCAAAAGCAACCAAAGATAAAGTTTTCGACACCGTGTATATCGGTGGTGGTACGCCGTCGGTCGTCGATTCAAAATTTATCGTCGGCGCAGTAAGGCAGGTAAAAAAGCAGTTTAATTTAGCCCCCAACGCCGAGATTACCATTGAACTAAACCCCGGCACGGTGGACGAAAAAAAGATAAAAGACTATAAGTCTGTTGGTATCAATAGGTTTAGCATAGGTCTTCAAACGGGATTTAACGAAGAACTTAAAAGGCTTAACCGTATACACACGGCAAAAGACTTTTTACTTACTTGTAATCTCTTAAAAGGCGAAAATATCTCTGCTGACATTTTAATCGGGCTTTGGGATCAAAAACTAGACGACGTTAAAAAGAGTATCGACCTTGCCTTAGCAGGTGGGGTGTCGCATATTTCCGTCTACGCGCTAACCCCCGAAACGGGTACGCCCATTTATACCGACTATCTAAACGGCGAACTTTTATCGGACGACGAAGTTCGCGATATCTACGACGGCGTGGTGGAATACCTAAAAGAAAAAGGTCTTTTTAGATACGAAGTATCTAACTTTGCCAAATTAGGCTTTGAATCAAAGCACAACCAAAACTACTGGCGCCGTGGTGAATACGTGGGCGCAGGCGTTTCGGCAAGTGGCTTTTTAGACGGCAGAAGATATACTAACAGTTATTCGATAGACGAGTATATGAACGCCGTAATCTACAATAAAATGCCCGAAATTTCAAGTGATGAAATCGTGGGCGACGACGCTGAGTTTGAGTTTATTATGCTTGGGCTTCGCACTCGCGAAGGTATATCGGTTAAAGAATTTAACGATAATTTCAAGGTAGATTTTACCGAAAAATATAAAGAAACCTTAAAAAAGAAAGATAAGTTTTTAAATTTTGACGGGGATAGGCTGACCATAAAAGACGAATACCTATACGTTCAAAACGATATTATTATGGACTTTTTAAGATAGTTTCAACAAAAAACTCTCTAATACGGGAAAAACACCCCTTTTTATACGCGTAAAAAATGCTAGCATACTTTTGCGCTTATTCGGGGGAAGTATGACCGTTTATATAGAGTACGTTTTAATCGACAACTTTTTTATAGACTATATTTTACTTGAATCAGCGTTTGCGCTTCTTCACAAAAAGGAAAAGCGCAGACGTCTTTTTTTATGCGCGTTTATCTCGGCAATATTTTCGCTCGTTTATCCACTTATCGTCGTAAACCAAATAATTTTAGGCTTGATTAAAATTTGCTTTCTACTTTTAGTAGTTAGCGTATGTTTTAAGTTTTCGTCTAAAAAAGAATACGCTTTCTTTATCGGTTTATTTTTGGGGCTTACCTTTTTGGTCGGTGGCGGAATAATCGCTATCTTTAATCTTTTTAATTTAGATTATAGTGCTGAAATTTCCATTGCCCTAATGGGTATACCTGCTTACGCTATTTTAAGGGTGGTAAAGGGCGCGATAAAAGGTATTTATAAAAGACGGGATATAGTGTCCGTTTCTTATAAGTGCGAGTTAAGGTACAAGGGCGTTTTAGTTGAAAGTATGGGATTTATCGACACGGGCAACGGCGTTTACGACAACGATAGCCCCGTAATATTTATCGACTTAAAGACGGCGACTAGACTTTTTAGTGGTGGAATTCCTAGCGTTAAGACGATAGAAATTACCACTGCAACGGGCAGTAAAAACTTGCCGACCATAGTAATAGAAACCTTAAAGATATATCGTGGGGACGAGCCGAATATATATAATAACGTAACAGCCTGCGTAATAAAAAGCGTTAGGACGGGGTTTGGGGTGATACTGCACCCAAGTTTAATGGAAGGGGAAAATTATGAAACTAAAAAATCTAATCAAAAAATTTCTTAAAATATTTTCGTTTAGCGAAAACGTCGCTCACTACATAGGCAAAAGCGAAGCCTTGCCCCCACCGTATACCGACGAAGAAGAAGAGATCGAACTTAAACTTTTAGCAAGTGGGGACGACAAAGTTAAAGATAGACTTATAG
Organism: Clostridiales bacterium; assembly: GCA_015069395.1. Lineage (GTDB taxonomy): Bacteria > Bacillota > Clostridia > Christensenellales > UBA1242 > Caccovivens. The sequence goes on from SVIR01000007.1 coordinate 46,745, forward strand.
AGCATAACCTTAGGCTAGTCGTGTACGTTGCCCGTCGGTTTGAAAACACGGGTGTCGACCTTGACGACCTTGTTTCGGTGGGGTCGATAGGCTTAATTAAGGCGATAAACTCGTTTAAGGTGGATAAAAATATCAAACTTGCAACCTACGCGTCAAGGTGCATTGAAAACGAGATTTTAATGCACCTAAGAAAAACGGTCAAAATTAAAGCCGAAGTGTCCTTTGACGAGCCGATAAATTCCGATTACGAAGGCAACGAACTTTTGCTTTCCGACGTAATGGGTACGGACGGCGACGTGGTGTATAAAAAAATCGAAGGCGGGGTAGAGAGCGACCTGCTGCTTAAAGCCCTAAAAAAACTAAACGATAGAGAGCGCGAAATCATTGAAATGCGTTACGGTTTAAGGGGTGACGACGAACTGACGCAAAGGGAAGTTGCCGATAAACTTGGGATATCGCAAAGTTATATTTCAAGGCTGGAAAAAAAGATTATTTTTAGGCTTCAAAAAGAGTTTCAAAAAATGGTATAAAACGATAAAAAAACGATAAAAAACGGTAAATGCTGCCGTTTTTTTGATTTTATTAAAAAAATGTTGACAAAGTTTATAGGGATGGGTATAACATCATTACTTGCTAAAGCAAGATAAAAATTTGTAGGAGAAAAATTTATGAAAAAATTAAGCGCAATTATCGCAATGGTTGTTTGCCTTACGATTGGTGGCGTATACGCTACTTGGACGTACGCAGGTACGGACGACATCGCTGACGCTCTCGCAGAAGCAAAAGTTACTATTGCTGACACCGAACTTACTGGTGCAAACGGTACTTATAAGATTGAATCAAACCTTGCATTAGTTGTTGACCAAGCAAATGAAAAACACGAAGCAGAACTCTTATTCAAATCGAATAACGACCAACCTATTTTCTTAAAGATTACCTTTACGCCCAGCGTAAACGCACCCAAGGATATTAAAGATAACGCTGTTCCGTCTGAACTTTACTTTGGTGTAACCACCCCGATGCAATATAAGATTGATGCTGACGGCAACTATAGTGAAACTGGTACGCCTACCGACATTTTCACCTTCTCTAACGTTTCTGACGGTGATTTAGACGTAAATATTACTTGGACTAATGAAGGTGACAAGTTTACCTATACCTTAAATCAATCTCAATTAGAAGATATGATTTCTTTAAGCCAAACCTTCGTTCTCGACACCAAGGCTGAACACGACGCGTTTAGAGCGGCTCTTGCTGGTAACATCGTTGCAAGGGTAACCGACGGTACTGTTAACGCTTAGTAATTTAATTATTTCATAAAATGATTTTAAATCCCCATGCAATTTTATTGCGTGGGGATATACTCATTTTTTAGAAACCTTTAAAAAAGTATGTCACACTACGAAATATACACGTTTATCTTGTGTTTAGTCGTATTCGTATTGCTAACGGTGCTATCAAGTTTCTTTATCGCGACCATAATAAAGCAATCGATTCGATTAACAAAACACGGCGTAGACGACGAAAAGATTAAAACTGAATATTTCAAATCACTTAAGAAGAAGAAATCCAAAATGGATTGTATCTTCTCTTTTGTCGTGTGCATAATTTTAGCCGCAGTATTTATTTTCTCGCTTTTCGTTGGTTGTTCAACCGACACTTATTCGAGCGACGCGCCCACTTTTAGGGTTGTAAACACCGGCTCGATGGAAAAGAAACACAAAAAGAACGAATACTTAGTAGAAAATAACTTAAACGACCAAATCGCAACCTTCGACCTTATTATCGTTTATAAAGCGCCTAAGGAAGAAGACTTAAAACTTTACGATATCGTCGTATACGAAGTAGACGACATTATGGTCGTTCACCGTATCGTTGAAATCGAAGAACCAAACCAATATCACCCCAACGAGCGTTGGTTTAAACTTCAAGGCGACGCCGTTGAAAACCCCGACCGTTTCCCCGTAAAATACGAACAAATCAAGGGTATTTATAAGGGGGATAGAGTTCCGTTCGTGGGCAGTTTTATACTATTTATGCAGTCCCCGGCAGGCTGGCTATGTATAATACTTGTCGTTGGCGCAATGATTATTACGCCCATTTTAGAAAAGAAACTAAATAAAGTTAAAAACCAAAGGCTTATCGCTATCGGTGTAATCAAGGTTGAAGAAAGCATTGAACAGGTAAACGCTACTTCTACCGAAGACGTTGAAGAAACTATTACCGATTATCCCGTTGAGCCCGAATTTATAACCGAAGAAATTGAAATTGAAACCGAAAATGATATAGAGAAGACGTTTAATGAACTTCTTCCTACTATTTCAAATAAACTTATCGAATACTATTCGATAATCCGTTCGCACGTAGAACGATTTGACGGCGTATATTCCGTCGTCGATAAGACCATAGAATTTAGGACGGAAAAACTTCCCATCGTTTGTATGGAAATTTCGGGCAAGTCGTTGTTCGTTCACCTAAACGCCGACCCTGATTGTTATAGAAAAGAATTGACTATTATAAATCTTTCCACGGACGGTCAAACCGAATATCCGTTACGCGCTATCGTGAATAGCCAAAAAGATTTAGAAACCGTTCTAAGTGTAATTTTATCTATCGCAAAGAAAAACGGACTTCAAAGAAAGGGGGACGGATTATGAAATTAGTCTCTAAAATCCTTCTTTCGGCAATAATGATTATTATAGCGTGTACGTCTTTAGGCGTATTTGCTACTTGGAAATACTCTGGCGCGCCTATAGAAGAAGGCGAAGCCGACTTAAACTTAAACTACGCAATACCCGATCTTCCCGAAGCAGTTTATATCGTAACTGCTTGGGATAATTCGACCGGCAATCAGTCAACCGTGATTAACGGGTACACGGGTACTCATTTAAGGTCTACTGCAACCCTTTCGTCAAGCAATAATTCTACTGCATCGGCTATTGTAAGGGTTAGAAATAACGCAAACGAAACTTACGCTTTCAACGCCGTTAAATATCAAACGGCTGATTATTCTAACGAAGGTATCGTGTACGTCTTGCCCGTCTTAGCACACGGCGACGAAATCGACGCGGGCGACTATTTAGACTTTGAAGTTCAATTTAAATATAAAGACAATGATGTCGCGTCGTCAAACGTGCTTAATTCCTTCTTAAACTTTGAATTTTTGCCCTTAGACGAACTTCCCAAGCAAGAAGAAGTTGCAGTCAGCGGTGCGCTTGGACAATTTAAGAACATTATCAATAATATCGTTGCAGACGACTCGTTGCAACAACTTATCGATCAAATGGATAACTATGATGATAGCGACCGTGCAAACGGCTCGTACATCGGTAACGTTACGGGCGCAAGCGATAACGACGTAATCTTGCTTGAAGATTTATTCCAAGGCAACTTAACGCTCAATATCGACGGCGTGGAAACCGAAGTTACAATTATGATCAAGCGTGAAAACATTGACGGCAGTACCAACACGGGTGACACAAACGGCAACGAACTTACCATTTATATGACCACCGACGACTTGCAAAAAACAAGTTGGTGGGGCACGCAAACTGCACCCGTATACGCCTCGGTATTTACTTCGTACGACAAGGGCGAAACTTGGACTCAACTCGGCGAAATGTACGAAGGTACGGCTGCGATTAAGCAATACAACGGTCGCCCAGGTTCGGGTTCGTTCGACACGGATACTTGGAAGTCTACTGGCTCACCGTCAAGAACTATTGAACAAATCATAGCAAATCTAAAAAACAACTAAATCAAACTAAAACCGACGATTTTTTCGTCGGTTTTTTTATTGAAATTTTAATTTATTTATGTTATAGTTTATATCGGTAGGTAATTATGAAGATAAAAGAAAAGTTTTTAAAAAGACAAAGTAAATTAAATAGTCCCATTCCCGTTATTGCATTTATCGGCGACAGTGTAACGCAAGGCTGTTTTGAGTGTTTTGTGGAAAAGGACGGCAGTATTGAGACCGTTTATCACCCCGAACTTGCCTATTCAAGACTACTTTTAGATAAACTTTTAAAAGTTTACGATAGGGTTACGCCAGTAATAATTAACGCTGGGATAAGCGGGGATAACGCCAAGGGCATTTTAAGTAGGCTTTCTAGGGACGTCTTACCGTTTAAGCCCGACTTAACCATAGTAAGTACGGGACTTAACGACAGTCTGCAAGAAAACCCGTCCGCTTATGGTGATGAGCTAAAGAAGATTTTTTCTTCGCTTTTAGATAACGGCTCGGAAGTTATTTTTCTTACCGAAAATATGATGTGTACTTACGTTCCCGACTACTTAACCGATCCGATTTTAGCGGACGCGTCTAGAAGGTGTGCAAGGGTTCAAAACCAAGGTATGCTTGATAAATACTTTGACACGGCAAAAGCCGTCGCAAGCGAGTTTAATATAAAGGTTTGCGACTGCTATAGTATTTGGAAAGATATGGCAAAAAACGGGGTAGATACGACTGCGCTTCTCATTAACGGAATGAACCACCCAACACCCGAAATGCTTGAAATTTTTGCGGACGAACTATTAAAAATTATTTTAGACTAGAGTTTATTAAAAAAAGGAACGGCTGTTTGCCGTTCTTTTTTGGTATAAAAATTTTTTAGTTGCTAATACTTTATTTACTCATGCTTTACATAAAGGAGTGTGTATGAGTAATAAAGTCGTTATTTGTGGCGTGGACACTTCCACGCTTCCTAAACTTACCGAAGACGAAGCAAACCAATTATTGACTAAAATCGCTTTGGGCGACAAGTGTGCGAGAGAACAGTTTATCGTATCTAATATGCGCCTAGTTTTGTCCGTTATAAAGCGATTTTGGGCAAAGAAAAAGTGCGCCGACGACGTGTTTCAAGCAGGTATGATAGGTTTAATTAAGTCGGTCGATAACTTTGATTTATCGGTGGGCGTAAAGTTTTCAACCTACGCCGTGCCTATGATTATCGGCGAAATAAAACGCCACCTTCGTGACGTAAACTCTCTTCGTGTGCCTAGAAGTATTCGCGATACGGCGTACCTTGCCTTAAAAACTAGGGGCGAACTGGAAACGGACGACGAAGAAGTCAGTTTAGAAATGGTCGCGCAAAAAATGAACGTCGCCCTTTCAGAAGTGGTGTACGCGCTTGACGCCATATCGGACACCGTTTCGCTTTACGACCCCGTATACAATAAAAACGGGGACGAACTACTTCTCGTCGACCAAATAGGCGACGAAAAGAACGTGGAAGAAAACTGGGCGGAATCGGTCGCCATATCAAGCGCGCTATCAAACCTTAACGAACGGGAAAAGAAGATTATAAGTTTAAGATACTTTGAAGGTAAAACTCAAACGGAAATAAGTGAATCTATCGGCATATCCCAAGCGCAAGTAAGTAGGCTAGAAAAATCCGCCTTAAAAGAAATTAAAAATAGAATATCGGTATAGTTTAAGCCCCGAAATTTCGGGGCTTTTCATTTTTATATAAAGTCTAGCATAATTATAAAGTATGGATATTAGTTTTCGTGAACTTCAAAAACGGGACGTAATCAACGTGCCCGACGGCAAAAATTTAGGCAGAATCACCGATTTGGTGTTAGACTTTCCCCGTGGCGTAATGACGGGCATTTACGTTCCTGGAAAAAAGCAGGGCATATTTTCGCGCATATTTTCTAGAACGGAAATCTTTATTGATAGAAGTCGTATCGTCAAAATCGGTGGGGACGTGATACTCGTCGATATTAGAAGCGTGGGTGGAAATAACGGCGTTACGGTTGATAAAAAGCCGTGTCCTAAGCCACCGCATAAGCCACAAAATCCGTGTGAAGATTTGTTTGGTGGCCCTGATAATTTAGATAAGGATTATGATGAGCACGACTATTAAATTTTTTAAGCACTAATTTTTAAAACCCCCTTGAAATGACGGGTATTATGGTTTATAATATACCTAAGCGCGAAATCTAGCGCAAAGAGTAATATATGATAAATTTTTATAAATTAAGGGGGACTATTCATTATGGGCAGTAATTTAGGTGCTAACGGCATCAGAAACATTGCAATCATCGGCCACAGTGGCGAAGGCAAAACCACGCTTGCAGAAGCGTTATTATTTAACGGTAAAACCATCGACCGCTTGGGCAAAACCGCGGACAAGAACACCGTTATGGACTTCGACGCAGAAGAAATGGCAAGGGGTATATCAATCTCACTTGCTTGTGCATACACTTATTGGCGCGACGTTAAAATAAATATCGTTGACGTTCCCGGTTTTTATGATTTTGAAGGCGAATTTGAACAGGCTATGCGTGCAGTCGGCGCTGCAGTTTTAGTTGCCGACGCATCGGGACAAGTTGCGGTCGGTGCGGAAAAAGCAGTCGACTATTGTATCCGTCGTCATATTCCGCTTATGATTTTCGTAAACGGCGTTGATAAAGACAACGCAAACTACGTTGCTACGGTTGAAGCGTTCGTAAGTAAGTACGGCAAAAAGATTTCACCGACGCATTTACCTATTATTCGCGACGGCAAAATGAAAGGCTACGTATCCGTTATTTCGGGTAAAGCGTTTGAGTTTTCACCTGGTGGTAGAACGGAAGTTGCCGTTCCCGACAACCTAGCAAGCGAACTTGCATCGTTAAGAGAAAGCCTTACCGAATCTGCCGCTGAAACGAGCGAAGATTTACTCGATAAATATTTAAGCGAAGGCGAACTTACCAACGACGAACTCGTCGCAGGTGTAAGAACCGGTCTTGCGCAAGGTGAAACCGTGCCTATTATGGGTGGTTCGGCACTTCAAAACATGGGTGTTATCAACCTAATGCACGAAATCGTTGAACTTCTTCCGTCACCTGCTGAACGCCGTCCCGTTATGGCGACCGACGTTGAAACGGGCGACGTTAAGTCTATTACATACGATTTGGACGCACCGTTTAGCGCACAAGTATTTAAGACGGTTGCAGACCCCTTCGTTGGTAAACTCAATATGATTAGGGTATTTACGGGCGTTCTTAAATCGGGTATGACCGTATATAACGCAACGACGGGCGAAAAAGAACGTATTAACTCTATCTACGTTATGAAGGGCAAAAAACAAGAACCCGTTAGTGAACTTTCCGCAGGCGATATCGGTGCAGTTAACAAACTTAACAACACCAACACGGGCGACACCCTTTGCGACGAAAAGACCAAGATTAAATTCTACGATATTCCGTTACCTAAACCCGTTATCACTATGGCGATAACTTCGGCTAAAGGTGGGGACGAAGATAAGGTTTTCCAAGGCTTAAACAGGCTTGCTGAAGAAGATTTAACCTTTAAGGTTGAAAAAGATAAAGACACGGGCGAAATGGTTATTCGTGGTCTTGGCGAGACCCAACTTGATATTCTTTGCAAGAAATTAAAAACTAAGTTCGGTGCAGAAGCCGTTTTATCCGATCCTAAGGTTGCTTATAAAGAAACCATTATGGGCGTGGCTGAAGCCGAAGGTAAACATAAAAAACAATCGGGTGGTGCAGGTCAGTTTGGTGTTGTTAACATCAAGTTTGAACCGGGTGCAGCAGACGGCGAATTTGAATTCGTTGACGCAGTAGTCGGTGGCGCAGTACCCCGTCAATTTATTCCTGCCGTTGAAAAAGGTCTTCGTGAAGCCATTAAGCAAGGCGTATTAGAAGGCTATCCCATGGTTAACCTAAAATGTACGCTTTACGACGGCAAATATCACCCCGTAGACTCTAAGGAAGTTGCGTTCGTTTCGGCTGCTAAACTTGCGTATGAAGACGGCTGTAAACGTGCTAAACCCGTTATTTTAGAGCCTATCAACTCGTATACGATCACCGTACCCGACAACTACACGGGCGATATTTTAGGCGATATGAATAAACGCCGTGGCAAGATCTACGGTATGGAAATGGTGGACGGCATGCAAGTTATTTCTGCCGAAGCACCTGCATCTGAAATGCTCAAGTACGCAACCGACCTTCGTTCAATGACGCAAGGTAGGGGCAAATTCGAAACGGAATTCTTGCGCTACGATGCAAAGAGATAATCTTTAGGAGATAAAAAATGATACTTACAATTTGCCCGAATCCAAGTATTGACTGCACGATTGAATTAGACAACTTAAACGTTGGCAGACTCAATCGTATAAGCAGTAAAGTAGAAACGTATTCGGGCAAAGCGTTAAACGTCGCAAAAGGCGTTGCAAGGCTTGGGGAAAAGAGTTTGGCGACCGGATTTATGTTTTCAAACCACGCTAAACTTTTTGAACAAGCGCTAGAAAAAGACGGGGTTGACCACAGTTTCGTTTACAGCGAAGGTTCGGCAAGGGTTAACTATAAAATTATAGACAAACGCTCAATGCTAACCGAAATAAACGACAAAGGCGACGTCGTTACGCGCGACAAACAAATAGATTTAATCGAAAACGTCAAAGGCTTATCTAAACAAGCCAAAATCGCCGTTATGAGTGGAAGCCTTCCAAAAGGCGTTTCACCCGATTTTTATAGGGAAGTTCTATCCGTTATCCCTAAAGACGTAATTAAAATCGTCGATACCGAAACGGAAAATATGAACTGCGCGCTAGCATCTGGCGATATATTTATGGTTAAGCCAAACTTAAGGGAATTAGAGCAGTTCTCTGGTGGCCTAATGCAAGATAAACTCGATATCGTTCGCGCCGCTAGAAAGTACATAGATAAGGGTGTAAAATACGTCCTAGTGTCTTTGGGCGCAGACGGGGCGATACTTACCGACGGCAAAGAACATTTTTATTGCAAGAGCGCAAACGTGGCTATAAACTCTACCGTAGGCGCAGGGGACAGTATGGTTGCAGCCGTTTGTACGGGGCTCGTTCGCGGCGAAGATATGCAAGAAATACTTCGTATGAGCGTTGCGGCAGGCACGGCGTCTATAACGACGAGCGGTACGAATTTATTCTATCGCGACAAGTACGAAGAAATCTATTCTAAAATCAGCGTTCAACGCTTAAAATAAAAAAAGAAAACCCTCTCGTTTGAGAGGGTTTTTATTTTGTCTTTTTTAAGTTATCGAAGGCGATTTCGTCCATTCGGTCGTCTGTTTTTAATATATCTACAGTTTTACTATTGACTGCAATGTAAGGATAAGAATAGTCATCATGCTTAAAAAACACCCATTGCTCGCTCTCTTCAGCAAAATGATGATATCCGTTTTCTACAAATAATTCAATAATTATTCCATTATCCAACGTTATCTTAACGTCGTTTAAGGCACTTACTTTTACTGATTGAACTACACCACCTACTATTTGAGATTTATACTTATTTACAAAATACCATTCGTCGTTATTCATGTCTGTCTGGCAATCCCAGTTTAGATAATCGGTTGTTGTAACAAGAATATCGTTTTTATAAATAATACGGGCAAGACATTGAGCGTGAAGGGCATAATTCCCGAAAGAAAATAACATCATATCACACGCAAGATTAAGTGAGTCTAATTTTTCACCTATAATTATTTTTAGGTGATTTTGTAGAATAGATTGGTATTTCAAATCATTTCTCCATAAAATTTCTTAACTATATTATATCAAACTAGCGAGTATATTTCAAGCCTATACCGTTTTTTTTGGCGTGTCGTTTGCCATAAATTTAAGCCATTTTTGGCGTTTGACACGGATTAAGAATACCGTTGCTTTTAATATTTCGGACACGTTGGTAAGTAAAAATAAAACGTATATGTTTGCTTTAACGACTAAACCGAAAAGGAAAACTAAGGGAACTGATACAAGCCAAATAAGTAGCGTTTCAGTGATTGCGCAAAAGGTCGTATCCCCGCCCGAGCGAAGAATACCGACGACCGTCATCATACTTATACTTCTAAACACTGCCGTCACTGCGAAAAGTAAAAGAAGTATGGTAGCCGTGTGTTTTGCTGCTGCGCTTGCCCCAGAGAACATAAGGGGTACGAAGAAGGCTGACGGAATAGTAATTATACCAATCATTAACCCGACCGTAACCGAGAACCAGTTGCATTTTTTCGAGTAGTCTAAAACCTTTTCTCTATCGCCAGAACCTATGGTGTTACCTATAACTACGCCTGCGGCATTACCTATGCCGATCATTGCGACGGACACGATTTTATCAAAACTTTGCGCGATATTCATGCCTGCTAGGGCGATTTCGCTGTTTGGAAGTTTGTCGTACACGAATAGGTACACGGTACTAGATAGTACCCAGAACACTTCGTTGCAAAGTATGGGGAAGAACATTTTGAAGTATTTTTTTGCAAACCCTTTTTCTTTTGCAAACATTTTCTTGGGCGAAGAAAACAAGGGGTATTTTGCGATAATCGTGCCGAGTACCATAACCAGCATTTCCACGCACCTTGAGATAATCGTTCCGTATGCCGCACCGATAAATCCCATAGGTTTAACGCCAAGTCCACCGAACATTAAAATATAGTTAAAGAAGATATTAAATACTACGCCGATAATATTTGAGATAAGACCAAGTTTCATTTTCTTTATTCCACGAAGGGTAAAGTTAAGTGAAACGGAAAAAATCATGGGTATAAAACTAAATCCTACAAGTCGCATAAAGTCTTTTGCAAGTTGGGCGTATTCGGGTGCAGGTGAGAAAAGCCCTATAACCGTGCTTGGTGCAATCGTGCATAAAAGCGAACAAGCGATACCTATAAAGGCGCAAACGCAAACTAAAAAGCCGTACGTTTTAGGGATCTTATGTTGGTTATCTTTGTTTTCGGCGTACTGTGAAATAAAGATTACAGCCGTATTGCACGCCGCAAAGAGTACGATTTGATAGATAAATACTATTTGGTTGCATAAAAGTACTGCCGATAGGCAGTTGTCCGCATTGGTCGGAAGCCAGCCCACCATAAGTTGGTCGAAAATGTTAAGTACCGAGGTTATTAAGTTTTGAAGGGCTATCGGTATCGATAGCGCAAGCATCTTTTTGAAGAAAACTTTATCTTTCCAAAATTTCATTTGTTCACCTATTTAAAAGTCCTTGTATATTTTAGCATATTAAAATTTTAAGTCAAATAAATAAGGCGTGAAAATAAAAAACCACTACTAAATTAGTAGTGGTTAATTTTTATTTCTAAATTTTAGCGTTTAGATAATACTTCTTTTTCGTATTCTTTGATTTCGCTAAGGTAATCGTCGGATAGGTTTTGGCGTCTTAAATATTCGCACCAAACGTCGTATAGGGGAAGGGTCTTAATTTTTTCTTGCAACACCATAACCGAAGTAAAGTCAAATTCGTCTTGAAGTTTAGTTAGCGTTTCGTGGGGAATAAGAAGGGCATAAAGTAGCGCCTTTTGAACGTTTCTAACCCCCGTAACCCATGCGGAAATTCGGTTTATCGACGCGTCGAAATAGTCGGTTGCAATAAATGTTCTATCAATTCCACCTGATCTTACGATTTCCGTGCACATATCTTTTAGTTCGTCGTCAAAAAGAACCACGTGGTCGCTATCCCAACGAACGGGGTGGGTAACGTGAAGGGCGATCTTTTCGTTAAAGAGAAGAAGTGCCGAAATCTTATCTGAAACCACTTCGGTGGGGTGGTAGTGTCCGTTGTCCATTAAGGGCGTAATGTTTTTGTAGTCCGAGTACGATAAACAAAACTCGCCCGATCCTACCGTGTACGATTCTAAGCCGATACCAAACACTTTGGACTCTAAGGTGACGTACACTTTTTTCTTGTCGTAGGGAACGGACAAAATCTCGTCAAGCGAGTTTTTAAACCTAAGTCTTGGTGAAAGTTTATCGGCAGGCGCGTTTTTATAGCCGTCGGGAATCCAAATGTTCATAACGCACGGCTCACCCGTTTCGTTAGCAAAATATTCTGCAATCTTGACACACGCTTTTCCGTGGTTAATCCAAAACTTTCTAACGTTATCGTCGGGCGAAGAAAGTGTTAAATCGTTTTTAACCATGGGGTGCGAGAAAAAGGACGGGTTAAAGTCAATGCCCACGTTATGTTTTTTTGCAAAGTCAAGCCACGGCTTAAAGTGAACGGGTAAAAGTCCGTCACGATCGGTATCGTCGCCGTCGGGGATAATTGCATACATAGCGTGAAGATTAAGTTTTTTCTTCCCAGGGATAAGAGAAAATGCTTTTTCAACGTCCGCCATAAGTTCATTAGGCGTCCTTGCTTTGCCCATAAAATTACCCGTCGTTTGAATACCGCCCGATAGCGCTTCTTTGCTGTCAAAACCAACGACGTCGTCACCTTGCCAGCAGTGAATAGAAATAGGCGTTTCGTTAAGTACGGCTAACGCTTTTTCTACGTCTACGCCGAGCGAAGAATAGATCTCTTTTGCACTTTCAAATCTCGTCATAAGATAAAGTTTCCTTTTAATTTTACTAAACTTTATTATAACACTAAACTAGTGTGTTTGCAATAGATAAAGAAATTTTTTGCTTTATAAAATTTATGTAATAATTTGTAGAAAAATCGCATAAACAATACTATTCCTTTTATTTTGGGGGTAGTAAAAATGCGTGTTATAGATAGAATTTTAGAAGAAGCGTACTATATCGCCGAAACGGGCGCAACCGTAAGGGCGACGGCAAAAATTTTCGGCGTGGGAAAATCCACCGTCCATAAAGACGTCACAAAAAGACTTAAAAACATAGATAAAGACCTTTATCTTGCCGTAAAAAAGGTATTGAAGATAAATTTATCCGAGCGCCATATCCGTGGTGGTGAAGCCACCAAGCGCAAATATAAAGGTCTTAAAAAATAGTTGACAGTATTTGGTTTATAATGTATTATAAAAGTACAACCTAAACTTAAAGGTTCGCCTGACGGTAAAGGAATGAATATTGGTATATACAAGGATATTTGGTCCTTGTTAAATCACGTATCGCCTTTCACTTGTCTGTGGAAGGCGTTTTTTTTGTGAATTATCTACTTCGCAAGACTTTGTTTCTGCTTTGGGTTTTGACTTCGATGACCAAAAGGTCAATCTCACCCAAAACCCTTTGCGAGCCTCGTCTTGCTTGTATCTAATCCACAAAAAGTGTAAAAATGAAAATTAAAGGAGAAAATTATATGAAAAAACTTTTTGCAACTATTACATCTTTGCTAATTTTATTAGTTAGCGTATTTTCTCTTACTGCTTGTAAAAGTGAGTCGGGCGACGTATCTATAAAGTACTACGCCGATGGCGCAAAAATCGTACAAGCAATGCTGGGCGGGGAAGAAGAAATCGGCTTAGTTCCAGAACCTGCGGCAACCAACCTAATTAAAAGGGCGAACGCGCTTGGTAAAACCCTTTATCGCCTAGATTTACAAGAACTTTACGATAAAGACGCTAAATCTTACCCACAAGCCGTTCTTATGGTTAAAGAAAGCGTATTAAACACCTATCCTAATATAGTCAGCGCACTTCAAACTGCAATAACCGATAGCGTTTCGTTTGCTAAAACTAATACCGAAAACGCAGTAAACGCAATTAAATCTAAACTTGACGCGACGTCCTTAAATGCTAGCGCACTATCTGAAAGCGCAATCGACGGCTGTAAAATCTATTTTGAAAGCGCGTCATCGTCTAAAACTGCCGTTAAAACTTACGTAAACGAACTAATAGAGTTAAGCGAAACTTCGGCAAAAGCAATTACCGACGACTTCTTTTACGACGGCACGGCAAGTGGCGAAAACCAAAAATCAACACTTTCGGTATACGCGCCCGACGGTGCGCCTGCACTCGCTATCTCAAAACTAATAAACGAAAACAGCGATTTAGGTACGGGTAAAACCTTAGAGTACAATATCATTGCGACTACTTTAGTTCCCGCGCAACTTCTTCCTGCTTATAGGGGTGGAAATGCCGATATTATTATTTTACCCATTAACCTTGCAAGTAAGTTCTATAACGTAGGCGATAATGCAAACGATCCTTATAAAATGGTATCGGTCGTAACCCACGGCAATTTCTATATCGTAAGTACCCAAGAAATCACTATCAGCGACTTAAAAGACAAAAGGGTAGCAGTAC
>SVIR01000008.1 GCA_015069395.1 Clostridiales bacterium
TACTTTGGCTCTTATGGATGGTGGTGTGCCAATTTCAGCTCCAGTTTCTGGAATTGCTATGGGACTTATTAAAGACGAAAAATCAAACAAAGTTGCAGTTCTTTCTGATATTCAAGGGTTGGAAGACTTCTTGGGAGATATGGACTTTAAGGTTACTGGTACAGCCAAGGGTGTTACAGCTATTCAAATGGATATCAAAATCAAAGGCATCGACAAAGCAATCTTGACAGAAGCTCTTGAAAGAGCAAAGATTGGAAGAATGTATATTATGGACAAACTTCTTGCTTGCATTAGTGAACCAAGAAAAGAAATTTCTCAATATGCTCCAAAGATTATAACATTCTCAATCAATCCAGAAAAAATTAAAGATGTTATTGGATCTGGTGGAAAGACAATCAATAAGATTATTGACGAAACTGGCGTAAAAATTGATATTGAAGACGACGGAACAGTTTATATCGCTTCTGTAGACTCTGCAATGAATGAAAAAGCTAAGAAAATTATTCTTTCTATTGTAGAAGATGTTGAAGTAGGCGATGTTTACGACGGAAAAGTCGTTAGAATTATGAATTTTGGAGCATTTGTTGATCTCGGTGGTGGAAAGGAAGGAATGATTCATATCTCAAAACTTTCTTCAAAGAGAGTGGAAAAAGTTGAAGATGTTGTTAAGGTGGGAGACACTGTTGAAGTTGAAGTAATCAAGATCGATGAAAAAGGCAGAGTTGACCTCAAGCGTATTGAACCAAAACAAGAAAACAAAGATTAATAAAAATTCTCCTAAATTTTAGGAGATTTTTATTTTTTATTTATAAATTTGTTAAACTGTATTTCTGAATCTATTATATCGTGTAGGGTCTTTTCGGGTTTAAATTTTAAGTCTTTTTTAACCAAACTAACGCAAGTAGTTAAACGAACAACATCTCCTTCTTTTCTTTTTTTGAAAGAATAGTTTATTTTTGTGTTGGCAGTGTTTTCAACTTCTTTTAAAAGATCCAAAACTGAAATTTCTTCTGAATTTCCAAGGTTGTATATTTTTGTGGAGTCTGTGAAAGTCCAATTGTCGAATTTTTCAACCCCGGCCTTATAAGCTCTAGCAATATCACTAATATGTATATAATTTCTCGTAGTGGTTCCGTCTTTTGTAGGAGAGCCGCCAACAATTATTGCTTCTTTATGGTCATATGCACATTCAATCAGATAAGACAAGACGTTTTTACTTCCGGTCAAGTTGTGATCGCCGAGCATATAAGTTGTGTTTGCACCGATTGGATTTGACATTCTAAAAATTAAAGCCCTTGAATTTGTTGATTTGGACCAAATTTTAATCATTTTTTCATTCAGTGATTTTGTAATGGCATAAGGAGATTCTGGTGAAAGAGGAGTTGATTCTTTTATCGGCAAAACTTCTTGAGTTCCATAAACAGTCATAGAGGAAGCAAAAACAAGATTTTTAACGCCATATTTTGTCATTAAATCTAATAAATATTGTGTCGCCGTGATATTGTTTTCAAAATATTCATTTTGTTTAACAAAGCTTTCTCCAATGTATTTTTTGCTAGCCATATGTATTACAATATCAAAGTTTTCAGCTTTAAACAGTCTATCCATTTTTTTCAAGTTTAATAAGTCTATTTTTTTAAAAACAAGTTTTTCGCTTTGAATAGAGTTTATATGAGATTGATAGCTGTTTGAAAGATTGTCTATAGCAACAATTTCGCAATCAAAATTTGCAAGTTCAGCTATAATATTTGTACCAATAAAACCTGCACCACCAGTAATCAAAATCTTTTTCATAATAATTTCCTTTTGATTATGATATCATATAAAAAATAGAATTGCAATTGATTATTTTGATTTTTGTTGACAATTTTTTATTTATATTATATACTACGTACTGTAATGTTTGAAGAATGATTTGCTTTTTGATGGTAAATAAAAAAACAAAAGAAAGAATGATTTAGAAAAATCAAACATTATCTAAAAAAATTATATGATCAGTTATAAAATAATAATCATATGCTGATGTGGCACAGCAGGTAGCGCACTGCCTTGGTAAGACAAGCAATCGGCATTTTTAATCAAAATTACAACTTAATATTTCTCCATTTTTGGAGCTGTGCTGATGTAGCTCAGCAGGTAGAGCACTGCCTTGGTAAGGAAAAACCAAGCACAAAAATTATACCAAAAAACTTAATATGCTGTTGTGGCACAGTCGGTAGCGCACTGCCTTGGTAAGGCAGAGGTCACGGGTTCAAGTCCCGTCAACAGCTCCATTTTATTTGTAGGAGAAAATTATGAATCGTAAAATCACATTTTCAATACTATTTTGCATTAGTCTAATTGTTTTTATGGCAAGTTTAGGCTTTGGCCTTGTATTTTTAATTGACAATGAAAAGCCATATATTGAAAAAAATTCAATTGTGTACCACTTAGACGAATCTAATACTATTACAAGTGTTGAGATTACTATTACAAACACATCACTAAAAGGTGTTAAATCGCAAGACCTTATATTAAGATATTGCAGAGAAGATCGATATCCAGAAGGATATTCTAGTCCAGTAGTCTTTTCTTTAAACCCATTAGAAAGCAAAACAATAATTATTTCGGAATTCAGAAATGCTTGGGTTTATAACGAATCTTATCATATTGAAGCAGATAGAATTGATTTGCAAAATAATATTCCACTAAGCATTGAAAACTACAGTTCTCGTCGAGAATTTGGACTAACGTCTTTAGCATTAATTATCCCTTCATTTGCTTCATGTTTAATTTGTGTGAATATCCTCAGAAATTGTCAAAAAAACAAAGAAGAACATAAAAAAACAAAATAAAAGTTTATTGTTTCAATATTGCATTTTAAAATATCTATAAAAAAAAGAACTTCGCGTAACGTAAAGTTCTTTTTTATTGTTTTTATCGATATTTATGCATTGTAATATACATAGCTTTCCAGATAGCAAGAAATAAACATACTAGCTATTTTTGCTGAAGGTGTAAAACCATTATTTTCAAAGCCTTGTATAAAACTGTTTTCTAAAGTTTCTTTTGATTTCTCAGCACTGTTAAATAAAGATGCTACATCTTCGCATATTTTTTGGATAAGGTCGGTGTCCGCAATATCAAGTGCTTCAAAAGCACCACATTGCTCGCAACAATTTAAAACGTCGTCAGCCAACATTTCCTCTGGCCAATCGATACTTAAACTTTCTGATATTGCATTGTTTTTGCGTTTAAAAAATGAAAACAATCCCATAATTTCTCCTTTATTAATAAAACTATTTTTATTATAATCAATTTAATATTGAAAGTCAATTATAATGGAGAATTGTTGACCTTCAATTTTTTTAAATGGTATTTCTTTGACATATAAAAGTATATTTTGATATACTCATTAAGTAAATTTCTGGTTGAGGAGAGAGTGAATACTAAAAAAATTGACATAAATAAATATTGTCTTTTTAGTTGAAAAGGAGATTTTATGGATATAAAAGATATGGAAAAGCTTGTTGAAACCCAACGCAAATATTTTGCTACTGGAGAAACCCTTTCGATTGATTTTAGAATAAAAAATCTTAAAAAATTGAGAGAAATAATAAAAAGATATGAAAAAGAAATAGGGAAAGCTCTTTTTTCTGATCTTGGAAAAAGTGATTATGAAAGCTATATGTGTGAAACAGGATTGGTTTTGTCAGAGTTGACCTATATTATAAAGCATATTCGCAAATTTGCAAAAGAACGCAGAGTTCGTACGCCTTTGGCACAATATGCTTCAAGAAGTTACAAAAAACTTTCTCCATATGGAAATGTTTTGATTATGAGCCCTTGGAATTATCCATTTTTGTTGACGATGGATCCACTAATTGATGCCCTTGCGGCTGGAAATACAGTTGTTGTAAAACCGAGTGCCTATTCTCCAGCTACAAGCTCAATAATTGAAAAAATTGTTAAAGAGTGCTTTGCTGAAGAGTATGTAGCAGTAGTTACTGGTGGTAGAAAAGAAAATGCAGGACTTTTGGAACAGAAATTTGACTTTGTTTTCTTTACAGGAAGTCAAAACGTAGGCAAGGAAGTGCTCCGTCATACAGCCGAACATCTTACCCCTGCAGTTTTGGAACTTGGAGGAAAGAGTCCTTGTATAGTTGATAAAACTGCAAAATTAAAACTTGCAGCGAAGAGAATAATCTTTGGAAAATGTGTAAATTGTGGACAGACTTGCGTTGCACCAGATTATATTCTTTGTGACAAATCTATAAAAGACGAGTTGGTCAAAGAACTGACAAACCAAATTAAATCTCAATATGGCGAAAACCCACTAGAAAACCCAGATTTTGGAAAGATTATTAATGAAAAGCATTTCGAAAGAATTTGTGGGCTGATCGATAAGAAAAAAGTAGTTTTAGGAGGTCGCTCAAACAAAGAGACTCTCAAGATAGAGCCTACTATTATGGATAACGTTTCTTGGGACGATGCAATTATGCAAGAAGAAATTTTTGGTCCAATTTTACCAATTCTGACCTTTGATAATATTGAAGAAGTATATTCGATTTTTGAAAGCAAAGAAAAACCCCTCGCACTTTATTTGTTTTCTCAAGACAAGAAGACTATAGATGCAATAACATCAAGATGCCGTTTTGGTGGTGGATGTATAAATGATACGTTGATTCATATTGCTACTAGCGAAATGGGGTTTGGTGGAGTTGGAGAAAGTGGCATGGGAGCATATCATGGTAAAGAAGGTTTTGAAGTGTTCTCTCATTCAAAAAGCATTGTAAACAAAAAAACTTGGATTGATCTTCCTATGAGATATCAACCATATAAACGTGGGCTATTTTCAAAACTTGTGCATATGTTCTTGCGTTAAAAGGAGAAAACATGAAGGATTTTGTACGTAAAGTAAATTATCACGAAACAGACAAGATGGGCATAACTCACCACTCAAATTATATAAAGTGGATGGAAGAGGCCAGAATCTATTTTTTAGACCAACTTGGGTATTCTTATTCAAAACTTGAAAGCGAAGGAATTATCTCGCCAGTATTGTCAGTTGAATGTCAATATAAGGCCTCTACTACTTTTGATGATGAAGTAAATATTTGTGTCGCAGTTGAAGAGTTTAGAGGGGTTAAGCTTGTTGTCGGGTACACTATGACAAATACAAAAACAAACGAAGTGGTCTTCTTAGGGAAGTCTTCACATTGCTTTGTTGACAAGGCAGGAAGACCAATTGTTTTGAAAAAACAGTTTCCTGATTTTGATAAAATCTTAAAAAAACAAGTTTCAAAAAACATGGATGAAAAATGAGCATAAAAGTTGTTTTATTTGACTTGGACGGCACATTGTTGCCGATGGATCAAGGCGTATTCACTAAGACATATTTTGGACTTCTTGCTCAAAAGCTAGCCCCTATTGGTTATGATCCAAAAGGTCTTGTTGATGCTATTTGGAGTGGGACTGCCGCAATGGTCAAAAATGGTGGTGTAAAGACAAATGAAGAAGTTTTTTGGGATAAGTTTGCAGAAATATATGGAGACAAAGCCAGAAAAGACATAATTTATTTTGAAGAATATTATCAACAAGATTTTGATAAAGTTAAGGCTTCTTGTGGATTCAATTCAATGTCTAAAGAAGTAGTTGACAAGTTGAAAGAAAGGGGTATTAGATTGGCTCTTGCTACCAATCCGATTTTTCCAGCAATAGCTACACAAAAACGAATAAGGTGGGCAGGGCTTAAACCTGAAGATTTTGAAATTTATACTACATACGAAAATTCACGACATTGCAAACCAAATCCGGAGTATTACAGAGATATTTTAAAAACTTTGAATGTGAAGCCAGAAGAGTGTTTGATGGTTGGCAATGATGTGGCTGAAGATATGGTCGCAGAGACTGTTGGAATGAAAGTCTTTTTATTATCAGATTGTTTGATTAACAAGGAACATAAAGATATTTCAAAATATCCTAGGGGTGATTTTTATAAACTGATGGAATTTATTGAAAAATGTTAAAAAGTTTTGTATTGACAGGGGATGTGTTTTAATATATAATCAAATTGGAGACTAGTTATGGAAATTAAAGACTATATAAAAGAATATATTAAAGCAGGAGATCCTCGTTCTTATCGAGTTTTTGGTAGGTTTTTAAGAGAAAGAAGACAGGAGGCGGGAAAGACCCTATGTTCTTTTGCAGACGACCTAAATATTTCACCAACATATTTGAGTGATATTGAAAAGGGGAATAGACCCGTTCCAGACAGATTGATTGATCAACTGAAAGGAATGTTGGTGATTAGCAAAGAAGAAGAACCCTATTTTTATGATTTAGCATATTCTTCAAGATGCAACCATCCAGATATAAACGAATATCTTGAGAGAACTCCTAGTGCCCGAATGTTTTTGAGATTGGCAATGAGAAAAAATCTTTCGGACGAAGAGTTTATGCAATATTTTAACAAAATGGTTGCAGAAAAGGAAAAGAAAGAAAAAGACAGAAGTTTATAATAAAAAATTCCTAATGGTTAGGAATTTTTATTTGTATTCAAGTCCATTTAGATCTATATTTTCTGGGCCAACTTTATTTACTTTTTGTCTATATTGATCAAGGTTGTTTACGGCATTTGAGTGGGTAGAAGTCTCTAATAATTTTGATCCTCCAATGACTTTTGTGACGTAGTCATATCCATCAGAAAAACTTTTAAAAGTTTTTTCATCAAGAGAGCTGAGCTTTTTGCTGTCGATAGTCACGGTCTTGCCGTCAAAAATTAAGACTCCTTGATCAAGCATTTTTGCAACGAAGTCATCTCCTTGATTGTATCCAAAAAGGACCAAGATTTGGTTTTCTTGAAAGGCTGTATATCTTCTATCGCTGATAGTTGCCAAAGAAACGCCACTTATTGTGCCACACATAATTGGATCTGATTTACATTTTTCGTATATTTCTTCTGGAGATGCGTTTTTGATATATTTGTAACAATAAGAATTTTGAAGTTGAACTAAAAGTTTGTTTTTGTTTTGAGCATTTCCGTTTAAGATGTTTTGTTCTGCTAGAGAACAAAGTCTATTTATTTTTGCGACAGAATCTTTTACAACAGGGAGTCCAACTTGTCCAATTCCTACAAAAGGTTCGCCAAATTCTTTTGCCGAAAAAGTGCTTTCAAAAAAGAACATTGAAGTCAAATTGTTTGTGTTTACGACGGGAGATAGTCCACTCGTTTGAAAGCTGTAAAGCAGTTGCAATTCTTTTACTACATTTTGTGCCAATTCTTGAGAGGTTTTATAAGATAAAGTGTTTTCTTCACTGTAACTTAGCTCCATATTTTCAAGGGTTGTGCCGTTATTGAGGGAGTGGTCACTTTGTTGTTCAGAAGTTCCAGAATGGTCTTCTTCAACAGTTAATGAAGGGTAGTCTAAATCTACTTTAGGGGAGCACGCCGTAGAAAACAAGATAAGTCCAGCCAACAAAATCGTAAGAGAAAGTTTAAAAATCTTGTTAGATTTTATAATTGGAAATGTTGGCATTTTGTTGGCTATAGTTTGAAAAATTGTAGTGCTTTTGTTTTCCATATCAACCTCACTTTAAAAACATTATAGCATAAACTATATTGTTTTTCAAGAATTCTTAAAAAATTGAGGAAATTTTGACGTTTTATAAAAATTAATTATATATTTAAAATATTTTGTTGAAAAGAAAGAAAAAATTTGTTAAAATAATAAAGAAAGAGTATTTAGGAGTAAAAGGTGCAAATAGAAAACGAATTTTTTGCTAAATTATTGGAAGTTTATGGGCAAGATGGTGCAAGTCAGATTGTCAAAGCTTTTAATTTTGCAAAAGAAAAGCACTCTGGACAGAAGAGAGACAGTGGAGACGAATATATTGTGCATCCATATAATGTCGCAAAAATTTTGGTTGGTTTGAAAGCCGACGTGGTTTGCGTGGTTTGTGGTTTTTTGCATGATTGTTTGGAGGATACAGATTGTTCTGAAAAAGAAATTTTAGACAATTTTGGTTCAGAAGTTTTGAATATTTTGGTTGGGGCTTCTAAAGTTTTGTTGATTAAAGAAGCTTATAGAAAAAATCCTGCAGAAGTCGAAATTTTGCAGAAAATGTTTTTGACTCTTGGAAAAGATGCTCGTGTAGGTTTTGTAAAATTGGCAGAACGTTTGGACAATATGCAGACCTTGCAATATAAAGAAAGGGAAAAACAAATTTCTATTGCCAAAGAGACATTAGAATTTTATCCTCCAATTGCAGAACGTTTGGGTATGAATAGAGTGAAACATGACATAGAAGAGTTGTGTTTTAAGTTTATATATCCTAAAGAATATGCTGAAACAGAAAAGTATTTGGAAGAACATTACCAAAAATCTCACACTATGAACGAAGAGATTTCAAACACTTTAAAGAAATTGATTGCCGAAAATGGAATCAAGGGAAGAGTTCAGAGTCGTGTAAAAAGCAAGTATGGAGTCTTTAAAAAACGTAGTAAAAAGAAAGAAATTTATGATGTTATTGCACACAGAATTATTGTTGAAGAGATAAAAGACTGTTATACTATGTTGGGTGCAGTTCATAATCTTTGGAAACCTGTTGAAGGAAGAATAAAGGATTATATCGCACACCCAAAACCAAATCTTTATATGTCTTTGCACACAACTGTTTTGCATCCATCAGAGAATGGAGACGTTCCTTTTGAGGTTCAAATAAGAACAGAAGAAATGCACAACATCTGTGAATATGGGGCTGCGGCACACTGGATGTATAAAATAAGAGGAGCTCAAGAAACGACAACAGCAGGAAATTCGGCGATGTTGGAAGCTAGGAAAAAAGCAAGCAAAGAAACAAACGAAGAAGAGGAGATTTCTCAAATCATTAAGGCTGGTTTTTATACAAATCAAATTTTTGTTTTTACACCAAACTTAAATGTTGTAGAACTTCCAGAAGGAGCAATTTCATTGGATTTTGCTTATTCTGTTCACTCAAAATTAGGGGATAAGTGTATTGGTGCAAAAATAAATGGTAAAATGGTGCCAATAAACACAAAGCTTAAAACCGGTGACATTGTTGAGGTTTTGACTTCTTCGGCTGCGAAAGGACCTTCTCGAGATTGGCTTAAAATGTGCAAAAGTAAAGGAGCTTTGTCAAAAATAAGGGCTTATTTCAAACGAGAAAAGCGAGACGAAAATATCAAGATTGGCAAAGAAATGCTTGAAGAACAACTCAAACGTAGAGGATATTCTTTGTCTAAATTTTTGGAAGACAAAGATTGTATTGAAGAAGTGTTGCAAAAACAAACATTGGCAAGTTTAGACGAGGTATATGCTGCAATTGGTTATAGTGGTGTAACAGTTCAACAAATTGTTGGAAAGTTTGTTTCAAAGCAAAGACAAAAAGAGAAAAAAGAAAAGGCGAAGGTTGTTAGAAAAAGTTCACCAAAAGAATATGATGCTGTAATTGTCGATGGTCAAGACGATATGCTCAAAAGAGTAGCAAAGTGTTGCAATCCAATTCCTGGAGACGAAATTGTAGGTTATATTTCAAGGGGAAGAGGAGTTACGATTCATAGAAAGGATTGTCAAGCTCTTAAGTTTTTGGAACAAGAAAGGATTGTAAACACTACATGGAAGCATGAAAGTGCCAACGTGACTTATTCGGCAAATTTCAAGGTTTATGCGAAGGGAA
Organism: Clostridiales bacterium; assembly: GCA_015069395.1. GTDB lineage: Bacteria > Bacillota > Clostridia > Christensenellales > UBA1242 > Caccovivens. The sequence continues at coordinate 9,679 of SVIR01000008.1, forward strand.
CAGCGAATGTTTTGAATTTAATTTCAAATAAAATTGCAGAAAACAAGATAGAAATTTCTTATATAAATGTAGAAAAAAACAAATCTGGAGATGCGATTCTGACCGTAGGTGTTTTGATTAATTCTCGTGAGCAACTCTCAGAGCTTACAAACAAGATTTCTGCGATGCCGGAAGTGTTTGATGTAAAAAGATAAAAAATATTGCCTGAATGGCAATATTTTTTTGTTATAATTTTTTGATAACCAACAAGCTCGAACCACTTCTTCCTGCTTTTAGTCCACTAACTAACACAACTTTGTCATTTTTCTTAACCAGTCCTGTGCTTAGAGCTTTTTCTAATGAGCTTTGGTTTATGGTGTCCATATTTTTGTAGGTTTTGTCGAGAATAGGAACAACACCATATAAGATACTCATTTTGTTGAAAGCTTTTTCGTCTGGGGTGCAGGCGATTATTGGCATATTAGGTTTAAATCGGCTAATATTTTCAGCCGTTGCCCCTGTCTTAGTAACGACAACTATAGCTTCAACATTTTTTGTTTTTGAAAGTGCATATGCGCCATATCCCAGACTTTTTGAAGTGTTGTGAGTTTCAATAGCCGAATTTGAAAAGAATGTGTTGTTTTCAGTTTCAACTGCAATCCTTTTCATTGTTTCAACAGTCTTTATTGGATGTTCTCCAGAAGCTGTTTCTCCAGAAAGCATAATTGCGCTTGAACCATCAAAAATTGCATTTGCGACGTCGGAAATCTCTGCTCTTGTTGGGCGAGGGTTTGAGATCATGCTTTCAAGCATTTGAGTTGCAGTAATCACAATTTTACCGTTTTTGTTGCATTTTTTTATAAATTCTTTCTGGAAAATTGGAATTTTCACAAAGTCAACCTCAACCCCAAGGTCTCCACGAGCCACCATAATGCCATCAGAAACTTTTAAAATCTTATCAAAGTTTGCAACCCCTTCTTCACTTTCAATTTTTGATATAATTTTTACGTCTTTGAAATTGATTTGTTTAAGATATTGTTTGACGGCAAGGACATCTTCTGCACAGTTTACAAAAGAAATAGACAAAAAGTCGGCGTTCATTTCTTTTGCAAACAACATATCTGCCTTGTCTTGTTCGCTTAAGTAAGGCATGTCGGTGTTGATGCCGGGTAGATTTATACTTTTATTATTTGAAAGTTCGCCACCGTCAACAACAACGCAAAAAACCTCTGTTTTGCTTGTTTTTTCAACTTTTAATTCAATATTTCCGTCGTTTAATAAAATTTTTGCACCTTTTTTCAAAATTTTGGGCAGATTTTTGTATGTTACGCTAACTTTTTCTTGAGTGCCTAGCACATCATTTGTAGTAAGAACGAATTTATCTCCATTATCAAGAAAAATTTTGCCGTTTTCAAATTGTCTGATTCTGATTTCAGGACCTTTTGTGTCTATCATAATTCCGATAGGCGCGTTCCTGTTTATGCGAGCTTGCTTAACTGCGTCAATTAGTTGTTTGTGTGATTCATGTGTGCCGTGGCTCATATTAAAACGAGCAACATTCATTCCTGCGTCTATCATTTTTTCGATGGTTTCAACATCATTGCTTGCAGGACCAATTGAGCACACGATTTTTGTTTTATTCATAAAAACACCTCTTTTAACTATGATATCAATTTGACAAAAAAAAAGCAAATTTTTTTGTCTTTTTTTGTAATATTCTTAAATTATGGCTTTTCCTAAGAAAAAATATTAAAAAATGGTTGTTTTCTTTGTTAAAATATGTTAAACTTGACTGGTAGAGGTGGCTATGTTATCAACGCTTTGTAGTATATGGGATGATTTTTGTGCTTGGGTGTCGGTTGGTTGGACTCAAACTACGTTTATAATTGTTGTTTGTGTCTTTGGTATCCTTGGGCTTATGTCTTTGTTAAGCTTTTTTAAACAAAGTTTTGACAAAGGGAAAAAACCTAAATGGTTTCAATTGATTTTATCTTTGATTTTGCTTGGACTTATGGCAGTTGTCTGCATAGCTAGATTTTAAGGAGAGTGAAGTATGAATAGTTTATTGTTGAAAGAATATCCTCTTTGGATTACAAACAGTTTTCCTATTATCAGAATTGTATTGTTTTGTTTGGTAATCGCTAGTGCTCTTATTTTGATTATCACAACTCTTTTTCAAAACAACGATTCAAACAACACAGAAGTAGTTTCTGGTCGACAAGAGAGTTATTATTCAAAAAACAAAGGTGGTTCAAGAGATGCAAAATTGCAACTTATTACAATTATTACTTCAATAGTAGCAGTTGTTTGCATTGTATTGTACTTCGTTAGCATAATAATTTATCCATAAGGTAGTTTAATATGACACAAAAAAAGAAATTGTTGTCGTTGATTGATAAAAATAGTTTGGTTTTCTCAAATGTAGACAAACTATTTTTATTTCTTTCTTCAGCTCTTGATACAGATATAGAAAAAGTAAAAAAACTTTTTTATTCTCTTGTTTCAAATGGGGATATCTACGAAATAAGAAGAAACAAATTTATTTCAATACCTTCACACGGCTACGTGAAAGGTGAGTTTTTTGGCACGGCAAAGGGCTTTGGGTTTGTAAAAGTTGATGGGTTTAAAGAGGACATTTTTATCCCTGCAAACAAAACAAATGGTGCGCTTGATGGAGAGAAAGTTATCGTGAAGATTATGTCTCAAAGTGGCGATGGCACTGATGGGGAAGTGGTCTCTATTTATGAAGAGCTTCAAAGCATTGTTGGTGCAGTGACTATCGTCGCAAACAATTATTTTCTTGATCCAGACAACAATAAAATCCCTCTTCAACTTCCAATTATCAAAACTGGTTTGAAACTTCAAAAAAATATGAAGGTTATGGCAAGAATTGTTAGAACGGAAAAAGGAAAGATTAAGTGTGCTGTACACGAGATTTTGGGATTTGAAGACGATGTTAAGGCGCTAGAACTTTCGATTGTCAGAGAGCATAACCTGTTTGAAAAATTTCCAGATAGTGTTGTGGAGGCAGAAAAGAAAGTTCCAAAGACAGTTTCTGCTCAGCAAAAGAAAGGTCGTCTTGATTTGACAGGAGAAACAATCTTTACGATTGATGGCGCTGATGCAAAAGATTTGGACGATGCTATAAACATTAAAAAGTTTGACACATATTATGAATTGGGGGTACATATTGCTGACGTTGGAGAATACGTAAAACAAGGCAATGTGTTCGACGACGAAGCTTACAAAAGAGGCACAAGTGTTTATTTTCCAACATCAGTTTTGCCTATGCTTCCAAAATCTCTTTCGAACGGCATTTGCTCGTTAAATGAAGGCGTTGAACGACTGACTCTTTCTTGTATTATGAAAGTGGATTTCAACGGAAAAGTGATAGATTATAAAATCTGTGAATCTTTTATCAAGAGCGTGGCAAGATTGACTTATAAAGAGGTGTATCAAGCATTAACTGGAGGAGAGTTGAATGAGAAGACTCAAAAACTCCAAAAAGACTTTTTGTTGATGAGAGAATTGTGTGACATTTTGGAATCTAACACAGAAAAGAGGGGAGCACTAGATTTAGATGTGCCTGAAGTTCAATTTGTATTTGATGCAGACGGAATGGCCGTAGATCTTACAAGAAGAGAAAGAAACTCTGCTCATAGACTGATCGAAGATTTTATGGTTTTGGCAAACGAAACGATTGCTAGACATTTTAATAAACTAGGAATTCCTTTTGTTTATCGTGTTCACGAAGCTCCAACAAAAGAAAAGGTTTATGGGGTATGTGATTTCCTCAAGGGAATCGGGATCCCATATCCTCAAGTCCCTGACGATATCAAACCTGCATACTTCCAAGAAATCTTGGATAATGTAGAAACTTTGGCTTCAAAAGATGTCGTAAATAAAGTAGTTTTGCGTTCTATGCAAAAAGCAAAATATGCAAACAAAAATTTAGGACACTTTGGTTTGGCTTTGGTTGATTATTGTCATTTTACTTCTCCAATCCGTCGTTATCCAGATTTGACTATTCATAGAATTATTAAAGAATGGTTGCATGGAAAACTTTCTACCTTAAGAAAAGAAGAATTGGACGAATTTGCCTTTGAAGCTGCAGAACAATCTTCTGCCTGCGAGAGAAATGCAGATTATGCAGAGAGAGATGTTGACGATCTTTGGAAAGCCTATCTTATGAAAGACAAAATTGGGCAAGAATTTGAAGCGACTATTTCGTCAGTTACAAACTTCGGGATTTTTGTTGCTCTTGACAATACAGTTGAGGGGCTTATTAAGATTGAAGAGTTGCCGGAAGATGCATATTTGTTCTTAGAGAAGCAACTTAAACTTAAAGGTTCTGCTCATTTATATTCTTTGGGGGATAGAGTGAAAGTTGTATTGACTAATGTCAATTTGCAAACTCGCAACATAGATTTTAAAATAGTCGAAGATTAAAAAGTTTGACTTTTTGGGTAAATTTTTCAAAAAAAACTTAAAAAAATAGTATTTTTTGCAAAAAGGGTATTGAAAAGTCAAGATTTTAATGCTATAATAGGAGAGGAAATGAAGGTCATATCAAACAATAAGAAAGCATTTTTTGATTACTTCGTTTCAGACTTGGTTGAGGCTGGAATAGTTCTTGAAGGCAGTGAAGTTAAATCTGTAAGGGCCGGTGGTGTGAGTTTGGCAGATAGTTTTGTGATCATTAGAGATGGCGAAATGTTTTTAAAAAATGCTTACATCAAACCTTACGAAAAAACCACTTCTTACAAGCCAGACGAAAGAAGATCTAGAAAATTGCTTCTAAACAAAAGCGAAATTCAAAAATTTGAACGTATGGTCAAAGAAAAAGGGTTTACGATTGTTGCTACAAAAATTTATTTCAACAAAGCAAACAAAGTAAAAGTTGAGATAGGTTTGGCAAAGGGCAAAAAACTTTACGACAAAAGACAAACTCTAAAAGAAAATTCTATCAAGCGAGAGATTGCTCGAAGCTTGATAAACTGAGGGGACGATTTTGGTTTCGACGGGGATAAAGGCTGGATATGTAAAGCGCGTGGTGGCGCTCAACCACCTTAAAATGAGCATGCGAAAATAAACGCAGACGAAAACAACAATGTTGTTTCAATGAACACAGTTGCTTGCGCAGCTTAACTTCGTTTAAACAACGACCTGATTGAAATTTCAATCTGCTCACCTTTGGTTTTGCCAACCTTAGATTGGGTATCATTTAGGCAAAAATTCTGCATTGAGAAGCCTTTGTAGGTGTAGAAAATCACTAAGGATAGTTTTTGAAACCTGTTTATGGGTGATTTGAAAGCGAAACTCAAACATAAACTAAACGCGTAGAAAGATATTTTGTCTTGTTTTCGGACGAGGGTTCAATTCCCTCCGTCTCCACCAAAAACTTTTAGTCTGAAACATCATTTCAGCGAATTTAGGAAAAAGGAAGGATATTGTTATGTTAAACTCTCTTTTGGGAATTGGAATTGATTCGTTACTCATGGATATTTTTATCATTTTAGGCGTAGTAATAGCTGGCGCTTTGATTATTTATTTTGTTTGGGAATTGGTTGCATCTATCGCTAACAAAAATAAAAAACCTGAAAAAGAACTTGTTTTTGACAACAAGAATGAAAAGAGAAAAGAATTGGGAGACACTTTTGTTTTAGAAAGAGACGAAAAGACTCAAGCCCCAGTTGTTTTGGTTGAAACAAACAAACTTACTGAAGTAAATGAAGAAGTTGCACAAGAAGAAAAGGCTGAAATTGAAACAGCTTCTGTTGACGAAGAAAAAGCAAATGCTGATAGAAGAGCAATGTTGGAAGCTCGTAGACAAGAACTTATGAGAAGAATGCAAGCTCAACTTGACGAAGATGAAAAAGTTGAAGAAAAGAAAGAAGAAACTATTGAGGAAGAAAAAGTAGAAGAGGTTGAAGAACCTGTTGCTCAAACAGTAGAAGAAGTTTCTAGGCCAATGGCATTTGAAGTTGAAGAAGAAACTGTAGAAGAAGCTGACAATTCTTTGGAAGAAGAAAGAAAAGCGTTGGAAGAAGAAAAAACAAGATATGCTACGATGGTTAAAGAACTTGAAAGAGCCAAGGTTGCTCTTGCAGAACAAACAAGAGAAATGGCAAGAGCTCAAGCTGAAGCAGAAGCTGCTGTAAACGCTCCTGTAGTTCAACCAATTCCAGTTGAATACAGCTTGGACGAACTTAAAGAAAAACTAGCTCTTGCAGAAGAAAGATTGAGAACAACTGAAAAAGAATTCAAACAATGCAAGAAAGAATATATTCCACTTAGAAAAGTTTGGGTTGCACACGAAAAAGACGAAAAGAAACTTAGACGAAAAGAAGCGCTCGTTGCTAAACAAAAAGTTTTGCTCTATGGTGTAAACAACTATGCAGACATTGACGAAGAAAAAGCAAAAAAATTGGCCGAGGACTTGGATTTGCTCGATGGTCTCAAATTGTCAGTTCAACATTGTGAAGAAGTTATGAAGAAAAATGAAGAAAGATATCCTCTTTTGGAAAAAATGTACAATGTTTTGAAACTTAGAAATGACGAACTTAAAAAAGATATTGCTACTTATAAAGCTGAAATTGAAAAGCTTGAAGCTGAACAAGACGCTGAATAATTTTGAAAAGCACCCATTTGGGTGTTTTTTTATGTCGAAATTTTGGTGCTAATAAAAATTTTTGTAAAAAAAAATAAATTTTTGTTTTTTCTTTTGTAAATATTGATTGTTTTGATATAATCTAATTATATGTAAACTTAAGTCTCTTTTTGCTTTCGTAGGAGATGTTTGAAAAGGAAATGCAAATGAGTAGTGGAAAGAAAATCTTTAATTTAAGTTCGATTTCGATTATTGCGTGTGAATGTTTGCAAGCAGTAGTTTGTATTTTTGTCGATTTGTTTTTTATTTCGAGAATATTAAACAATCCTTTTGCTTCTGTCGGTTCAAACATAATAAATATAGGCCTATTTTATATTATAAATTATACGATGGTTGGTCTTTTTTATCTCGTTTCGGGACATCTGTTAAAACGAATAAACAAAAGTATTTTTGTATCTGTTGGATCAATTATTTTGACTTTGGTTGTGTTGATAGTTTACTTAATGGGTGACGATGTATTAAACCACATACCGTTGTTGGGTGTAATTTATGGTTTAGCCCTAGGCTTTTTCTCTGCAGGTTTTCACGGTTTGACAGGAGAGACGATAAGCAGTAAACATCAAGTACGATTTTTTGCTGTAAAAAAAGGTGTTTATCAACTTACATACATTATCTTTCCAGTAACTTTGGGATTGATTATTGACAAACTCAACTTCTCATTTATGCTCATAATACTTTTGGTTATATGTGTCCTTCTTGTAATGTTTTCATTTTTTATTAGACCAAAGAAATCTTTTGGTCAAACTTTTAATTTGATTAAGTTTGCACGACATTTAAAACAAAATAAAGAAGAAACAAAACCTTTGTTTTTGGTCTATGTAAGCAATTTCTTTAGAGGAGCATCTTTTGATTGTTTCACAACATTGATCACCATTTTTGTTATGAGTACGTTCAAATCGAACACGTCTCTGGGTATGTTTCAGTCAATATTTACTGCTTGTTCGCTTTTGACAATGGTATTCTATTTGAAGTATTATCGTAAAAAACGTGCAACAAAATTTATTTTGCCAACAATAATTTTGGTGGCCTGCACAGTTATATCAATTTTGATCGCAACAAACGAAACCACTATTATTTGTTTCTATGCTATTTATTCTACTTTAAATGTAATTTTGATGTCAATTTCCGACTCTAGAAGAGCTGGGGTAATAAGAGTTTTGTCGCTCCATTCGCATATTTTAGAAAGCAATACTTTCAGTGAGTTGTTTTTATGGCTGGGAAGAATTATATCGTCTAGCTTAATTATTTTGGCAGGCTTTTTGGATAGTTATTTATCGACAGATATGTTGTTCTTAAAGATTGTTCTTGGTATTGTTGCAATATTCTATATTTTCTATGGAATTTCACTGATTTGGGTAGAAAAAGCATTGATTAAGCAGGACGAAGAATTTAAAAAAGTCCATATAAATGAAGTTGTTGAAAAAAATGAGGATTAACCTCATTTTTTTATCTGTCGATTTAAAATATCGTGCTTTTTAAATTTATTGGTTTACATTTTTTTTGTTTTGATATATAATAAATTGAAAATTTTTTGAGGTGTTTTATGATATTAGATATTCAAAAAGAAAAACTTTCTGGGTTGACAGAAGAATATGATTTTATCAAGGAGTGTCTTTGACCCAGAAAGTCTTAAAATTAAAATTGAAGAATTGAAAGAATTGCAACTAAAAGATGGATTTTTCAACGATCCTAAGCAAGTTTCAAAAGTTGGAAGAGAACTGAAATCTTGTGAACATAAATTAGAAAAAGTTTTGCATTTGAAGACCCAAATTGAAAACTGCGAAGCAAGCATTGAGCTTTTGGAAGAAATCGAAGATGATTCAATTTTCGCTGAATTGTGTTTGACCTTAGAAAGTTTGGAAAAAGAAGTCGAAGGGGCAAAACTTGAGACTTTGCTTTCTGGAAAATATGACGACTATAATGCAATTTTAACATTACACGCAGGGGCTGGTGGAACAGAGGCTCAAGACTGGACAGAAATGCTTTATAGAATGTATACAATGTATGCAGAAAAGAATGGTTTTAAAATTAAGGTGTTGGACGTTTTAGATGGTGAAGAAGCCGGAATAAAATCAATTACATTTTTAGTTTCGGGCGAATATGCTTATGGATATTTAAAAGCAGAAAAGGGGGTTCATAGACTTGTAAGAATTTCTCCTTTTGATTCAAATGCTCGCAGGCATACAAGCTTTGCAAGTTTGGAAGTTATGCCTGAAATCGACGATGCCCCAGATATTATAATACGCCCTGAAGACTTAAAAGTCGACACTTTTAGAGCCTCTGGAGCCGGTGGGCAACACGTAAACAAGACTGAATCTGCAATCAGAATTACACACGTGCCAACGGGAATCATTGTGGCTTGCCAAACAGAGCGTTCGCAAATTCAAAACAGAGAAACTGCAATGAAAATGCTCTATTCAAAACTTGTTGAAAAGCAAGAACTTGAAGAAATGGAGAAGCTTGCTTCCATTAGGGGAGATCTGAAAAAAATTGAGTGGGGAAGTCAAATTCGATCTTATGTATTTTGTCCTTACACATTGGTTAAGGATCACAGAACCAATTTTGAAAACAGTGATGTTCAGGCTGTAATGGACGGAAATATTCAAGAGTTTATAAACGAATATTTGAAAAGGACGAGTGTTAAAAATTGAGAAATTATTTAAATGACGCAAAGGAAAAGTTTGAAAGTTTGAAGCACAAAGAGAAGGTGCTTATTCTTTCTATTGAGTCTTCTTGTGACGAAACCTCTGTTGCATTGGTAGAAAATGGTCGCAAAGTCCTAGCAAATGTTGTTTCTTCTCAAATTGACATTCACAAACAGTTTGGAGGAGTGGTTCCGGAAGTGGCTTCAAGAAATCACATAAAAAATATTTCTGGAGTAATGGAAGAAGCTTTGGCAGTTGCTGGAAAGGCCTTGCAAGACATTGATGCCATAGCCGTGACTTATGGTGCAGGGCTTGTGGGAGCTTTGCTTGTAGGAGTGAATTTTGCAAAAACTCTGGCTTATTCTTTGAACGTTCCACTTTTGGCAGTTTCTCACATTCATGGTCATATTGGGGCAAATTATATCTCTCATTTAGATCTTGTGCCACCTTTTTTGTGTTTGATGGTAAGTGGTGGACATACAGCAATTGTTGAAGTACAAGATTATTGCAAATATAATCTTGTAGGCTCAACCGTAGACGATTCAGTAGGTGAGTGCTTTGATAAAGTTGCTCGTGTTTTGGGCTTGTCTTATCCAGGTGGCCCAAATATTGACAGATTGGCAAAATCAGGACAAAACAATGTTAAATTCAATTATAAATCACCACTTAAAGACACCTTAAATTTTTCGTTTAGTGGATTGAAAACTGCCGTTGTCAATTATGTGCACAATAAAGAACAAAAACAAGAAGAATTCTCAAAAGAAGATATAGCTTGTTCATTTCAAGAACTTGCAACCGACGAACTTTGCAACAAAACTATGTTTGCTTTAGGAAGTATAATGCGAAAAACTTGGTGGTTGCAGGAGGAGTTGGGGCAAACTCTCGACTGAGAGAAAAATTGCAAAATCTTTGTGTGGAAAATGACGTAAAACTGTTTTTGCCAGATTTGAAATATTGCACCGACAATGCGGCAATGATTGGCGCAATTGCTTATTATTATATTTTATCAGGAGAGGGGCTTGCAGATCTTTCTTTGACGGCTAAACCAGTTGTAAACATCTAGGAGGAAATTATGGAACTTTTATCACCAGCGGGTACATTTGAAAAGTTTTTGACAGGAATGCATTTTGGTGCAGATGCTTTTTATTTGGCCGGAAAGCGTTTTGGATTGAGAGCGTTTGCGGGAAATTTTACTGACGAAGAAATAGAAAAAACTGTCAAAATAGCTCATAGCAAAGGAAAAAAGGTTTATGTTACATTAAACATTATTGCTAGAGACAAAGACTTTGAGGGGTTGAAAGATTATCTTAAGTTTCTTGAAAGTGCAAAGGTAGATGCTGTAATTGTTGCTGATTTGGGGGTTTTGCAATTTGTAAGGGTTCATGCTCCGATGTTGGATGTTCATGTGAGCACTCAAGCAAATATAATCAATTCTTATTCAGCAAACCTGATGGCAGATTTGGGAGCAAAGAGACTTGTTTTAGCAAGGGAACTATCTTTGGAAGAAATCAAAAATATTAGAAAAAACCTCTCTCCAAAAGTGGAACTTGAAGTTTTTGTTCATGGGGCTATGTGCATGGCTTATTCTGGAAGATGTTTGCTTTCAAATTATTTGACAGGCAGAGACTCAAACAGGGGAGAATGCGTACAAGCTTGCAGATGGAAATATATGGTTAGAGAAGTCAGCCGAGAAGACGAAATGGAAGTTGAGGAAGACGAAAGAGGTTCTTACATTTTCAATTCAAAAGATATGAATATGTTGCCTTATCTCAATTTGCTTAAAGAAGCAGGAGTTGACAGTATTAAGATTGAGGGGAGAATGAAATCTTCTTATTATGTAGCAACTGTTGTAAATGCTTATCGCAGAGCTCTTGATATGTTGCCAAAGCCCCCAACAAAAGAATTGTGTGAAGAACTTATGAAAGCAAGTCATAGAAGATATACTACTGGGTTTTATCTTAACGACCCAGAAAAGCATTGCACAGAAGATTCTATGCCTGTTCAAGAAAGTGAATTTGTGGCGATTGTTTCACAGGACACAAAGGATGGTTTTGTTGAACTTGAAATGAGAAACAAATTTTCTGTTGGAGAAGAACTTGAAATTTTAAGCCCAAATGAAAAGCTTTTCAACAAAAAATTTAAAGTGTTGTCAATAAAAAATTCTGCAGGGGAAGAGGTTGATTCTGCAAAAGTTGTTCAAGAAAAGGTAGTTGTGCCTTGCAGGTTGCCTTTGAAAGCAGGAGATGTTTTAAGAAGATAATTATTTAAAAGTTTTTAACTTTTTGTTGACGAATTGTTTTTGGTTGTGCTAACATTATATAGAAATTGAAGAGGAAAAATGGCAAGAATAAATATAAACAATATTGAAAAGGTTGAAGGCAAATATCACTTGATGTTTGTTGAAGGCAAAAATATGGTTGAAGCTACGAAAAGCGATCTGCGTTATGTATGGTTTTCGTTGTTGTTTTTTGCTTCATTGATCTTGTTGTTTATTGTAATTTCTGGGTTAAATTTGTTTTATATAGCTTTTCTAGTTGTTTTTTTATTGTTTTTCTTGATTAGTTATGTTTTTTTAAAGTTGCAAAAAAGGGCAGGAATAAAACAGTGTATTTATGCAGTTCAAAATTCAAAATCTACTGATATTATTGCAAAACAAGCAAGCAATACAGTTGCTGGAAAATTGATTGTTCGTTCGGTATCTGGAAATATCGACAAATATGCAAAAAGAGAGAGTTTTGATTCGTTTAGACAAAGAAGAGACAAAAAGAAAAAACAAAAACACTTGACTGGAATTATAACTCAATTTGAAAAGGAAGAAAAGAAATAGGTTTAGGCCTATTTTTTTGTTTATATGCTTGTATTTTTTTGGTTTTTTTGATATGATTAGATATATATTTAGGAGATTATTATGACTGAAAGAGAATTAAAAAATTTATGGTTTAAATTTTTTGAACAAAAAGGCTTTAAAAAGATAGATTCTGCTTCAATTATTCCTGAAAACGACCCAACTGTTTTGTTTACTACAGCAGGTATGCATCCTCTTGTTCCTTATTTGTTGGGAGAAAAACACCCTGCAGGAAATAGAATTTGCAATGTTCAACGTTGTATAAGAACAAACGACATCGACGAAGTTGGTGACGACAGTCACTTGACCTGTTTTGAAATGCTTGGAAATTGGTTTTTAGGAGATTGTCCAAAAGAAGATATGATTAAGCTTTCGTTTGAGTTTTTGACAAGCCCTCAATATCTTGGCATTCCAAAGGAGCGTTTAGCAACGACAGTTTTTGCTGGTGACGAGACTGCACCTCGTGACGATTTGGCTTACAACACTTGGAAAGAGTGTGGAATTGAAAAAGTTTATTTCCTCAACAAAGAAAACAATTGGTGGGCTTTGGGTGGAGGAGTAGGACCTTGTGGACCTGATACCGAAATGTTTTATGATACAGGTAAAGAGCCTTGTTGTGAAGAATGTTCACCAGCTTGTGATTGTGGAAAATATCTTGAAATTTGGAATGATGTTTTTATGCAATATAAAGTTGAAAACGCTGGCGAAAAGGCGAATCTTCTTGCTCGTCCAAACATTGACACAGGTATGGGTCTTGAAAGAACAGTCTGTGTTTTGAATGGCACAAAAAGCATTTATGATACAGGTGTTTTTAAAAAGGTTATTGATTTTATTGAATCAAAAGCTTCAGTAAAATATGAAGAAAACAAAAAATCTTACAGAATCATAACTGATCATTTGCGTTCTTCTACTTTTGTTTTGGGGGACTTTAGAGGTGTTGTTCCATCAAATGTTGGACAAGGCTATGTACTTAGAAGATTTATCCGTAGAGCTGTAAACCACGCAAGAAACATTGGATTTGACTGTAAGTATTTTGGAGATATAATTGACTTGTTTGTGGACAAGCACGGAGAAGATTATTCAGATATTGCATCTAAAAGACAATTTATTAAAGACGAGCTTGCAAAAGAAGTTGAAAAATTTTCTAAAGCTATTGAAGAAGGATATAAAGAATTTGAAAAGGTGATTAATGGAATCGAACGTCACAAGATGTTTGCTTCTCAAAAAGGTGAAACTGTTGAAAATATCCTTTCTGGAAAAGCCGTGTTTAGACTTTATGACACTTTTGGATTTCCTCTTGAACTCACAAAAGAGTTGGCAAACGAAAGAGGTTATGAGGTAGACGAAGAAGGCTATAAAAAAGCTTTTGAAGAGCATCAAGAAAAGAGCAGATCTGCATCTGTAGGCGCTTTTAAGGGTGGTCTTGCAGACAACTCAATGGAGAGCGCAAAATTGCATACGGCTACACACTTGATTATGGCTGGACTTAGAAAAATGTTTGGTCCACAAGTTATGCAAAAAGGATCAAATATTACTCCAGAAAGACTTAGACTCGACTTTAATCTGGACCATAAAATGACTCCAGAAGAAATTGCAGAATTGCAAGATTTTGTAAACAATGCCATTGAAAGAGCTATTGACGTAACGGTTTCTGAAATGACTGTTGAAGAAGCCAAAGCATCTGGTGCAGTCGGAGTGTTCGACAGCAAATATGGTCAAGTTGTAAAGGTTTATTCAATTGGTGATGTGTCAAAAGAAATTTGTGGTGGACCTCATGCTCAAAATACAAAAGATTTGCACCACTTGAAGATTGTTAAAGAAGAAAGTTCGGCGAGTGGCATAAGAAGAATTAAGGCGATTTTGGACTAATTGACAAAATTTGTTGATTGTGTTATTATAAATTTATAATAAGGAGATACGATTATGGCACAAGGACATATTAGAAAAGGTTTTTTCTTCTATTTTGGATTGTTTGTACTGGTGCTTTTTGCAGCATTTATGATTTGCTTGGTTGTTATGATGTTCAATCCAGGAAAAACCGTTTTATGGATGCAATATTTTACTGGTGACGAAACAATTTTTGTTGACGAAACCACAGACGATTCGAAATCTGCGATTAACATTGCAGATGTTGATAATGTTGTGATTGATGCTTCAATCTCAAAAGTCACTGTTGTAAAAAACAAAGACTATGCAAATGATGGCATTTATATCATAAACAAGGCAAAAGGTTTTGCTGGGGCTAAAAGCAATGCTCAATTTTCTTATTCGGCAAAACTTGAAGGTTCTACCTTAAAGGTTTCTGTTACAGAGCCTAATGGATTTTTGTATTTGTCAAAAGATTTGGAAGTTGTTGTATTTTTGAATTCTGAGAAAAACAATAATTTAAACCATTTAAATTTGACAGTTAAAACTGAAACGGGAAATGTTTACGTTGGAGAAACCGACACTGGAGCCAAGGCTGTTTATTTGAAAGGTTTGAATATTTCTACTACAAAAGGAAATGTTTATTTAAGACAAAATCTCAATACTTCAGATTTGCAAAGTTTGTCAGTTAAGACGAATTCTGGAGACATCTATGCTTCAAGAGAAATTGTTGACAATGGCAAAGCAATGCTTGGGCTTGAAATTTCGTGTAATGCAAACTTTGAGACAGAAAAGGGTACAATAGCCTTTGATATTTTGAAGGCATCTGGAAAAACAATTAATATTGTTTGTGACGAAGGTATTACTGATATCTCTCGTCTTTATGCAAACGAAGTAAGAATTGCATGCTTCCAAGGGAATTTTAGATTTGGCTCGGTTTATGCAAATGTAAGCTTTAATGACTCTGCAAATACTTTGCTTGCTCCAAATCTTATCGCTGATTATATTCAAGGAAACTTTACAATTTCTGGTGGTTCAGAAGCCAAACCAGATATCAATGTAAAAAAGATTGATGGATTGGTGAACATTGTAGCAGACAATGGTTCTGTAATTATTAAAGAGGCTGCAAGAAGCGTAGTAATTACTAGCTACGGAGCAATGAAAGTTGAGCTTATTGCGGGGGCTTCAAATACAGAACAGATTTCTATTAGAAACAAATCGGGAGACATTAAACTTGGGTTTAAAGGCGTTGCGCTTGGAAATGTTGATGTTAAATCAGAATCTTCTAAATCCGATGTAACGATCAACTTCCTTGACGGAGCAGTATTTACCTCTGAAGTTAAAAACTTTGACGGAAGTGCTTATGACGAAGGAAAGATTACATTAAATCTTGGTACTACAGGAAATATCTCTAAAAATCCTTTAACCCCAAACAATCCAAGTTCTTCGGATGGTAAAATTACACTTAATATCAATGGAAAATTGACTTACAACAAATATAATTCTGCAAGTGACATTGCTTAATTTTTAAGATGTTAAAGGAGGAAATATGAAGAAAGCAACCAATTATGAAGAAATAATCGAACAAGGAATGAGTGCAATTGATCGCTATTGGAAGAAAACAAAAGACGAGGATTTTTTGGTGGAACTTTGGCTTGTGCAGCCAACAGCATTTACTGGAAGTATGGAACAACGATATTTTAAAGTGTCTAAAGACAGACAAAAATATTATTTTCCATCTTTAGCAAAAGCAATAGCAAAAGATCCTACTGTTTTGGATAGATTGGACAAGTTTACTCAAGCAAATGCAAGCACCTTGGGATTAATTGAAAGTAATTTTGAGGCATTTACTGGAGAACTTCTTTCAGAAGATTTAAAAGAGCTTTTGCAACTAACTATTGAACAAAGACAACTTGAAGAAGTTGCTAGGGCGACGAAACGTCAAGCTGAAGCTAACAACAAAAAGAGGGAAATACAACATCCTTCTCAACCAGAACAAAGAAGAAGAGAAGTGCCACAATATGTTAATAATGACGGACGAATTACAAATGGTATAACCCCCGATACTGTACGTAAGTTATAATTAAACAAAAAATACTGATAAAACCATCAGTATTTTTTTTGTTTTCTTGATGTAAACATATTCAATTAGTTATATAACACTTCTTTATTTCTTGCCAAAATTTTTAGTTTGTTGTAAAATAATTCAAAAGGGGTTTATATGGTTGTATTATACATATTGATAGGCATAAGCATTTTGCTTAGCATAGTGACAATTGTTGTGTGTTTAAAAACAAGAAATAAAAGCGAAATTTCACAAGAAGATAAAAACGCGATAATCAGTAGTTTTAACAACAATATTGATTTTATTAGCAAGAGTCTAGCTCAGACTCAAAAGGCCAACAACGAGGCGATTTTGCAGACGATTCGTGCCTTTCAAGAAAATTTGTCGGGAAATAATGAATCTCTTGAAAAAAGAGTGTTGGAACTTACAAAACAGCTAGACGAACGTATGCAAAACATTAGCAAATTGCAAGAGGAGAAACTAGAAGCGATTAGAGTCTCAAATGAGAGGCATTTGCGAATGCTTCAAGAAGACAACAATCGTCAGCTTGACAAGATGCGTGAAACTGTAGACGAAAAACTCTCAAGGACGATAAATGAACGTTTTGATCAAAGTTTTAAGGTTTTGAGTGAACAGCTTGAGAGTGTTTATAAATCAATTGGAGAAATGCAAAATATTGCAACTGATGTTGGAAGTTTGACAAAGATGCTGTCAAATGTGAAAACAACTGGCGTATTTGGAGAAATTCAATTGGGCGCAATTTTTGATCAACTTTTGACAAAGGATCAATATGAAACAAACTTTGTCACAGGTGAAGGCAGAGAACCAGTAGAATATGTAATCAAACTGCCCGGTCTTGACGAGGGGGATTTTGTATATTTGCCAGTTGATAGTAAATTTCCATTTACTGTTTATAGTGATTTGCAATCGGCTTATGACAAAAACGACTTTGAAGTTGTCAAACAGAAAAAAGAGCAACTAAAATCCACTATTAAAAATATGGCAAAGGATATCAATACCAAGTATATTTGTCCACCTAAAACCACAAATTTTGCTGTTATGTTTTTGCCTGTTGAGGGGCTTTATGCTGAAGTCGCCAAAATGGGGTTGATTGAAGAACTTCAAAGCAAGTTTAGTGTGACAATCGCTGGTCCTACAACAATGAGTGCTCTTTTAAATAGTTTGCAAATGGGTTTTAGGACCCTTGCTATTCAAAAGAAGTCTGGAGAGGTTTGGAAGATTTTGGGTGCTGTACGCACAGAATTCGATAAATTTAATGGCATAATAGATAGCATTAGAAAACGTTTTGAAGGGGCCAGCAAAGACTTTGACGTTCTTGTGGGAACACGCAGTCGTCTTATTGCGAGCAAACTTCGTTCGGTTGAACGTCTTGACAATAAAGAGACTACCAAACTTTTGGGCTTGGAAGATGTTCAAGAAGAAGAGTAAAAGGTGACAAGAATAAATAGATTGATATAGGTGGAAACGATATGAAGTATGTTTTGATTACGGGTGGAGCAAGTGGAATGGGAAGAGCCACAGCCTTAAAGTTGGCAGAAAATGGATATCAAGTATTTTCTTGTGATATAAAGACAAATGAAAAAGATGTTGATAATATTATTCAGCTTAAAGTTGACGTTACAGATATGGAGAGTGTAAAGAAAGCTTATGATTTTGTGAGAACTCAAACAGATTCTCTTTGTGCAATTATAAATTTTGCTGGAATTATTATGATGAATTCATTAATTGAAATAAGCGAAGAAGATTTTATTAAAATTTTCAACATAAATCTATTTGGTGCTTTTAGAGTCAACAAAATGTTTTTTCCTTTAATTAAAAAGGGGAATGGACGTATTATAATAACGACCAGCGAATTGGCACCAAACAAAATATTGCCATTTAATGCTATTTATTCAATTTCTAAAAAAGCTTTAGATGCGTATGCTCAAGGTTTGACAATGGAACTTGGAATTTTGGGTATTCCTGTAATAACCTTAAGACCTGGGGCCGTAGAAACTCCAATTCTGAAAAACTCAAATGAAGAGATGGCTGCATTAAATTCAAATACGACCCTTTATAAAAAATCAATAACAAAATTTAAAAGCATTGTGGATAAAGAACAGGGAGGGGCAATAGCTCCTGAGAAAATTGCTGATTTAGTTGTAAAAATTTTAAATAAAAAAAATCCAAGATGCATTTATAAAAAAAATATCAGTAAGAAATTAAAGTTATTGAATCTTGTACCAACAAAAATGCAGATAAAAATCTTTAAAATGATATTGAAATAACAGGCGATTTGAACAATTGATTTTTTTTAAAAATAAAATTAATAAAAAAGTTGAACCCGTGGGTTCAACTATATTTTCAACTGGTGCTGGTGGTGGGAGTCGAACCCACACGTCCTTTCGAACTCAGGATTTTAAGTCCTGTGCGTCTGCCATTCCGCCACACCAGCATTATATTCAAAAGAGATGATTCGAAAACATCAATTGGAGGTACCACCCGGATTTGAACCGGGGAATAAAGGTGTTGCAGACCTTTGCCTTACCGCTTGGCGATGGTACCAAAATGCCTCAAATCATCTCTCGAACACAACAACTATATCATAATTGTGTGGTTTTGTCAAATCTTTTAACAAAATTATAATAAAATATATGCTTAATCTATCTAAACTGAACAACTATTTTATAAAATTCATAAAAAATGTTGAAAAACGCTTGATTTTTTAGTGAAAATTTGATATATTATTAAGGTAACCGTGCGGGAGTGGCTCAGTGGTAGAGCGTTGCCTTGCCAAGGCAAATGTCGCGAGTTCGAATCTCGTCTTCCGCTCCAGACTTAGAGACCTTATCAAAAGATAAGGTTTTTTTATGATACTTTTTATAAATTTCTTAACTGGCAATCGACTTAAAAAAACAGCAAGATTCATTTCTTACTGGCTTATACCCAAAAACTGACAAACGTTATGCGAAATAACACTTTTAAGTTAAAATTTTTTGTCAAAAGTATTGACATTTTCATTAAAACAACACATAATATCTATGAACGTTGGGTGAAAAGAAACGAAAGTTTCCAATCCGTAATCAATGGTGGCTATAAAGTTGAATCTTTGTGTATGCCAAGACCATTCCGTTCTTTTTTTTATTTCTTCTTTTTAAGAGAATTAATTAAAGGTTTATCTGCATCAGCAAAATGACAATCCTTATATTTAATATCTTTTTATATTTGTTCTCTTTTTGTATCTCAATCGTATCTTTAACGTAAGCAGTTCTGCTGTCTTTTGGATTCGGATTTTTTGTAAGCTTATGCTTTTTTCCATAATCTTCCTTAATGAGTCAAACCGATTGATTTACGAAAATTTTTCTTGTTTTTGAAACAAGAAAGAAGGGTGTCCAGTAACCTTGTTAGTCTGAAATTCACTCATAGGAGTGTATTTTCTTTTGCCATAATTTCTTCTATGTGCTATTTCTTTCTGCTCCTTTTATAAATTTCTTAACTGGCTATCGACTTAAAAAAAACAGCAAGATTCATTTCTTACTGGCTTATACCCAAAAACTGACAAACGTTATGCGAAATAACAAACTAAAAGATAAGAAAGAAAAAATATTTATTGAAATTTTAATTTTGCTGTGATATAATCCTAAAAGAGGTGAATTATGGAAAGAATAAGTGGTTTGGTTTTTGCTTTTGCAGGAAAACAAGATAGAGAGTTGGATTTGTTGAGTGAATATCTAAAATCTGAAGGGATTGAAAATAAAGTATATTGCAACAGATCTCATATACGTGCAGGACACAAGAGGATTCAAGTCAACAAAAGGGATTATTTTGATGCAGTTTCAAAAGGTTCTATATTTTGTGACGAAAACAATTTTGAAACGATTTCTTGGCTTTCTCCTGCTGGTGAAATAATGAATGAATTGAAGAGTTTGGCAATGTTTGCAAGAGTGACCTATGATAAAGGAAAAACTTCTAATTGTGGCGTGGAAGAATCAAGGTTTTGTGATAGTGGGTTGGAAAAATAAAAATAGGAAGAAGAGTCTTCCTATTTTTTTAATGCCAATCAATTGGTGTTTTGTTGTGTTTTATCAAAAAGTCGTTTGCCTTTGAAAAGTGCATGCATCCAAAAAATCCTCTATATGCTGACAATGGACTAGGGTGTGGAGCTTTTAAAATTAAATGCTGACTTTCTATTTCTGGAGCGAAACTTTGCGCATTTGAACCCCATAAAATAAATACCATCGGGTCTTTTCTTGTTGATAAAAGTTTTATGATTTGTTTTGTCAAGATTTCCCATCCTTTGTTCTGGTGAGAGTTTGCTTGCCCTCGTCTGACTGTTAGGCTTGTGTTTAACAACAAAACCCCTTGATTTGCCCATCTTTGTAAGTTGCCACTTGAATCGCATTTGATGTTTAAGTCTGATTCGATTTCTTTGTAAATATTTTGTAAAGAAGGTGGGAGGGTGACGCCATCTTGAACCGAAAATGCAAGGCCGTGGGCTTGGTTAGGCTCGTGATAAGGGTCTTGTCCTATGATTACGACCTTTACGTTTTCGTATTTTGTGCTGTTTAGTGCGTTGAAAATAAAATCCGTTTTTGGATAAATGTCAAATCTAGAATATTCTTCTTCTAAAAATACTTGCAAGTTTTTGAAATAAGGTTTTGAAAATTCTTCTTTCAACAGGCTTGCCCACGACTTTGTGATTTTTATCATTTTTGGATCCTTTTTAAGAGAAGTGATGTTTGTGAGATAAAAAAACACACTTAAAAAAGTGTGCTGTTTTTATTTGCTTGCTTTTGCATTGCTAAGCAATTTTGAAAAGTGTGCTTTTTTTCTGTTTGCAGAATTTTTATGAATAACGTTTTCTCTTGCAGCACTATCAAGTTTTGAAGCGAGTTGATTGTAAATTTCTTCTGCTTTTGCAGTGTCTACAGCGAGTTCTGCTTTAAATTTTTTGATATATGTCTTGATTTCAGACTTGATAGAATTGTTTTCAACTCTTCTTTCTCTTTCAAGTAAAACTCTTTTCTTTGCTGATTTAATATTTGCCATTTCTTTCTCCTTAATAATTGTCCGAATCATTATAGCATAAGATTTTGTAAAAATCAACTTATTTTTTCATTTTTTTTGGATATATTTTTTGTATGATTGATTTGATTGACGAATGTGGAGAAGATTTGGCTTCATGTGGTTATGAAACCATAAAGCTGGGCAAAATTTCTTGTTCAAAATTGGTTGTAGACAAGTTTAATGCTAAGAAAATTGGCTTTAACGAGGGGCATTATTTTGTTTTAAAGGCGCCGATAGATTTTGTGAATTTAGAAAATTTTGGTGCTCAGCTTTTTGCTGAGCTTTCTTGTCGTTTGAAGTTTTTATTGAAAAAAAACAAGATAACAAAAAAGGATAAAATTCTCTTTGTTGGTATAGGAAATCCTGAGATAATGGCTGACAGTTTTGGGGCTGCTGTTGTAAACAAAATTGAGATATTGCCTTTTAAAAAATCGAATAGATTTATTAAGATAATTCCCAATACATTTTCAAATACGGGAATAAATGCTTATGACATGATAAGGTTGTTGGTTGAGGCTTTTGATATCTCGGCAGTGTTTTTGTTTGATGCTTTAGCAACCACAGAGATTTCAAGGTTGGGGACAACCATTCAATTTAATGATGCTGGATTGACCCCAGGTAGTGCTATGAACAATTTTGGGTTGCCGATAAATAGAGAAACCATAAATGTGCCCTGTTTTGCCGTGGGGGTGCCGTTAATGATATCAGCCAAGCAGTTGGTCAAAGAAAGTCCAAAAGACCTTGTTTTGACCGAAAAAGACGTAAAAGACAAGGTTGAGTTTTTATCTGGCGTTGTGGCAGATGCTCTGATGGAGATTTTGTAAACTCTTTCAATAGTTTTGAATAAACTATATGTATGAAAAACGTGTTGTTGATCGATAGTGGAAGTGGTGGAGTAAACATCTTGGCAGAAAGTGTAAGGGTTGCGCCTTATTGCAATTTTTTGCTTTTTTGTGACGATAAAAATATGCCTTATGGAAACAAGTCGAAAGAAGTGTTGATAGAGACAACTCTCAACAATCTTGAAATGATAAAGACATTTTTTGATTTTGAGATTGTGGTTATGGCGTGTAATACCTTGACCTCGACTTGCTTGGAGGTTTGTAGAGAAAAATATTCGTACGTCGAATTTATAGGAACGGTTCCTGCTATAAAACCGGCGTTAAAACAATTTGATAAGAATGATGTTTTGGTGCTTGCGACACAAAACACCTTAGAAAATAGCGTAATAATAAGAAAAAACAAAGGAATAAAAACGCTGGCATTGCCTTGGCTGGCTAATGAGATAGATGCAAATTTAGACAATGTTGAAGTTTTTAGAAATAGGTTGGCAGAAGAACTTTTGGGAACCAATGTGAAAGCTGTCGTTCTTGGTTGTACTCATTATTCTTCAATTTCTGCTATGTTGGAACAAATTCTTGGTAAGGGACTAAAGATTTATGACAGTGCCAATGGTGTGGCTAGAAGATTATTGTCTTTTGTACAATCGGAAACGATAAATTATAAAGTCCAAATTATGGTTTCGCAAAATTATAATTTGTTGCCGATGTTTTGGAATCATTTTTATAACAAAGTAAATTCGTAAAAAGGGCGAAAACTTTTTTTTATCGGAAGGTTTTGTGTTTGAATTTTTTTTAATCTAATGCTTAAAATAAATTTATGGATTTAAAGTTTTCTTTGTTCTATATAATACCAATGTTGTTTATTCTCTTAATTGCGTTTCCTATTTTTGTTGAACTTAGGGCTTCGTTCAATCCTTTGTATAATAGGGGAGTGATAGCTTTATTTATATTTAAAAAGCAAATTTTTTATTTTCAATTTTCTCTTAATGGAAAGTACATAACAATTCAAAATCAAAATGGAAACGAAACAAAAAAATTGGAGTTTTCGAGTCCAGAAGTTGCTGTAGTTGAAGAGTTTGTTAATCAGTTAAAAGACAAAATAAGGCTAAAAAGATGTTTTATATTTTATAATATTGGGCTAGGTGACGCTTTCAATTCGGCTATGGTTTGTGGTTTATTAAATCAAGTTTTGTTGCAAATGTTTTTGGTTTTAAAAAGCCACAAGCCGACAGCTTCGTTATGTGTTTATGATACGGTTTCTTACAATAAAGTGGAGTTTGAGTTGGCTGGAGATATTTTGATTTCGGTTTCTTTTTTTGAAATTGCATATTCTTATTTATATTCGGTTATCCTAACTAAAAAGAAGAGTAAAACACAATACATTGTGTAATATTCAAAATAATACACACAATATAGTAGTGTTATGCAAACAAAAGGAGAGGTTATGAAACATTTTACAGATTCAAAAGCAGTAAACGATTTGATTGATGGAGCTATGGACAAAATGAGAACACTTGTAGACTCTAGCACAATTGTTGGGGAAAGTATAACTGCACCAGATGGTACGACCATTATACCAATTTCAAAAGTTACAGTTGGTTTTGTTGTTGGAGGTGGAGAATATGCAGACCTATCGTCGAGGAGAGTTTCAAATCATTTTCCTATGAGTGGAGGAAGCAGTGGAGGTATGAGTGTTTCTCCAGTTGGATTTTTAGTTATTACAGACACGGTAATGTTTGTTAACGTGGAGAACAAAAGTTTGTATCAGACTGTTTTGAATATGTTTAATTCGTTGCTTTCAAAAATGGAGAAAAAAGAAAATGAAAAAGATTAAAAAAAGCCTTACTAGTGTTATTTTGATCTTTCTTTGTTTTTCGTTTTTGTTTGTTGGTGTTTTAAATGTTGAATCGGCGCAAGCTATTCATTCTTCTGCTAAGGGTTGTGTAGTTTTGGAAACTACAACCTTGAGAAAATTGTATTCAGTTAATGAAAACCAAAAATTGCCTATGGCCAGTACGACAAAAATTATGACTGCCATTACAGCAATTGAAAATTGCAAAGATTTAGACGAAAATTTGAAATTTCTCCAAAGGCAGTTGGAATCGAAGGAACTTCTCTTTATCTTCGAAAAGGAGATGTATATTCTACTCGTGATTTACTTTATGCTTTGATGCTTATCTCTGGAAATGATTGTTCTGTTGCAATTGCAGAACACGTTTGTGGCTCGACCAGCGAATTTATAACCAAAATGAATGAATTGGCAAAAAATATTGGTGCAAACAATTCGCACTTTGCAAACACTCACGGATTAGATGCTGACGGTCATTATACAACTGCTTATGACTTGGCAAAGATAACTGCTTATGCGCTTGAAAACCCTATTTTTAAAGAAATTGTTTCGACTAAAAATACGAAAATTACAAACGGAGCAGGCGAAAACAGATATCTCAAAAACAAAAATAAACTTTTATCAACGCTGGAAGGCTGTATTGGAGTAAAAACAGGTTATACTGACGATGCCGGTCGTTGTTTGGTTTCTGCAATTGAAAAAGATGGAATGCGACTTGTTTGTGTTGTCCTTGGTTGTAGACCAATGTTTGAAGAAAGTGCTACACTTTTGAAAGAATGTAGTGAAACATATAAACTTTACAACCTTTGTGATTTTTATGATTTCGAACGAGAATTAACGGTAATCGATGGAAGAAATGCTACGGCAGAAATCGGAACAAAAGACAATTTTGTTTATCCGTTAACCGAGAAAGAAGTTCAAAATTTGAAATTTGTTTATACAATTCCTGAAAACTTGCAAGCTCCACTAGAAAATGGAACTCAGATTGGAAATGTTGAAATATTTTTAGGTAATGACTTGCTATTTTCTGAAAAAATCTTTACAATAGAAGAGGTAAAACCAAAGTCTTTGTTGCAAAGATTAAAAGATTTTTTTAAAAACTGGTAAAATCTTCCTCTTGTGCAATAAAGCATAAGAGGATTTTTTTATGAGATTAAACAAATTTTTGAGTTCTTGCGGGGTAGCTTCTCGCAGAAAATGTGAAGAAATTATCTTAGAGGGAAGAGTTCAAATCAACAATAAGGTTGTTTTGACCTTGGCGACAGATGTAAACGAAAAGAAAGATGTTGTTTCTTTAGATGGAAAAGTTTTGAGTTTGCCAAACGATTTTGTATATTTGAAACTCAACAAGCCAAAAGGATATGCTTGCACGTCAAGTGACGAGAGAGGCAGAAAAACAATCTTTGATTTGGTTGAAAGTGACGTGAGACTTTTCAACGTTGGACGTCTCGATTATGACACTGAGGGGTTAATCTTTTTGACAAATGATGGTGATTTTGCAAATATGGTTACACATCCAAGATTCAACATCGAAAAAGAGTATATCGCAACAGTTGAAGGAGAAATGAAAGAAAGCGAACTTGCCGTCTTGAGAAAAGGTGTTGTTGAAAATGGAGTTAGAATGCCACAAGCAAAAGTTAAACTTCTAGGCTATGACGGAAAGTTCAGTAAAGTATCTGTTGTGATTGACGAAGGCCAAAACAGACAGGTAAGAAGAATGTTTGATTGTATTGGCAAAAGCATAAAACTCTTGAAGAGAGTGAGAATTGGAAAAGTTGTTTTAGGTGGACTTTATCGTGGAAAGACAAAGCCTATGACACAAGAAGAAATTGACTTTTTTAAGGATATAAAATGAGAGTAGCTGTCGTAGGTGCCGGTGCATCAGGTCTTTTTGTTTCGGGATTTTTAGCTGAAAAGGGACACGATGTTGTTGTTTTTGAACGAAATGAAAAAGTAGGAAAGAAGCTGTTTATTACCGGAAAGGGACGTTGTAACATTACAAACCTTTGTTCCGTAGAAGATTTTTTGAAAAATGTAGTTAGAGGAGAAAAGTTTTTAAAAACTGCGCTTTATAGTTTTTCGAGTCAGGATTGTGTTGATTTCTTCGAAAATTTGGGACTTAAAACAAAACTAGAAAGGGGAGATAGGATCTTTCCTGAAAGCGACAGGGCTGGAGATGTGATTTCTGTTTTGAAAGAAAAGCATTGCAAAAACGTGAATTTTGTTTTCAATAGCAGGGTTGAGAAGATTGAAAATAAAAACAATAAGTTTGTAGTGGTTGCAAACAAGAAAGAGTATATATTTGACTCTGTGGTTGTTGCTACTGGTGGAAAAAGCTATTCTGCGACTGGAAGTTCGGGAGATGGTTATGCAATAGCTAAAGAGTTTGGACATAACATTATTATTCCTAGACCAGCTCTATGCCCTATTGTTGTAAAAGACTGGTTTGTTTCTAGTTTGCAAGGATTGCCTCTTAAAAATGTAGAACTCAACTTGGTTGCCGACGGAAAAAAACTTTCTTTTTTTGGAGAAATGCTTTTTACAGATAAGGGAATTTCTGGGCCTATTGTATTGACTGCTTCCAGCTATATAAACAGGGCAGGAAAAGTTGAAATGTCTATTGATTTTAAGCCTGCCTTGACAGAGGTTCAACTTAACGCTAGGCTCTTGAGAGACTTTGAACAAAACAAAAATAAAAATTTCTTGAATGTATTGAAGGGGTTGCTTCCACATGCTTTATGTCCAATCTTTGCAAAAGTAGTTGGTATCAATGAAAACAAAAAGATAAATGAAATTACAAAACAAGAAAGGCAAAGGATTGTTGAAAGACTGAAAAAGTTTGATTTGAAATATGGTGGACTTTATGATATAGAGGCTGGAATCATTACAAGCGGTGGTGTTGCACTTAATGAAATAAATCCAAAGACTTTTGAAAGTAAACTTGTTGAAGGTTTATATTTTTTGGGAGAAGTATTAGATGTTGATGCTTTGACAGGTGGGTTTAATTTGCAGATTGCATTTGCGACTGCTTATTCTATGGCAAAAAATTTTAAGGAGGATTAGAAGATGTTGTTGTGGTTGGCAAGATTTTTATTGTATATTCCATTGGGAATTATGCACCCAACGTTTATTAAGGGCAGAAAAAATATGCCAAAAGGCAAGGCGATTTTGAGTTGTAATCATAGATCAAACTGGGACATTGCACTGTATGTTTTAAACACTCCAAGAAAAACAAACATTTTGGCAAAGAAAGAACTTTTCAAGAACAAACTTTTCGGAGCTATTTTGAGAAACTTTGGGGCTATTTCAATTGATAGAGAAGCAAATGACATCAATGCGATAAAAAAGTGTTTTAAGGTTTTAAAAGAAGACGAAAAATTGTTTGTTTTTCCTGAGGGTACAAGACTTAAAAACGAGGAAGATATCTTGGGCGAAATTAAAAGTGGAATGACAATGATTGCTATCAAGACAAAAACACCAATAGTTCCTATGTGGATTGAAAGGAAGCCAAAACTTTTTAGAAAGAGTGTTTATTATATTGGCGAACCTTTTGAACTTGAACAATTTTATGGAAAGAAGTTGGACGAAGATACTTTGAACAGGGCAAATCTTATTGTTAGAGAGAAAATGCTTGAAGTTAGGGAAAAATATTGCAATAAGAAAAAGAAATGATTTGACTTTTCTTTTTAATTTTGATAATCTTGAACTATTGTGAGGAAATAATGAGCGAAAAATTTAATTTGGATATGATAGAAAAAACTTTTACGTCTTATAAAAAAGGTCAAATATTTGATGGTGTGGTTGTATTGAGAAGAGAAGATGGTGTTATTTTTAACATTGGTGGAAAAAATGATGCTTTTATCTCAAAAGAAGATTTTGAAGATTATGACCAAGTAAAAATTGGTGATAGATTTGGTGTAGTTATTACAAATCAGAAAAATGAAGAAGGTTTGATTGAAGCATCAAAGAGCTTGGCAGATGCTTTGAAAGTCGCGAATCAAAACGCCCAATCTTTGAGATTGGGAAGCAAATTTACTTTTGTGCCTACAAGAGTTGAAAATGGATTGGTTTCAAAGATGGGAGATTATTCAATTCTTGTTCCATTTGAAGAAGTTTCTGAAAACTATGTAAAAAATTTTCAAAAGTTTGTAGGGACTCAATTGGAGGCTGTTGTTACTGAAATTGACAAAGAAAACAAATCAATTATTGCAAGTGTTAAGCTGTTGCAACAACAACTAAGAGTTGCTATTGAAAAGAACTTTTGGAACAGCATCTTTATAAACAAA
The DNA here is from genome assembly GCA_015069395.1 of Clostridiales bacterium. Classification (GTDB taxonomy): domain Bacteria; phylum Bacillota; class Clostridia; order Christensenellales; family UBA1242; genus Caccovivens. The sequence continues at coordinate 37,793 of SVIR01000008.1, forward strand.
ATTGTTAAAGGCAAAGTTGAAAGAATTATGCCTTATGGCGCATTTGTTTCTGTTGATGGGTTTGATTGTTTCTTGCATATTTCAAACATCGGTTATGAAAAGCTTGAAAAGGTTGAAGATGCCTTGAAAGTTGGAGAAGAAAAACAATTTAAAGTTGTTTCATTGGACAGAGAAAACAAAAAGGTTGAACTCTCTTTGAAAGCCCTTTTAGAAGATCCTAAAACATCAAGAATCAAACAACTAAATGTTGGGGACGTTTATCAAGCAGAGGTTGTAAAACTTTTGAGATTTGGCGCGATTGTGAAAGTTGAAAATGGAGCAACAGGGCTATTGCACATTTCAAACTGCACAGAAAACAAGACGAAAAACATTTACGAACTTGTTAAAGTGGGTGATAAAGTCGAAGTTGAATTGCTTTCAAAAGACGAAGAAGAACAAAAAGTAAGCTTCAAACTTAAAACATTGATTGATTAAGAGGTTTTTGCCTCTTTCTATGCTGATGTAGCACAGTTGGTAGTGCATTCGATTCGTAATCGAAAGGTCACGGGTTCAAGTCCCGTCATCAGCTCCAGATATTAAATAAAAGGTCTTCAAAGACCCAGTTAAGTATTTAATTAGAACAACTGCAAGAAAAACAAAAAGGAGTTCTGAAAACAGAACTCCTTTTTTATTTAATCATTTCTTTTTCGGGTTGTAAAAATTTTTGAAGTTGAGCAATTGTGATTTGATAAGTGTCGCTTGCAGTTTGAATAAAGCCGTTTTTTTCTGCAATCCTTTTGCTCGCTTTGTTGTTTTCGCTGATATCTAAAATTATAGTGGTTACACAACTTTTGTCTACATCAGGTTCTTTAATAGACGAAAAAGGCTGATTGTCTAAAGGTTTGGTTTCAAGCAATAAATCTTTTACAACAGCTTGTAACATAACGCTTCCTATTCCTTGGTTTCTAAATTTTTCTTTAATCCAATAATCCAAACTAGCGATGGAAGAACTTTCTGAATTTAAAGTTGCTGGTAGTCTAGCAACAATTTCTCCATCGGAATTTACTATGTAATAAGTGCATTTGAAATTTTGTTGCCCACTTAAAAAAGTTTTGATTCTGGTTTTTGTTCGATAAAAAAACAACTGCTCGCCATTTTTAGTTTTTTGTGCGACTGCTCTTTTTTCTGCAATATTACTCATAGAGAAATAATAGAGACCAGACTCGTCAAAACCGTCCATTTTTTCAATTATAACAGAATCTGCTGGGAATAAACTTTGTTCTTTTTGTGTCATAGTTGTTTTATTATATAAATTAAAAAAATCTTTGTCAACAAGAAGATATAATTTTGCCTTTTTCAAAGATTTATGATATCATTATATTAAGAGTATGTGGAAGGTGGAGAATGGAAGAAAGAATTCGTTTGATGGACCACAATGAGTTCGTGGGATATATAAATTACTTAGCAAAAGAACTTGAAACTTATTTAAAGAGAAATAAGCTGAAAGTTGATTATCTTGTACCAGTTATGCGAAGTGGGTTGGTTCCGGCTGTGTATTTGGCCAACAAACTAAATATTGTGAAATTTGCTCCATTTCAAGTCAAACACATAACGTACAAGGATAAGGCAGAAACAATTGAAATTCTTTTTAATCCATTAAGAACTATCAATGTCGGAAAGAAAAACCCTGTGTTTTTGGTTGTTGATGGGGTGCACTGTACAGGGACAAGTGTTGAACTTTGTATAAATGAAATCTATGAAGCATTTCCAAGTGCGAAGATTTTGTATGTTTGTATTGCTAAAGTATATGGTAGTAAGGAATTTAAAGACCAGATAGATTTTGAAATGTCGGCATATGAGAGAGGAGAAAACTTGTCAGTTGAAGAGTGTAGAAAGTTGGGCGTTGATCCTGATGTTGCAATTTTTCCTTGGGAGACAATAGAGGGAGAAACAAAACACCCTGACGATTTGGAAGAAAATATTTTTTTCTAACATAGGGGTTTTGCAATGGTCAAAGTTAAAATTTGCGCGAATAGAAGCATAGAAGATGTATCTATGAGAATAACCATTTCAGCTGTAAAATAGGAATAACTATGAAGATAAATAAGAAATGGAAAAATGTTATAAAATGACTGACGAATTGCTTAATATTAATTTGACAAGACTCGACAAGAAATGTATTATTAAAATAATTAAGGAGGAAAAATGAGAGAGTTTTTCTTATGGTTGTTTAGTGAAAATAATTCAAAAATGGAAATTACATTGTTTTCAATTTGGCATATTTTTTACTTAGTTTTGATAATAGGCGGCTCAGTTTTAATTGCTTGTCTTTTGAAAAATAAATCTCAGAAAGCAAAAGATATTACTCTAAAAATCTTTGCTTATTTGACCATTGGCCTTTATGTTGCAGATTTCTTTATTATGCCATTGTCTGATAGCTACAACGGTATTAGTGCATACAAGTTGCCATTTAATATTTGTACAATGATGGCAATTCTTGTGCCATTTGCACAATTCAATAAAAAGTTTGCTCCTATCAAGAGTGCGATTGTGACTTTGTCGTTGGCATCGTCTTTGATGTGGATGGTATATCCAGGTTCTGCATTAGGAGGACAACCCCCATTTAGCTACATAATTTTCCAAACTTTTATGTACCATGGTTTTTTGTTTGCTTGGGGATTTTTAAGCCTTGCTCTTGGCTCCGTAAAATTGGAGATGAAAAAAATCTGGAAAGAACTTATCGCTATTTTGCTTATGCTTGCATGGGCAGCATTTGGAAACGCTGTTTTTCAACAATATGATTGGTTTTTTATCACGGGAAGCACGTTCCCATTTATTCCAAAATGGTTGATGCCAATAGTAGTTGTAGCTAGTGTTTTTGGTGTATGCTTAGTGGTATACGGGCTTTATTATGCAACAAAAACAGTTGCAAGAAAAATTAAAGAGAAAAAGAAAGTTTCTGACTCAATGAAGATTATTCAAAAAGTTTTACAAGACGATAGGTTTGCTCGTTGATATAAAGTTCGCTTTGGCGAGCTTTTTTTATCGGTCTTTGTCGAATTTTGCATTGTCTCTTGAAATTTTTGTTGGTGTATGTTATAATTATTACGATTGGAGAAAAAATGAAAAACATAAAAAAATATCGCAAGCTTATGGAAGTTGGTAGGCGAATGGATTTGTTGGAGCTAGAAAAAGAAGAAATCTATTCTCAAGAGTCAAAACTTACTTCAAAAGAGGTTGCTACAAGATTAAAATCATACCGAAAAAATTTTTTAATGCTGTATGCAGAAAGGATTCGTGCTTGTGCGAATTTTGTGGATAATAAAGATTACGGATTTGTTTCAAAATACAAAGGTCAAGATTATTTTGTTAGAGAAGGGATTTTTAATGGTTTTTGGTGTAAGGACAATTTTTGGAGACTAAAAACAAACAACAAAATTGAGCAAATAAATGCAGAATATGAAGCTATAGAAAAAATGATAGTTGATATTCGAAATTTGCTAACAATTATGCCTCTAAAAACCTCGGGGGTATCAAAATCAAGTGGACTAGAAATAGAAGCCCTTGACTTTGAGGATTCTGAAGTTTTATCAGGACAAATAAATTGTGACATACAGAGAATTTTTAGAACTTGTTTAAGAAAAGGTTTTCAAGGGGCTGCAATTCAACTTGTTTCATTGATGGCTAGAAATATGATTGATCAAGACAGAGAAATGTCCATAGAAGAGTGTTTGATTGAGATTGAAAAAAATTATGCAAGAAAAAAAGTGTATAATGACAAGGGAGGATATCTACAAACAAGAGGATTTTTTGATAAAAGACATATGGATTTTGAAGTTGAAAAAATAATGTTAGATACGAAAAGAAGCCTTGAAACAAGCGACGGTTATTTATTCAAAATGCTTGATGGAAACGAATTTGGAACAGATAAAGAGTTTAGGCTTGTATTAAGCAAGGTTTATTCTGAAACAGTTGCCTCAATGCAAGGGGCTGTTAGGGTAAGAGAATATGCAAAGATTGCTGATTTAAGCAAATAAGTTTTCAAGAGGAGGGGTTATGGAAAACGAAAGAAAGCAAATATTGGATCAAGATTGGAATATACTTTATGCGAGATGTGTTATCAATGATAGCACTTACGCAGAGGTTGAAAAAGAATTGCAAGCTTTGGCAGAGTTGGGGCAAACAGATGCAATTATGAACTGGTATGAATTTCATATTGTAGGAGACAACCCAAAAATTGATGCTATAGTAGCAGAAAGCAATGATGTTTTCAAGTTTTATGTTGATGCTACAAGACAAATGGCAGATTTTGGCAGAGAAAGAGGAGAAAAACTTGAACAGCAAAAAGTTGTGAAGTCTTTGCAAGAGAAGTATAGTGCGCTTGCAAACGGAAGTGCAAAAAATCACGACGAAGAAGTGGAAAGACTTAAGATTGACATAGATCGTGTTGTTGATGAGAATAAAAGGAAGCACGTTTTTATGCCTTTTATCAAAGCCACCATCGACGAAGTCTGTTTTTTAAACGACGAAGAAAAATTCTATGTTTGCAATGGAGATGCAGAAATCTATTTGGATTTTGTAAATCATTTGATTGAAACAACTGCTCAAATACCATATTCAACTGTATTGCAAAATCAATTGCAGGGAAAGCCTTCAAAAGAAAAAGGTTTAAATTTGTAATAAAAAATGTATGCGTAGAAGCATACATTTTTTTATTCTGAGAAGACATCTTTAAAGAGTTCTATATTTGCTTTTTTCAAAACCGAGCTAAACAGCTTTAAACTCGCTTTAGGGAATATTCTATAAAATTTGTCCATCATTTTTGCATCAAAACCAACTACAACTCGTTTCTTTTTTCGCTTTATTTTTTTGTAAATCTTATTTGCCATTTTGGTCAAATCTGTAGATATAAAATCAATCAGTTTGTTTTTTGAGCTGTGTGTTTGATTTCTAAAAATATTTGTTTTTGTAAAGCCTGGACAGACGAGACCTACATAATATTTTTTTTCACAAGACAAAGCTTCTGTGAAATTTTTTACGGCGGCTTTGCTAGCTGAATATAGTGATGTGCCAGGCAAAGCACAAAGCCCAGCCGAACTTGCAACATTTATGATTGCAGGGGTCTCGCTTTTTTCAATTATTGGCATCATATAATGAGTTCCATAAACGACAGACATAAAATTCGTGTCCATTACTTTTTGAAATTCTTGCCCAATGAAATTATCTTTAGATAATATAGTTGACAGTTTTTCGACACTTGCAAAAGGAGGGAGCATACCGGCATTGTTTATTATAATGTCAACCTTTTGTTTTGCAAATTCGTTTGTAAAGTTTTTCCAGTTCTCTTCAGAACTTACATCAAACAATCTATACTCAAAATTTACGTTTTTGGCAGATAGAGAGGTTTTAAACTCTTCCATTTTCTGTTGATTTCTTCCAACACCTATGATTTTGCAATTGTGTTTTTCAATAAAGATTCTTGAAAGTTCTTGTCCAATTCCACTTGAAGCCCCAGTGATTACTATTGTCTTATGATTAAGCCAACTTTTTTTCATAATTTTCTCCTTGATATAATGAATAAAAACAAGCTTTTAGGCTTGTTTTTTGAAATTCATTTCTTTAAGTTTTTTGAAAAGCATTTTTTGGAATGGCTTTCTTTTTAAGTCTAATACAATTCTAAAATTGCCTTTTTTGTCATAGTGTGCAATAGTTTTTCCTTGATCGTCAACTTCGATAAATGCCCGTTTTGTTTTGTATAATCTTGGCTTAGTAATGTGATAAACAGCACATATATCATTTGTAGCTATTATTTTTTCTGGATAATCAGGTTCCCAATAAGTTTGGAACGTTTCAACCAAAAACTGTCCAACTTCGTTTGTGCCGTTGATTTCGTTTACTTGGTCTTCAGTGAAATAACAAACATCTCTGCCGATTCTTGAAGGGCACATAACTACCGGAATGTTTGCCCTGAGAGTTTCTTTAAATGCAGGCACATCTGTACGAATATTGAAAGAACGATGTGCTGGATTGGCTTTAATTCCATTTGGAGCGCCACCCATCATAACTATTTCTTTAACAAGATCTTTTGCGTCAGGATATTTCATAAACAAGTGTGCAACATCAGTATGAGGTCCCAACACAATCAAAGAAACCTCGTGTGGATATTGTTTTAAAATTTCATACATTGCAGCTGCACAATCTTTTTTCAAAGGTTTTGTTTTTGTAGTTTTTGGAGGATTGTAAGCACCAAGACCTTCTTTTCCATGTAAAAATACAGCTTCTTCTGTATTATCTCCCAGCCTTTCTGAACAACCTTTAACAACAGGGATGTCTTTGCCAAATTTGTCTAATAAGTGGCAGATATTTCTTGTAGCTGCTTGTTGAGGTACATTTCCGTGTACTATCGAAAACAACTTAATGTCAAACTGTGGATCGTTTAACATATATACAATGGCAGTTGTGTCGTCAACGCCTGGATCTGTATCAATAATAACTTTATATTTTTTCATTTTTGCTCCTAAGATTTCAGATTAATATCTATTATACAAACATAAAATATTTTTGTAAAGCAAAAATTAGAACTGATTTTAGATTGTTTAGAATTTTGGTTTTATGATTAATTTTGTAATATTTTGGTATTTTTCTTAAATAATTTTGAATTTTTCAAAAAATGTGTTATCCTACACATAGGAAGGTTGTTATGAGTAAAGGTAGAAAAATTTATTTATCAATAATTTACGTTTTGATGTTTTTGCTTATCGCTGCATCATTTTTCTTTTATGTTTACAACAAACTGCCGTTATCATGGGGTATAAATCCTGCATATTTTTCTTACGGCTGTGTTGCAGGAGCGTTTTTGTTGTCGTTGTTGGCTCTCCAAAAGAAAGCAAGAAACATATTTGTTGCTTTAGGCTTGGCGTGTACGTGTGTTGCTGATTTTTTCTTAATTTTAAGCCCAGCTCTTGGATTAATAATTAAGAATTCTCAACTTATTGGTGTTTGCGTTTTTTGTGGTGTTCAAGCAATATTTTTTGTTTATACTCTTATCCTCAACAAGGGTATCGGAACAAAAGTTTTCAATATGGCTCTTAGAGTAGCGTTGTGTTTGATAGCTTATTTTGTTTTGCCAAAGTATTTTACGATTGGCACGCTTGAAATGATTTCTTTAATGTATATCTTAAATTCTTTTGCAACTTTGCTTATGCTTTTGATTTATATTAAAAAAGAATGGTTGTTGTTCTTGGGATTCTTGTTGTTCTTTGTATGCGACATCTTTATTGGCTTGGCAAGTGGTGGCGCAGCTATTTTGGGAATCACAGGACCATTTCTTGACTTTATTTTAAAATATAACATTGGAATGTATTGTTATATTCCGGGTTTGTTCTTGATTGCTTCTTCTGCAGTTTGGACGAAAAAAGAGTAATAATTCAAAGTCGACTATTGTCGGCTTTTTTTATCTTTATTTTTATAACATAAAGAAATTTCATTTTTGTTTATCGCTTGACTTTTTTTGTTGTGATTGCTAGAATGGTTCATATTTATGAGGTGTATATTATGGACTTTTTAACTATTGAGAAAAAATGGAATGAAAAATGGCAAAAGGATAATCTTTATAAATTTGACGATAAAAATTTAGACAAAAAATATTATTTGCTTGAAATGTTCTCTTATCCTAGTGGGGCAAGCTTGCATTTGGGACACTGGTGGAACTTTGGTCTTTCTGATAGCTTTGGTAGATTTAAAAGATTGCAAGGCTACAATGTTTTTCACCCTATGGGCTTTGATGCTTTTGGCTTGCCTGCAGAAAACTATGCTCTAAAGACGGGTATCCATCCAGAAGATAGCACAAAGAAAAACATTGAGATTATGGAAAGACAATTTAGAGAAATGGGTGGAACGTTTAATTGGGATTATGAGCTTATCACTTGCAATCCTGATTATTATAAATGGACTCAATGGGTTTTTATTCAATTGTTTAAAAGAGGCTTGGCGTATCAAAAAGAAGCTGTTGTAAACTTTTGTCCAAAATGTAATACTATTATTGCAAACGAACAAGTTGTAAATGGGCATTGTGAAAGATGTGAAAGTGAAATCCTTCACAAAAATATGAAGCAATGGTTTTTTAAAATAACAGATTATGCAGAAGAGTTGCTTACAGGACTTGATAAGATAGATTGGCCAGAAAAGACAAAAACTTTGCAAAGAAATTGGATTGGCAAGAGTGTAGGGGCCGAAGTTGATTTTTATACTGAAACTGGTGAAAAGTTGACAGTATTCACTTCTCGTGCTGATACCTTGTATGGAGTTTCTTTCTTGGTTATAGCTCCAGAGAACAAGCTTGTTCAAAAATTGATAAAAGACGAACAAAGAATGGCTGTAGAAGAATATATTCAACAAGCGGCTAAAAAGGACGAAATTGAAAGAACAAGCACAACTTCTCCAAAAACAGGAGTGTTTACTGGAAGTTATGTAATAAACCCTCTTACAAACGAAAAAGTTCCGGTTTTTGTTGCCGATTATGTTATTGCTACTTATGCAACTGGTATCGTTATGGGTGTTGCTGCTCATGACGAAAGAGACTATGATTTTGCAAAGAAATATGACCTTATGATTAAGAGAGTGGTAAAAGGGACTAGTGACGAATTGCCATTCTGCGACTATGGTACGCTTTGCAACAGTGCCGAATTTGATGGACTTTCAAGCGAAGAGGCAAAAACAAAGATTGTTGAAAAACTTGAAAAAATTGGAAAAGGCAGATTTAAAACAAATTATAGATTAAGAGATTGGTCTGTTGCAAGACAAAGATATTGGGGCTGTCCAATTCCTATTATTCACTGTGAACATTGTGGTGCTGTGCCAGTTCCTGAAAAAGATTTGCCTGTAAAACTTCCACACATTTTTGATTGGAAGCCAGAGGGGGAAGGACCTCTTGGAAAATGTGAAGAATTTATGAACACTATTTGTCCTGTTTGTGGAAAACCTGCAAGAAGAGAGGCTGACACAATGGATACGTTTGTTGATTCTTCGTTCTATCAATTGAGATATCCAGCATCACAACATATTGACGACAAGATTTTTGATAAAGAGACTGAAAATAAAATGCTGCCAGTTGACTGTTATGTAGGTGGTGTAGAACACGCTACAGGACATTTGCTCTATTCTAGATTTATTACAAAGTTCTTGAGAGATATTGGTTGTCTTGATTTTGACGAACCTTTTAAAAGACTTGTGCATCAGGGGATGATTTTGGGTAATGATGGCAAAAAAATGAGCAAACGTAATGGTGCTAAAACTGCTGACGATTATATTGCAGAGTTTGGTAGTGATGCTTTGAGATTGCATATGATGTTCTCACTCAAATATATTGATGGTGGAATTTGGTCAGACGATAATGTAAAACATATGAAAGCTTTTATGGAAAGAGTTGAAAGGATTTGTACAAAGTGGGCAAAACTTGAAGGGGAGGCAACTCCAAATACGAAGGCTGAAAAAGATTTGGAATTTGCTTTACACAAGGCGATTAAAGATGTTGCAGAAAGTTTTGAAGAATTTTCTTTCAATGTTGCTGTTGCTAGATATATGGAACTTGTTAATGCAATGTACAAATATGACACTGTTCAAGAAAAGAACGTTGCTCTTTGCAAAGACGTAATGAGAAAACTTCTTGTTTTGATGGCTCCAGCGACACCTCACTTCTCAGAAGAAATGTGGGAACAAATTGGTGAAAAATATTCTGTTCATAATCAAAAATACCCAACATTTGATGGCTCTAAGATTGTTTTGGACAAAATTGAAATCGCTGTTCAGGTAAATAGCAAGATTGTTGCCAGAATAGAAGTGGAAAACAATTTGCCAAATGAAGAAGTATTGAAAATTGTTAAACTAAATGATAAAGTTTCAGGTTTGATTGAAGGAAAGTCAATTGTTAAAGAAGTTGTGGTTCCAAACAGAATTGTAAACTTGATTGTAAAATAAAAAAAACACCCGATTGGGTGTTTTTTTTGTTATGTTTACTCTTCGTCTTCGTCGTCAAAAAGTTCTGCCAAGATATCTGCATCAAGATCAGATTCAATTTCTTCAATATCTACCTTTTCTTCTTCAACTTCAGGTACAACCTCTTTTTCTTCTCTTTCAACTTCTTCAACTTCTTCTATGACGGGCTCAACATCTTCAATTTCTTCTACGACTGGTTGAACTTCTTCAACTTTTTCTTCTTTAAATCCAACAGGTTGTTCTTCAACTTCTTCTGTTGGTTGAGCTTCTTCGATAGTTTCAATTTCTTCGATTTCTTCTACGATAGGTTCGATTTCTTCGATTTGTTCTACGATAGGTTCGATTTCTTCTTGAATAGGAGCTTCAACAGTTTTTGTTTCAACTTTTTCTTCTTTAACTTGAGGTTTTTCTTCAACAGTTTCTTTTGCCATAGGAAGTTCTTTTTTTGTTGAGTGTGAGATAAGTAATGTTTTTGTCGCTTCAGTTTTTTGTGTGTTAACCTTCGTCTCTTGTGTCACTTTTGGGCTTGTAGATTTTTCGTTTTTCTTGTTTTGAGATTCAAGCTCAGGCAAGAATCCTTCTTCACGTATATTTTCAATCATTTCGGCTCTGTGTTTTGCACCGTATGCTAATGCTGCTACAACTAAAGCAAATATCAAATATCCCGCACTGCAAGCCAATGCAATACCTAATGAGAAAATGGTCTCTTTGTTTGAAAGCACCAAAATTAAATAAACCCAACAGAAAATTGCTAAAAAAGGGAAAATCATTGTAGTAAGAATTGATACGAGTTTTCCTACTTTTTTGTTCCTAAAAAAGTAAATCATAGAAGCAATAAATACAATCGAAAAGAACAAAGCCAAAGCAAATGCTGCATAACATTCAGTTGTTAAATTGCTAAAATTCATAGCTAATAACATATTTTATACCTCCAAAACTGATTTGATTTTAACATACATCGGTCCCTTTGTCAATATGCGTTTTTAAAATATTTTGTTAATTTTTAAGTTATGTTGTGAAAAAAATTGCAAAAAATTGTAGATATAGATATAATAAATATATGACAAAAGCAAAGACAAAAAAACACAATATTGGAAAACATATTGTTTATACATTGATTGTTCTTGTGGCAATGGGAATAGTTGCCTTTGGTATGGTTATGCTTATTAATGGAAACGAATCAATTAAAGAAATTCCCACAAACTTGTCAGTAAACAAAGTGGAAGACGATTTTTATTTAACGGCTGACTATAACGCTAAATATAAATATAAGTTTTTGTTGGAACATTATTTAGACGATAGATATGTCAAAATAGACGAAATTGATGCTGAAACAAATACTCTAAATTTATCAACAAATGTGGGAATAACAGCTGGTGAAAAATATCGTTTTTCTGTATGTTTTACGGGAGAAAATGGGGCAGTAAGTGGAGGTTTCTCTGAAAAGATTGAGTGGATCGCACAATATAATTTAAGAGCAATTGATTACTCTACAATTGTAATTGAAAACAATGTTATCTCTTGGGATTCTATTGACGGTGCCTCAGACTACAATGTTAGGTTTGTTGATGCTGATGGAGAAATGACCGAACAAAAAACCTTTAATTGTTCAATTGTTTATCCCAAAACAGTAGGGGTATATCAAGTTTATATTGTTGCTTGCTCTGAAAATGAATATATAGGCAATTCAAATGCTGGAAAAGGTGTTTCGATTGAGGTTAAAAGAAAAGCAAATATTGAAGCTAAACTTTCAGCTGACTACGTTCTGACCGTTGAAAGTTCTGAAAAAATTATGGCTTTGCAAATTTGGTATGATCAGACTTTGAGAGCCGAAGTAAAGTTGTCAACATTTAGCCAAAACGGGGCTTTGTTTGTTTATGAAGTTGATTGCGAGATTGTTTTGGCATCTCTCGATTTAAGCAAAGTGAAAGTAAAATCTTTGGCTCCAAATCAATTTATAGGAGAAAGTGATTTGGTTGTGATTGAGCAAATTTGATATTAAAAAAGAAAAAATTTGAACTTGGTTCAAATTTTTTTTAATTTTTCGACAATACTAGCAATAAACAAGGAGAAGATTATGCAAGATTTTGTCGAGAAATTGAAAGGTGATATGCATAACTCTATTGACTTTTGTAGCAAAGTTTTAGAAAAACAAGGCGACAAAGTTTTTTTTGTTTATTTAAAAAGCATAACTGACAATTTGGTTTTTTCTCAAGCAATATACGAACCAATTTTGGAATATAACAAAGAGCTTGATTTTGAGACTTTGAAACAACTTGTAAAATCTAATGATGTGACTGAGGTTGACCAAGACGAAGTGCATGAGAAAATCTTGAAAGGCAGTGTTGTAGTATTCTTGTCAAATAGTGAAAGATTTTTGGCTGTTGATATTTTAAAATTTAATACCAGAACACCTAGTGAACCTCCAACATCTTCAGTAATTATGGGACCAAGAGAGGGGTTTACTGAAGATATAAAAACAAACATTTCGCTGATTAGGAAAAGGTTTTATGGAAAAGATTTGGTTTTGGAAAACCTTTTTCTTGGAGAGGAAACAAACACTCAAGTTGTTTTAGCTTATCTCAATGATGTTGTAGATAAAAAAATTTTAAAAGAATTGAAAAAGAGATTAAAAAAGATCAAAATCGACGGTGTTGTTGATGCGTATTATCTTATACCCCTTATCAGTGATCGACCAAATTCGTTTGTAAAGCAAATTGGTGTTGCAGAGAAGCCTGATATAGTAGGAGCAAAGATTTTGGAAGGGAGAGTTGCTATCATAGTAGACAATTCGCCTATTGTTTTGACAGTTCCGTTTGTATTTCTTGAAGATTTGCAAAGCAGTAATGATTATTATACCAACTATTTTTATTCTTCAATTTTAAGATTGGTCAGACTTGTAGGACTGTTTTTTGCTGTAGTGGGTCCTGGAATTTACATATCTCTTCAATTGTTTCATTATAATGTTTTGCCAATAAAGTATTTAATTACTGTTGCTAATTCTACTCAACAAGTGCCTTTTACACCATTTATTGAGATTTTGTTTATAACTTTGCTGTTTCAAATTTTATATGAAGTCAGTCTGAGATTGCCGTCTTATTTGGGATTGGCAACTTCTATCGTGGGTGCTTTAATTTTGGGAGATACAGGTGTAAAAGCTGGGTTGATTTCTCCTCCAGCTGTTATTGTCGTGGCTATAGCTAAAATTGCTCTTTATACTGTCCCAGATCAATATTCCCAGATAACAGTTTTGCAGTTTGTATTTATTTTTTTAGGGGCGTCCTTAGGTCTTTTGGGGGTAATTGGTGGAATGATATATGTGCTCGCATATGTAAACTCAATAGAAAACTTTGGGGCTCCATATCTTGCACCTTTTTCACCTTTTATTTTTAGTGACAACAAAGATGGTCTTTTGAAGGTGCCAATTACTGATATGAAAAATCGACCAAAAGCATTTAAAAACAATGACGAGGAAAGAATAAATGTTCAAGAGGAATGAAACAATTGGAGGGTGGCAAACGGGAATTTTGCTGTTTGTTTTGTTTTTTGCAAACAAAATTTTAGTATTGCCATCGTTGTTGTATGACCAAGCTGGAATTGGTGGGATTTATGTCCCTGTTATTTTGTTTTTGTTTGAATTTGCTCTACTGTTTCTGTTTTATGGTTTAAAGAAGAAATATCCCGAACAAAGCTTTGGGCAAATTTTAAAAAAGTTTGGCAAGTTTGTGTATTATTTAATTTTTGTTTTTTTAATGTTTTACTTTTTGGGAAAAACCGTTTTGCTCTATAACATAACATACATATTTTTCAAAAACATAATTTACAAAGACACATCAAACATATTGTTTTTGTTTTGTTTTTTACCAATTATGATACACCTTGCAGTTTCAGGTTTGAGAGTTATGGGCAGAACAATGCAATTGTTTTTTCCTATTATTTTAATAATGGTAGTTTTTTGTATAGTTGTTGGAGTGTTGGGGATAGATACAAATACTATGTTGTTTACATCAAAGTCATCTGATGTCTTTTTGTCTACTTTTAGACATATATCTGCATTTGGAGATACTATCTTTTTGTTTGTTGTTATGGACAAAATAAATGTAAAAAAAGGAGAATGGAAGGTTGTATTCTCTTTGGCTGGTTTATCTGCTATTTGTGTGATTGCAGTTTGTGCGATTTTTATCTTTTCTTATACTTATACCTCTTATATGCACCCATTTGCACTTTTCGAAATAATGAGTTATGTCAAAGAAACCGGTGGGATAGGAAGAATTGACATTATTTCTGTAGTCGTCATAATTATTTTGACATATTTCCATTTGGCGATTTGTATGAAAGGGTTTCTTGATTCGTTTGTAGAGACTTTTAAGTTAAACAATATTTATGGTTCGATTTCTTTTCAGATTGTTTTTCTTATATTGATTAATTATCTTGTTTTGAATGTCGAGAAAGCCATTTCTTATGGTGAAGTTTATCTACCGTATATCTCGGCAATTCCGTTTGTGATTATCCCTATTTTTGCAATTATTTCTCTGTTCTTTAAAAAGAGGGAGGGGAGAAAATGAAACGTTTTGTTATGCAAGCTTTAAAAACCCCAATGTTTTTAGTTTTTATCGCCATTGTTTTGATTTATGGGATTGCTGCACTTGGACAGCCTGCAGCAGTAAATCGATATGCTATTGTTACTGCAATCGGAATAGACAAAGCAAATGATGGAGAAAATGAAATAGAGGTATCGTTACTCACATTTACACCGGTGGCAAATGTAAATTATACAGAAAAATATAAAGTTGTTTCTGCAAAAGGAAGGGCTGTGTCAGAGGCTTTAGACTATGCTGGATTGAGATTAGGCAGAGAAGTCGGGTTGTCGCACGTAAATATTTTGGTTTTGAATATAGATTTATTAGACGAAGATATTGGGCATTATCTAGACTATTTTTCTCGCAATAAAGTTTTAGCAGGAACAACAAAGGTAGTAGTTACAGACAAATCGGCGAAAGATTTTTTAAGTGTAGTGGAAAAAATGGACAGTGATAGTTCTATAAAGATAAATGAAGTCTTGTCTTACAACAAAGAGTATGTATATGCGACGGATTCTTCTTTAGAAAGTTTTTTTAAAGGATATTTTGGGCCCACAAAGGTAAGTTTAGTGCCTCTTTTATCCATAATTAAAGATGAGACGGGTGTAGGTGTTTCTGCATCAGGTTCTGACGACTCTGGACAATCTTCTTCTGGCTCTGGACAGACAGAGGGGGAAATTGTGAACAACGGAGACACTCTTGTTTTTAAAGAGGGGAAAAGGGTATTGATGCTTGATGGTTTGGATATGAAAATTATTCAGTTGATAAAGGGAGACTTTAAGACAGGGTCGTTTGTATTAGAAAATTATAGTGACGACATTTTTACAAATGCTGAACTTGGCTTTGAAATGCTTGAAAACAAAATACATTATAAAGTAGTCTATGAAAATAATATTCCTATTTTTATGGTTGAATCAGAGCTTACTATGGAATTGGCAGAAATAGAAAATCAAGGTGTCGTTGTTGAGAAAAATGTTGAGTTTATGAAGTTTACTGACCAAATGAAAAATGCTGTAATTTTGAAAATAAAAAATCTTATGGCAGAAGGCATAGAACTTATGAGAGATAATCAGATTGACTTAATTGATTTTTATACGATTATGCATAATTCGGACCCAAAGGCCTTTTCAAAGTTTTTGAGTTCTTTGGAAAATGAAGAGGATTATTTGAGTCAAATGGTTTTCAAAATCAATGTTAATATCTTTACAAGATAACTTTCGCAAAGGTTATCAAATTTTTGACATTATTTTTTTGTCAAAGTGTGTTGTTTTGTTGTGTTATTTTTTTCTTTGTGATAAAATCATACAGTATATTATTGACCATTTTGGTCAAATAAGGAGAATGTAATGAACGAAAAAAAACAAGGTGGTTTTAGATTATCATATGTCGTTGTCTTGCTTGTAGTAGTTTTGCTTTTTGCACTTCTTTTCGTTGATTTTGGAAGTAATGGAAAAAAGTTGACAATTCAAAACGATATTTACGAAATTGTTGATGGAACATATCAAGACGAAGACGGTAATATTTTAGAAGCTGATTATTTGTACTACAAAAATGGAACAGCATATATTTTGGTAAAAGGCTCTAAGTATGACAGAGCTCAAGTGCCAAATTATTCAGATTTCTATTTTGAATATGATAGTGCATTGCTTACTAAAGTTAGAGAAATGTGTGATGCGAATGGCATCGATACGCGTTATGCCCCAGCCGGAATAAATTTCTGGGATATTTTGGTGCCAATTTTGTATATTGTTTTTGCTATAGTTATATTCTATTTCTTGTTTAGAATGATGGCCGGAGCAAACAAAGGGGCAATGAATTTTGGCAAGACAAAAATTAAGTCTTATTCAATGAGTAAGGTTAAATTTTCTGATATAGCAGGAATGGACGAAGAAAAAGTTGAACTCCAAGAAATTGTAGAATTCTTGAAAAATCCTAAAAAGTTTACTGATTTGGGAGCAAGAATACCTAAGGGAGTTCTGCTTGTAGGTCAACCGGGTACAGGAAAGACTTTGCTTGCACGTGCAGTAGCCGGAGAGAGCAAGGTTCCATTTATTTCTATAAGTGGTTCTGATTTTGTTGAAATGTTTGTTG
>SVIR01000002.1 GCA_015069395.1 Clostridiales bacterium
AACTTGGTCTTGTAGATAAGACTAAAGCCAAAGTGTCAGATAAGGTGGAAGAAGACGATTTTGAATCCAACTTTAGTGTTGGAGACATTGTTTTTCATGGTCGTTTTGGAACTGGAAAAATTGTCAATATTTCTGACGACGGGTATGTAGCCGATATTGATTTTGAAGACATTGGAAAAAAGAGCCTAATGCTTAATTTGGCAAATTTAGAAAAAGTGGAGGAATAGTCGTGGACAAATTAGAAAGAATGAAACAACTTGTCAAAGAAATTTTGATGCACAACCATAATTATTACGAACTTAACAACCCAACTATTTCAGACAAAGAATATGATGCTCTCGAAGACGAGCTTTTGTCTTTAGAGGCAGAACTAGGTGTCATATTGCCGAATTCTCCAACTCAAAGAGTAGGTGGAGACGCGATTGATAAATTTGTTAAAAAAACTCATGAGGTAAGGCTTTATTCTATGAACAAGGTCAGAACATTTGAGGGGTTGAAAGACTTTTTCAATGATATGGAAAAGTTTGTAAAAAATCCAACTTTTTCTATTGAATACAAGTTTGATGGTTTGACAATTGTTGTTGAGTATCAAGATGGAAAATATGTGGGTGCGACAACCCGTGGAAATGGAGAAGTGGGCGAAGTCGTAACTGAGCAGGTTAGGACAATCAGGAGTGTGCCACTTGAAATTCCCTTTAAAGGCAAACTTCTCTTGCGTGGCGAAGGAATGATGACAAACTCAAGTTTTGTTCGTTACAATAAAAAAGCGACAGAACCTTTAAAAAACCCTCGAAATGGAGTATCAGGTGCGATTAGAAACCTAGACCCCAAAGAAACGGCAAAAAGACAACTTGATTATTTTTGTTATGAGGTTCTTTATGCAGAAGGGAGGAAGTTTTCTTCTCAAGAGCAAATGCATATGTTTTTTGAAGAAAACGGTTTTAAAACTGGAGATTTTTTTCATGTTGTTAAGACAGAAAAAGAAGCCGAAGAAATAATCAAGGCTGTTGACAACAACAAGAACAAATTGGATATTATGATAGATGGGGCAGTGATCAAGCTCAATGAGGTTGCGCCACGTGAAGACATCGGATATACAAACAAATTCCCTAAGTGGGCGATGGCGTTTAAGTTTGAGGCAGAAGAGGTTTCAACGATGCTTAACGATGTTGTTTGGCAGGTTGGAAGAAGTGGAAAGGTCACTCCAACTGCTATTTTAGAACCTGTTGAACTTGCCGGTGCGACAATTTCAAGAGCCACTCTAAACAATATTGAAGACATTAGGAAAAAGAAAGTAAAGCTCAAAAGCAGAGTGTTTATTAGGCGAAGCAATGAGGTTATCCCTGAGGTTTTGGGACTGGCAGAAAGTTATTCTTTTTCTCAAGAAATTGAAGAGCCAACAGTTTGTCCAAGTTGTGGGACTCATTTAGTCAAGAAAGGTCCTCTTGTTTTCTGTAAAAATTATTATGGGTGCAAAGAACAAGTGGTTAGCAGATGGACACATTTTGTCAGTAGAGAAGCTTTCAATATTGAAGGACTTTCTGAAAAGACGATAATTCAATTTATCAATAATTTTGATATGAGACATTATGCAAACATATATTTTTTAAACAAAGAAAAAATGATGTGCTTAGAAAAATTTAAAGATAAAAAAGCAGAAAATATCATAAAAAGTATAGAAAAAAGCAAAAGGATCGAATTATTTAGATTTATTTATGCTCTGGGCATTAGTGAAGTTGGAATTAAAACAGCAAAAGATTTGGCCAAACATTTTAAAAACTTACACGAGCTTAAAAATGCAACTTTTGAGCAGATAGATTCAATTGAAGATATAGGTGAGGTAATTGCTCAAAACATTGTTGATTTCTTTAATGACAAAAACAATATTGAAGAAATTGAAAGGTTGCTGGAAGCGGGGGTAGAAATTTATAATGAAAGCGAAGCGAAAAGTGACAAGTTGAAGGGATTGACGTTTGTATTGACGGGAACTCTACAAAATTACAGTCGAACAGAAATGACAAAGATTATTGAAGAGAATGGTGGAAAGACGGCTTCGTCTGTTTCAAAGAATACTGATTTCGTTGTTGCTGGAGTTGAGGCTGGTTCAAAACTTGACAAGGCGAGAGCCCTTAATATACCAATTTTGTCAGAATTTGAATTTTTTGACAAATTTCTTGTAAAATGAAGCTTTTTACATTATAATAATCAAAAGAGAAGGCCGTGAGCCTTATGGAGGAAAAATATGCCACTTTGTCCTAGATGTAGAAAGGCAATGAAAAAGAAAGAGCATTTAAGTTTTACGTATGCGCTTCAAATTGCTATAGATAATGCTGTTCGATCGGCTGCTTGTTTGCCTCCAAAACCTACCGAATGGGCGTGTGTCGGAATGGTTGACTGTCAAGAACACAAGAGGTGGGAAAAAGAAAAAGAAGAATATGATAAGCAGATGTCTGCGAGACAAAAGGTTATGATAGAGAATGAGAGAAGGATTTTCAAGAAAAAAGTTCCACCACCTCCAAAACCATTGCCTCCAGAGCCTCCAAAAAAACTTCCCTGTGTTAACAATTGGGAATATCAAGGAGTGAAAACAGGACCTATGGGAGCGAAAATGACAAAAAGAAAATCTAAAAAGTTTTTCTTGTATGACGAGTACACTAGAATGATTACTCCTAAACAAAATTTTTGATTGCTAAAATTCTTATAAAACACTTGACAACGAACTGCATAATGACTATAATATACAATGTGTTTCGTTGTCGGAAACAGTGCTTAAAGGTTTAAGCATAAACAAACAACAGGTGGCAAGAATATTGCTTCACCGATTCGAAGAGATTTGCTCTTTGGAGTCACAAATTGTGATTGTGTTGTTCATGTTTGATAAATTAAAAAAGCATTTTTCTTTAGACACGGGACAACCGTGTCTTTTTTTGACAAATCTATTCGAGATTTAAAACCGAAAATATTTTTAAAAGGAGAAAAAGATGCCTACATTTAACCAACTTGTAAGAAAGGGAAGAAAAACTTTTGAAAAGAAGAAAAAGGCTCCACTTTTGGAAGAATGTCCACAAAAACGTGGTGTTTGCTTGTCAGTAAGAACAGCTACTCCAAAGAAGCCTAACTCAGCTCTTCGTAAAATTGCCAGAGTTAAACTTTCAAATGGTCAAGAAGGTACTTGCTACATTCCAGGAATTGGACACAACTTGCAAGAGCACAGTGTTGTTCTCGTTCGTGGTGGAAGAGTAAAAGACCTTCCAGGTGTGCGTTATCACATTGTTAGAGGCACTTTGGATACTGCTGGTGTTGCCAACAGAAAACAAAGCCGTTCTAAATATGGCGCTAAAAGACCAAAATCAGGCAAATAATTTGTCTAAAAAAGTTGCCTGAACAGGCAGAAGAAGAAAACCAAATTTATAAAAGGAGAGTAAAACCAATGCCAAGAAGAAATAGTGCGGTTAAGAAAGATGTTTTACCAGATCCAATTTACAATAACAAAGTTGTTACAAAGCTTATCAACCAAGTTATGTTGAGTGGTAAGAAAGGTCTTGCTCAAAGAATTGTTTATGGTTCTTTTGAAATTATCAAAGAAAAAACTGGTGCTGAAGCTCTTGATGTTTGTTTGACAGCTATTGAAAACGTAAAACCAATGCTCGAAACAAAAGGTCGTAGAGTCGGTGGTGCAACATACCAAGTGCCAATGGAAATTCGTCCTGAGAGAAGACAAACTCTTGCAATTCGTTGGATTGTTGCTAATGCAAGAAAGAGAACTGGCGAAAGAAGTATGAGCGAAAAGCTTGCTGGAGAACTTTTAGACGCTTACAACAACACTGGTGCATCAATTAAGAAAAGAGACGAAATGCATAGAATGGCAGAAGCTAACAAGGCTTTCGCTCATTATAAGTGGTAAGATTTTATGGGGAAATTTGTAAACAGAAAGAGACTTGACGAAAATGATTTAAGAGCTCTTGAGAAAAAATTAAGCAAAAAAGGGTCGTTTACAGCTCGTTTGCACTTTGGTATGACAACTGCTGAGGGACATGTTGTCGGAAATGGTCAATTGTTTTGTGATATAGAATCTGTGTTTGGTGGGATTGTTGTTCTCGAAATAAGAGATTATGATTGTGTAAGTGCTTGTAATACTTCTCTTCCTGACAAAGGAATGAAATTTATTGCTAGTCAAACAAAGGGCTTTTTGCACGAAAAGTTTAACAAAGAATACAAAGATGCTCACAACGAAAATCTTACAAAGATGTATCAAAAAGAATTAATTAAATAAAGGTTTTTGTTTATTTTCCTTGAAAAATGAACAAATTTAAATAAGGAGAAAATTTATGGCTACAAATTTACAAATGACCAGAAACGTTGGAATTATGGCTCACATCGATGCCGGAAAAACAACTACTACTGAAAGAATTTTGTATTATACTGGAAAAAGCCACAAGATTGGAGAAGTTCACGACGGTGCTGCAACAATGGACTGGATGGCACAAGAACAAGAAAGAGGTATTACAATCACTTCTGCTTGTACAACTTGTTTCTGGAAAGATCACAAAATCAATATTATCGACACTCCTGGACACGTTGACTTTACCGTTGAAGTTGAACGTTCTTTGAAAGTTCTTGATGGTGCCGTTTTGGTTCTTTCTGCTCGTGATAAAGTTCAACCACAAACAGAAACAGTTTGGCGCCAATCTACAAAATATAAAGTCCCTACAATCATTTATGTAAACAAGATGGATAGAGACGCTTCAGACTTCTTTGGTTGTGTAAACTCAATCAGAGACAGATTGAAGACAAATCCACTTCCAATTCAAATGCCTATCGGTGAAGCTGATACATTTAGAGGAATTATTGACCTTATGACAATGAAAGCAGAACTTTATAAAGACGATATGGGCAAAGAAATCGAAATTATCGAAATTCCTGCAGAACTTAAAGACAAAGCAGAAGAATTGCATAGTGAACTTATCGAAAAAATTGTTGAAACAGACGATGCTTTGCTTGAAAGATATTTTGAAGGCGAAGAAATTTCAGTTGACGAGCTCAAAAAAGCTCTTAGAAAAGCTACAATCAAGAGAGAACTTGTTCCTGTTCTTTGTGGTTCTTCTTACAAAAACAAAGGTGTTCAAATGTTGTTGGATGCTATGGTAGAACTTTTACCATCTCCACTTGATATTGACAGCATTGAAGGTATAAACCCAGATACAAATGAAACTGAGAGCAGAGAAGCAAGTGAAGATGCTCCATTTGCAGGTCTTGCGTTTAAGATTATGACAGACCCATTTGTTGGACGTCTTGCATTCTTCAGAGTTTATTCTGGAAAATTGACAGCAGGTTCATATGTTTACAACTCAAACAAGGGTCAAAAAGAAAGAGTTGGAAGACTTATCAGAATGCACGCAAACCAAAGAGAAGAAATCAAAGAAGTTGGCGCTGGAGACATCGCGGCTATCGTTGGTCTTAAAGATACTATTACTGGTGAAACTCTTTGTGACGAAAAGAAGCCTATAGTTCTTGAAAGTATGGATTTCCCAGATCCAGTTATCAGAGTTGCTATAGAACCTAAAACAAAACTTATGCAAGAAAAAATGGTGCTTGCACTTGTAAAACTTGCAGAAGAAGACCCAACATTTAAAACATACACAGATCAAGAAACAGGACAAACAATTATCGCTGGTATGGGCGAACTTCACCTTGAAATTATCGTTGACAGACTTTTGAGAGAATTTAAAGTTGAAGCAAACGTAGGTCAACCACAAGTTGCTTATAAAGAAACAATCAGAAAAGCAACAAGAGCTGAAGGAAAGTTTGTTAGACAATCTGGTGGTAAAGGTCAATATGGTCACTGCGTGATTGAAATCGAACCATTGCCAGCAGGAACAGGCTATCAATTTGAAGACAAGACAGTTGGTGGTTCTATTCCAAAAGAATATATCCAACCTGTTAATAATGGTATCCAAGAAGCTAGCAAAAATGGTGTTATTGCTGGATATGAAACAGTTGACTTTAAAGTAACTGTACTTGATGGTTCTTACCATGAAGTTGACTCTTCAGAAATGGCATTTAAGATTGCTGGTTCAATGGCATTCAAAGACGGTGCTTTGAAAGCTGATCCAGTTCTTCTTGAACCTGTTATGAAAGTTCAAGTTGAAGCTCCAGACGAATATCTTGGTACAGTAATGGGCAACCTTACTTCTCGTCGTGGTATGTTGACTGGAAACGAAACAAAACCAGGCGTTCAAGTTGTAAACGCAGAAGTTCCACTTGGAGAAATGTTTGGTTATGCAACAGATTTGCGTTCTCAAACACAAGGAAGGGGAACGTTTACTATGGAATTCTTGAAATATTCAGAAGTTCCAAGAAATATTGCCGAAAATATTATCGGACAACGTAAAAAACAAGGCTAATATTTGAAAAATGTTGTAAAAATATTTTGACTTTTTCAAAATATGTGCTACAATATCAAAGTAAAACATAAAAAGGAGATTAAAAAAATGGCTACAGAAAAATTTGATAGATCTAAGCCACACGTTAACGTTGGAACTATCGGACACGTTGACCATGGTAAGACTACACTTACAGCTGCAATCACAATGTATAGTGCAGCTAAAGGTTTCGCTCAAAAAATGAGATATGACGAAATCGACAAAGCGCCTGAAGAAAAGGCTAGAGGAATCACAATCAATACTTCTCACGTTGAATATCAAACAGCTACTCGTCACTATGCTCACGTTGACTGCCCAGGACACGCAGACTACGTTAAGAACATGATTACTGGTGCTGCTCAAATGGACGGAGCTGTCCTTGTTGTTGCTGCAACAGATGGTCCTATGCCTCAAACAAGAGAACATATCTTGCTTGCTAGACAAGTTGGCGTTCCATACATCACAGTATTTATGAACAAAACTGACCTTGTTGACGATCCAGAACTTTTGGATCTTGTTGAAATGGAAATCAGAGATTTGCTCAGCGAATATGGATTCCCAGGAGACGACACTCCAATTATCAAAGGTTCAGCTGTTAAAGCTTTGGAAGCTGCTCAAGCAGGAAACGTAGAAGATCCAGCATGTGCTTGCATCCAAGAACTTCTTGACGCTCTCGATTCTTATATTCCAGAACCAGAAAGAGATACAGACAAACCTTTCCTTATGCCAGTTGAAGACGTTTTCACTATCACAGGTCGTGGAACAGTTGCTACAGGTAGAGTTGAAAGAGGTATCGTACACGTAAACGATGTTGTTGAAATCGTTGGTATGGGTTCTAAGAAACAAACAGTTGTTACTGGTGTTGAAATGTTTAGAAAACTTCTTGACGAAGGAAGAGCTGGAGACAATATCGGTGTTCTTCTTCGTGGTATCCAAAGATCAGAAATCGAAAGAGGACAAGTTCTTTGCAAACCAGGTTCAATCAATCCACACACTAAGTTTGATGCTGAAGTGTACGTATTGAAGAAAGAAGAAGGTGGCCGTCATACTCCATTCTTCAATGGTTATAGACCACAATTCTATTTCAGAACAACAGACGTTACAGGAACAATCGAACTTCCTGCAGGCGTTGAAATGGTTATGCCTGGCGACAACGTTAAGATGACAATCACTCTTAACAAAGAAATCGCTATCGAAAACGGACTTCGTTTCGCTATTCGTGAAGGTGGCAGAACTGTTGGTTCAGGTGTTGTTTCTGCAATCATTGAATAATTTAATTATTAAACAATAACAATTTAATAAACACATTTAGTTTTTCTAGATGTGTTTATTTTTTATAAATATTTAAGTATTTTTAATAAGAAGTTTTGTTGAATGTGTCTAAAAATATTTTGTATTAAGCATCCTAAATCACTTGTTTGAATTTAATATTTATGATATACTTCAAATGTATAGAAAATTGGAGAGGTTTATGAACAAAAAGGCGACTTGTACTATATTGAGAGTTTTTGGGGTGATTTTCATTTTAGCAGGATTGGGCTTGGCTACCTTTGGAATATATTCTTCGTTTACGCTTTTTCACGGAATTTTGAACTATATTCTAATAGGTGTTGGGGCTGTTGGGGTATTATTAAGTGTTATACTTTTTTTAATTGCAAAAAAAATCACCAAGAAGATTTGTTTAAAATGTGGATTCGATCTATATGGATGTGAATATGAATGGGTATTAGATTCTGTTGAAGACGAAGTAGCACAGTCAACTTTGGAAGGGGATTATTATTCAAATGAAGTTGCTAAATACACGATTACAGCCGTTTGTCCTCACTGTGGAAAAGAAAGAGTGTATCGCAAGGAATTTACTTCAGCTGATTATAGAACAAGGACATATCGAAACTCTAATAAATTGATTGACGATTGGTGTAAAAACCAATTTGGGCATTAAACTGGTTGTTGCCAGTTTTTTTTATTTTGTCTTTTAAATTTAACTTTTTTATGATATTTTATTGATCTTATATTTGTAAATTTAATTCAACATCAAATATTGTTTGTAATTGCAAGTAAGAATGTGCTAAAATCTTTAAAAGAGGTTTTTTATGGGAATAATGAACTATATTTTTAAAATTTTCGGGTTTGAGGGTGACGATGTTAAGGTAGCAAAGAAAAAAACAACTAAAGCTTCATACAACTTGAAGGTGTCACAAAAACTGCCAGACGAAATCGATGGCATAAGAGTTTATTATCCAGAAAAACTTGAAGATTGCAAAGATAAAATTGAGTTGCTTAAAAAAGAAACTCCATTTTTTATAGATTTTAGAGCTTGCAGTAGTGTAGAAAAAAACAAAATCTTGGATTATTATCAAGGAGTTATTGATATTTTAGGTGCAAATTGTGAAAAAGTGGAAAAAGATTTATATATTTTTCTGCCTAAGCATATGGAAATTGAAAGGGATTGATTATGAAGACGACGGCAAAGTGTCCAAAATGTCAAAGTGAAGATATTTTGGTTTTTGAAAACTCAAAAGAAAAGCCTGACAAGGCAGACGGGGAGAGTCTAGGTGTCTTTGGGGGTAAAATTACTACTTCAAGATATGTTTGTTGTAATTGTGGTTATACAGAAAGATATTTTGACGATAACAATTTAGAAAAATTGAAGAAAAAATATAAGAAAACAAGAGGGTAATTTGAAAAAATATACAAAATTGATTGTTGTTTTGGTGGTTATATGTTCGCTTTTGGCGTTGGATCTGACGACAAAATATATTTTTGATGCTCAATTGTCAGATGGAAATTCAATATCTGTAGTGCCTTATCTGTTTAATTTTAAATTGGTGCATAATTATGGTGCCGCATGGGGGATATTGGCTGGCAGACAACTGTTTTTGATCGCCCTAACCATAGTATTTTTAGGGGTTTTTATTGCTTATTATGTCAAAGAAAAAAACAAATCTTGGTTGTTTGTAGTTTCTTTTGCTTTTTTGATTGCTGGTTGTTTAGGGAATCTTTATGACAGGATTATTTTTGGTTATGTGAGAGATTTTATTCAATTTGACTTTTGGAAATCTTTTCCAATTTTCAACTTTGCAGATGCAATTTTGGTTGTGGGGGTAGTTTTATTCATAATTTATTTAATTATTTCTCTTATCAAAGCAAAAAAGGTAAAGAAAAATGAAGAATAATATTTTTGTAGAGAAAGATTATCAAGGAAGCAGACTAGACGTGTTTTTGACCGAGCATCTTGGCTTTTCACGTTCTCATTTTAAAAATCTTATAGACAAAAATTTGGTCTTGGTTAATGAGAAGAGTGTAAAATCTGGGTATAAATTAAGAGAAAAAGATGTGATAGGGATCGAGGTCTTAGAGCCACAAGAGATTTCAACAAAGCCAGAAGAAATTGATTTTGAAATTGTCTACGAAGACAGAGATTTGGCAGTCATAAACAAACCACAGGGCTTGGTTGTGCATCCTTGCTCTACCACAAAAGAAGGGACGCTGGTTAATGGTTTATTGCATAGAATCAAAGATTTGAGTGGCATAAACGGCGAGCTGAGGCCGGGGATTGTACACAGATTAGACAAAGACACGAGTGGCCTTTTAGTAATTGCCAAAAACGATTTTTCGCACACTCATTTGGCAGAACAAATTAAAAACAAAACGTGTCATAGAGATTATCTTGCTGTTTTAGAGGGCAATTTAAAAGACGAAAGTGGTCGAATTGAGACTTTTATCAAAAGAGATCCAAAAGACAGAAAAAAAATGAGTGTTCAACCCGATGGCAGGGTTGCTATTACAGATTATAAAGTGCTCAAGAGATATCAAAGGTGTTGTTTAGTGCAGTTCTCGTTGCAAACGGGCAGAACCCACCAAATCAGGGTTCATTCAAAATATCTAAACCACCCTGTAGTTGGGGACAAATTATACGGAAAAGAAGTAAAATCTCTTAAGGGGCAACTTCTCCATGCTTTTAAACTGTCTTTTGTTCACCCAAGGACATTGGAGAGGGTGACGTTTGAAGTTGGTTTGCCGGATTATTTTGAACAGTATTTAAAAAAACAGTTCTAGTCGAATTAAAATTAGGGAGAAATCCTTGACAGGAACTGTTTTTTCTGTTATAATATCAGTAATTCCGCATAGGTCGGGTTTTTAAGTTTGTTGATACAACACCTTGGACATTAGCGAGTCTGAATAGAGGAGGTTTTTGAGATGTTTGCAATTATTCAAACAGGTGGAAAACAGTATAATGTTACTGAAAACGACACAATCAAAGTTGAAAAACTTGATGGTGCTGTTGGTGACAAAGTAAAGGTAGAAGTTTTGCTCGTTTCTGACGGAAACAAAACTGTTACTGGCACACCTACAGTTGAAACAGGTGAAGTTGTGGCTGAAATCGTTGCGCATGGCAAAGGCGACAAGATTGTTGTTTACAAATATAAGCCTAAGAAAAACGAACGCAAGAAACAAGGTCATAGACAACCTTGGACACAAATCAAAATTGTTTCAATAAAGATGTAAGAAATGACGAAAATTACGATTTTCAAAAAAGATGGCATAATTGTCGGCTATAAGGTCAAAGGACACTCGAATTTTGCAAATGCAGGCGAAGATATCGTATGTAGTGCAATCTCGATGGCTAGCGAAATGACTCTTGGAGGATTAAAAGAGGTTTTAGAACTTGATGTTGAAGGCATTGTTGAGGATGGTTTTCTTCAGGTTAGGCTTGAAACAAGACTCGCCAAAGACGACAAAGTTCAAACACTTTTTAAAACTTTTGAGTTGGCCATGAGTTCGTTAGAAAAAGATTATGCTAGAAATGTAAAAATGGAGGTAAAAGAAGATGTTTATTAATTTACAACTTTTTGCCCATAAGAAAGGTGGCGGTAGCACAAAGAACGGAAGAGATTCTCAATCAAAGCGTCTTGGAGTAAAAGCTTATGCCGGTGAATTTGTTACAGCAGGTTCAATCATTGTAAGACAAAGAGGCACAAAGATTTATCCAGGTGCAAACGTTGGTATCGGAAAGGACTACACACTTTACGCTCTCAAAAACGGAAAAATTGTTTTTGGAACGGGCAATGGAAAAAATATCGTTTCAGTTATTGCTGAATAATTAAAGGGCTTTACGCCCTTTTTTTGTTACCCTTAATTTTTGATATCAAAATATAGAATAAAAAGTCGAATGTGCACAAAATATTGTACAAATATGTCGAAAGGAAACAAGAAATCTGTGAAAATTTACATACGAGAAAAAAATTTTTTAAAAATTTTAGGCAAAGAAGATTTCAATATCGAACATATATTACAATGTGGTCAGTTTTTTACATATGAGAAAACAGATGGTCGATGGAATGTTTATTCTGCTGATAAAAAAATAGTTGTTGAAGAAATTGAAGAGGGGTATCAAATATTTTGCAATGATTTAGATTGGGCTGAAAACTTTTTTGATTTGAAAACTGATTACAAAAAAATCAAAGAAGAATTAGCAAATTATGAAATTTTGAAAAAGCCAATCGAATTTGGCTGTGGAATAAGAATCTTAAAACAAGGAATCTTTGAAACATTAATTTCATTTATTATCTCAGCAAACAACAATATCAAAAGAATACAAATGATTATAAAAAACATAAAACAAAGATTTGGAAGCAAAGTTGAAGATTTTTATGCTTTCCCTACTAGACAACAATTGCTACAAGCGACTGAAAAAGATTTTTTTGATTTAGGCGCAGGATATAGAGCAAAATATCTTTACAAAGTTTTAAGAGAAATTGACGAAAAAACTTTAGAGAATTGGGATAGGTTTACAACGGAAGAGTTAAGAAAAAATCTTATAGGATTGTCAGGGGTTGGTCCAAAAGTTGCTGATTGTATTATGTTATTTGGTTATTCGAGAGGGGATGTATTTCCAGTAGATACTTGGATAAATCAAATGTACAACAGATTTTATGAAGAAGACAATAATCGTCAGAGAATAAGAAAAAAATTGACTGAGCAATTTGGCTTTAATTCTGGTTATGCACAACAATATTTGTTTTATTATATGAGAGAACAGAATTAAATTTCAAAAACAAGGAGGGGATTATGATTTTTGATAAAATAATAGATGTTATAGAAGAACCTGGTAAGAAAATATTAAAAAGAGTTATGATCTTGGGATTGGCTATAATTACGAGCCTTACAATTATTTCTTGTTCGCCAACAACGACAACTTCAAATAGTTTAGATTCTGATGAGGTGACTCAGGAACAGGATAAAGGGACGGGCGTTTATGGAAAAGAAGAAGAAAGCAAAAAAGAAGAATTTGCACCATTGATTCCTGATCCACCAGCACCACCAGAACCTAAAGATTATTCGTATATTTATAAAGAATTTATGGGAAAGATGGACCTCATGAAAAACTATAGAGTAGATCTTCACTATAAAGAAGAAAATCTTACGTGGAAATATCAAATCCAACAGGACTCTGTTTGCAAGGACGAGGGAGATCAAATCCAATATGTTTATTTCTTGCCAGACGGTTCTGCTAAAGCAATAATTTCAACTGACTATGAAAATTTTAGTTACATGGAACACATTGAAGCGAAGGATCCTGACAGCTTCTTCTTAACGACGCTTGAAAATACCGGCGTTTGGGGGACTTATGACGAAGCCACTGGAAAATATGAGGCAGAATGGAACGGTCAAAAAGGATATTTCATAGTTGAGGACGATAGAATTGTATTTGACTGTGATTTATGCCAAGTAACTATCTATGATTTTGGAAAAGTTGACTTTGTTGTTCCATTCTTAGAAGAAGAACAAAAACTGTTTATAGAAAGCGAAAATAGTGAAAAGGAATATAATGTAAAAGCTTGGACGACAGTTTTAAACAATTGGTTTGCAGGAGACAATCAATACGGACAGGATTATTACAACAAGATTCAACGTTCAAGAGCTGGCTATCGTTTTGATAAAATATTGTATATGGATTTCCAAGACGATCAAATTTTAATAGCAACAAACTGTTATTTTGACGATTCTCAAAATCCTAGAAGGATATACCAAGAATTTATAATTAACGAAAGTGCATTTTTGAATCAAATTAAAAACGGCGAGATAGAAACACAAGACGAATTGAAAAATTATTTGTTGAGAACAAACACAAACTTCTTTACGAAAGGCGAAACAATTGATTATGAATATGCTAGCTTTGACCAAGATTGCACATATAGTTTTCAACGTCTAAAAGATATTCTTTTCAATAGAATAGAACAAAAGGGCACTCAGGTAGGTCGTTATGATGACAATCCAGAGACAAGACTAGAAGGTTTCCAAGATGCAAAAGTGTATTTTGGTTTTAAAACAAAAGTTTCAGATTCTCCTTCTGCAGACAGCGAATATGGATATGCAAAAGGATGGAGACAATATTTTCTTATTGAATATAAAGGCAAGTTAGAATGGGTAAAGATGAATGTAAGGGCTTCGGTTCATACCGTTGACAATGAATTGGATAATATCTTTGCAGGAAATTCTACTTTGTGGGAAATTCAATCAATTGAAAGAACGGAAGTGACCAAAGAGAATAAAACTCTCTATGTAAAGGAAGATATGACAATAGAAACAGAAAAAATCTTGGAATGATTTAAAATTCCTTGATTTTTTCTTTTTATTTGTGATATTATAATATGGTTATGAAAAAGAAAATTTTATCTATTTTATTATGTTTTTTATTTTTATTCTGTGTAGGATGTGATGGTGGGCCATCAGATGGAAATTCTGATGTGGAGACACCAAAGTCCCTTGACGGAGTTAAGGTTATTTCTAAGCCAAGCGATTATAATTTTGCTGAGGCAGTAGGAGATAAAGCATCAGAAAATTATTACAATCTTTTTTCAGCAGAAATCTTAAATCAGTTGTATAGAGTTTATGAAGATTTTACAAATGAAGAATTTGTTGCGAATGAAGATTTAAAAACAGCAATTTTCAAAGATCTTGAGACAGACAAAGGCGTAAGTTTTAATAATTATTCAGTAGGCAATGCATATTTGTTTGGATCGACATCAACAGATCAATATTATGTTTTTGATTCTTTGAGATATACAATTGAAAAGATTGAAACCGTAAAAGATGAAAGTGGAAACATTTTATCTCACGCAATTACGATAAACCCTGATTCTGCTTGGAATTGGAATATTTCAAATGATGCAACAAGCAAGAAAATTTTCTTTACTTCTGTGGTAGAAAGTGGAGACGGTGTTGTTAGTGGAAATACATACACATTTGAAGGATTAACTTCAGGCTGGGAAGAACTATATAATATTTATCCAGACTTTAAACCTTCATTTGGCGAATATTATTTTGATACAGCTATTAAGGAAGGAGATGTAACTCAATATAGAAATTCTCCTTACTATCAAGCAACAAAGGGCGAAGAGGTTTCTGCGAAGAATTTCTATCAAGACGCACTTGAATATGCTGTGTATTTGTTGGTTATGGGTTTTGATTACGATTTTTCTGAACAATCAAATCCAAACAATGCCCTTTATGATTTTGACATTAAAAGAACAAATGGATTGGTTACAGACATCGAAGTTGGTGGCTGGGGAGCTTCGCGCATTTCTATAGGAGAAGCCTTGCAAAAAGCAAAAGACGCTTATGCTGAAATCGGAACTTATATTGGAATAACAGAAGAAGACAAAGAAGAAATCATTGCCTTTATCAAAGATGTTGTAATTGGCGAAAAGGCATTTGCTAAAAACCAATTTACAGTAGATTTTGTAGAATATACAAGTGCTGGTGGCACTCAATCTCTTGCCGGCACTCAACCAGAAGATACAATTTTTTATAGAAACTATGAAAAAATTATTGCAAATGTAGTAGATTATGCTTGCACAGAGGCTCCTATCGGATTTGATGCGGAGGCTATGAATAACAACGGAACAAAAGGAAAATCACTCGGACTGGATTCGCCTTATTTGGCGTCGCAAATCACAGATTATTCGGGTGATTATTTCTTTATGTCATATGAAGACGAAAGTGATGACAATATGTTTCAATATATTGAAGCCCAAGAATATCAAAGTATAATTTTTTACCCACAAGACGAATCTATAGGTCAAACAATTTCAGATATTTGGCTTGCTTTTGAATATAACACAGAAATTGACGGCTTGGAAATGTTGGATTCTTTGACAATCAATGTAGGCCTTAGATATTTTAATAGTGAAGCGGGAGAATTTGAATATGACGGATCAACGCAAATTGTTGTTGAAAAAGGACATTATGATAGCTTCAAAATGCCAGACGAAAACTGGCTGTTGATGGGACACTCAACAAAAACAGCAAGTTATTATGATTTGGCGATCGACAAAGAGATTGAAATAAAAACACCTTTTATCAACAATGAAATCATAAATCCTTTTGCGACTGGAGAAACGATAGGAGAATTTAAATCGAAATATATTAATGGTTATGATGGAACTAGAGAATATTTCAAACTTAATCCTTCTACTTCGCCAACATCAGTAGGAAGTTTTGGAACTCTAAACCCAGACAAATTTTCTTCAAAGAGTGGAGTTGCTAGAGAACAAGACGTGTGCGATTATATCGAAATTTATTTTGATGTTGAAAAACCTACTCTTGAAACGGGAAATAATTACAACTTCAAAGTAGGACTTTTGCAATTCTTAACATTATAAAATAAGGTATGGACATTTGTTCTCATTTGTGGTAAAATATTCACAAGGAGAGCGAAATGTCAGTAGGTAGCATTGTAGCAATTGTTATTGCTAGTTTGATATTTATTTATTTGTTAACAATATTTATCCTTTTGCCAAGAAAGGAGTATTTTTCGGCTCTTTTTTCAAAGGTTTATGTTTCTGCTTTTAAATTAATTTCTATGAAAATGCAAAAAGAGAAGTACGACGAAATTGTAAAGGCATATGTTTTATCTAAAAAATTTAAACTTGCAATTCCTTTGACAGAGCTTGAAAAGATTTCAACCAGTGGAGGAAACCCTTTGAGGGTTGTAGATGGATTGATGGCGGCTAAAAACGCCAAACTCAACTTTGATTTAGATTTTGTAAAGGCTGTAGACATTTCCGGAAGAGACATATTAGAAGTAGTGAGAGAGTGTATCAATCCAAAAGTTGTAGAGATTCCTCTTATTACTCAAGTTGCACAAGATAGTCGTGAAGTTAATGTCAAGATTTCGTTGACTCTCAAAACTAATATCTCGGCATTTTTGACAGGAGTTACAGAAGAAACAATCTCTGCGAGAGCCGTTGAGGCTGTTGTTACAAAGATAGCAAACACTGTTTCGGCACCGACTTTGGCATCTAGACCAGAACTTTTAGACAAGGCAATTTATGATGCCGAGATTGATGCTGGGGCCAAATACGTGTTGGTTTCGGCTGATGTTATTCATATTGATATAGGCAATGATAGAGGCTTTATAAACGAGAAGCAAAGAATTGAGAAAGAACATATTATAGCTACAAACAAATTGGAACAAAGAAGATTGGCTGCTTTGGCTTCTGAGCAAGAAATGAAGGCAAAAGAACAAGAAAAGAAACTGAAGATTTTGGAAGAAGAGGCAGAAGTTCCAAAAGCTATTGTAGAAGCCATAAAGACAGGAAAGATAAAGGATGTTGTTGATTATTATAAATTACAAAATTTGCAAGCAGACACCGAAATGCGAAAATTGATGGCTAAAAATTATAAAAGTGAAAGAAATGACAGATTTTAATTAAGGAGAAGGTATGATATTTGTATATATTGGTGCAATTGTTACTTTCTGCGTTGTTTTTGCTTTAGCTGTGCATCTAAGTGAAAAAAAACAAAAGACGACAAGAGAAAACTTAATAGCAGAAAAACCAACCATAGTTCAAGAGCCTGCAACTACCGAATCTATAAAAGATGTTAAAGTAGAGGAACCATCAAAAGAAAATAATGAAATTGTTTTTGAAGATTTTTCTTTGGAAGAAGATTCTGCAAAAGCAAAAACAACAAAACTAGAAAATCCTTTTGGAAGCAAGTCCTTCGTGGAAGAAAAAGAAGAGGAATCAGAAGATATAGAGTTTGAAGAGTTTAATAAACGCTTTGAAGCCTTTAAGAAAAAAATGAACGATTATGAAAGAGAACAAAAAGAAAATGAGGATTTTATTTATAGTCCTCCTCCAAAGCCAAAGGTAAACCCAAATTTTCCCGACTTTATGTTTGACGATAAATTGGACGAAGAAGATTGAGCACTCAATCTTTTTTTATTTTTCTTCTCTTATTGAAAAAATCCTCATATAATACTTTGAGTAGGTGCATATGTTTAATTTTTTCAATGAGGTAAAACAAAATATAAAATCTCCCATAGAAGATTTTAATATTATAAATATGTCAGGACAAATTTTGTATGTTGAAGGACACAAAGGTTTAATTGTTTTGTCAAAGGAAGAAATTGTTTTTAAAATAAAAAAAGGAACCGTTTCTGTTTTTGGTGAGAATATGTTGTTGGCAGAACTAAATCAAACAACGATAAAGATTTGTGGAAAAATAAAAAAAGTGGAGCAAAACTGATGGGGCTTAAAAATAAAACAACTTTTTGTGTTGAAGGTCTAAATCAAGAAAAAGTTTTAAACAAAATATCTAAAGAGATTTTTTTATTTGATATAAATAGAATATCAAAAGAAAAAACA
The DNA here is from genome assembly GCA_015069395.1 of Clostridiales bacterium. Classification (GTDB taxonomy): domain Bacteria; phylum Bacillota; class Clostridia; order Christensenellales; family UBA1242; genus Caccovivens. The sequence continues at coordinate 18,080 of SVIR01000002.1, forward strand.
ATTTTTTCTTGTGCATATTCTGATCGCAAAAAAGTTGAAAAATGTCTAAAAAGCAATAATTTTAATATAGTTTTTATTAAAAATGAAGGTTTTTTTTATATTTTTTCTAAATTTTTAACAAATTATGGTTTGATTTTTGCTATTTTAATTTTTTTTATTTTTTATTTTACTCAATCGAATCTGATTTTGCAATATGACATAAGTGGCGAGAGTGTTTTGCAAGAGAAAGAGGTTGTATCTTTTTTAAAAGAAAATCTTTCTAGAAACAAAAAAGAGATTGATTTGCAAGAGGCAGAGAATGCACTTCGGACAAACTTTGACGAAATCAGCTTTGTGTCTTGTATTATCAAAGGGCAAACCCTTATCGTAAATATCAAAGAGAAACTTTTGCCAAATGAGATATATGGAGAGTTTGAGCCAATTTTATCTACTAAAAATGGAAAGATTAAAAGTATTGATTTAGTTTCGGGAACTCTTAATGTCAAAACTGGTGACTTTGTAAAAGAAGGAGATGTGTTGGTCTTGCCTTATGTGATTGATGCTTCTGGTGAGATTAAAGAGGTTGAACCAAAAGCGACAATTGTCGCTGAAGTTTATTATGAAGGGGTTGCCGAACATTATCAAAGCAAAGTTGAAAGGATAAGAACGGGAAGAGTGGTTGAAAAGAATTCGATCACATTGTTTGGTCTTGAAATATATTCGTATGAGCCAGATATTCAATTTGAAAAATATGAATCAGAAGAGGAGGAAGTTGAATTAGTAGACAACCTTTTATTGCCATTAAAAATGAAAAAGACGATATGTTATGAGGTCGAAGAGGTTTTAGTTGAAACTGACTTTGAAAACGTGAAAGAAAAATTTATCGAAGATGCTAAGCAAAATGCGTTGTCAAAAAGTGAAGGTTGTGATAAAATAATTGAAGAGTTTTATACTCTTAGGCATTTGTGTGGTATGACAACTGTCAATTATTGCATAGTGGCCGAACAACAAATAGGAGGAAACAATGATAATTGAAGGAAGTTTATTTCCTTATAAAGGCAAAATAACAAAACTTTTTGACGTAGCAGAAGAAGTTTTGAAAGAGAAATTTTCAGATGTTTGTGTGTCTATCAATTTTATAAACGAAGAAGAAATAAAAGAGCTTAACAAAAACTTTAGAAACGTTGATAGAAAAACTGATGTTTTGTCATTTCCAAATTTAGAAAAATCCCCAAATCAAAAACTGAAGGTTTTTGAAAAAGAAAAATGTGATGGGGTTTTGTTTTTAGGAGACATAGTTATTTGCAAAAATGTTGCTTATGCTCAAGCAAAAGAATACGGTCATAGCAAGAAGAGGGAGGTTTGTTTTTTGGCTTTGCATGGACTTTTACATTTGCTGGGTTATGATCATATTGAGGTTGAAGATGAAAAACTTATGCAAAAAATAGCAAATAAAATCTTGGACAAGTTTGGAGTGCAAAGATGAAATGTGGGTATGTAGCTGTGTTAGGCAGACCAAATGCTGGAAAAAGTAGTTTAGTCAACTTTTTGGTTGGAGAAGAAGTTGCTATTGTTTCTCATAGGAAGCAAACTACTAGAAATTCTATTTTGGGGATAAAAAATGGAGCAGGGTATCAAATTATTTTTGTGGATACTCCAGGGATTCACCACTCAAAAAATAAGTTGGACAAATTTATGATGAAAAACGTACGCAGTGCTTTGGCTGGAGCAGATGTTGTTTTGTATTTGTTTGATGGGACAAAAGAATTAGACGAAGAAGAACTGCAATATATCGAAATGTTAAAATCAAAAACAGAAAACTTGATTTTGTTGCAAACAAAAGCTGACAAAACTCAACTTGATCATAAAATTGATGCAATGCAAGTGTCGGCAGAAAATGGAAAGAATGTTGATATTTTGTTAAATGAAATAGTAAAGCTCTTACCAGAGAACAATGCAGTATATGACGAAGATTATTATACGGACAAATCAATATCATTTTTAGTAGCAGAAAAAATTAGGGGGATTTTGCTTAATAATTTAGACAAAGAAATTCCACACGGAGTCGCAGTTGTTATCAATTCTTTTAATGAAACGTATGACAAAGTATTTATAGAGGCAGATATTGTCTGTGAAAGAGAACAACACAAGGGGATTATTATTGGCAAAGCAGGCTCTTTTTTAAAAAAAGTAGGGCAGGAAACAAGGGTATATGTTGAAGATTTATTGGAAAAACAATGCATTTTAAAACTTTTTGTTAAAGTAGAAAAAGATTGGAGAGATAAAAACACACAAGATTTTGGTTATTAATGTATGAAATTTTTCTTTTGAGTTACAATAGATTCAAAGGAGAAAAAGAATATGATTATTGCAAATTATATTGCCTATATTTTGACAATTATCGGAGCATTGAACTGGGGTCTTGTTGGAATTTTCAACTTTGACCTTGTAACCTTTATTTGTGGAGGTTTCAGAAATGGTTGGGGAATTGCTATATATGTTTTAATTATGCTCGCAGCGATTTGGCTTATTATTTCACCAATTATATCTCGTGGAATGCTTGATCTTGGTTGTCCTTATAGACGCAGCAAAGAACAAAAAAACAGCAAATAATTGCTGTTTTTTTTGTTATATTTTTAAAATTATAGCATTTTTGACTCTTTCTTCTTTGCTAAAAGTTTTTCAATCTCTTTTTCGACAGCTTGACCTAAAAGGCCGTGACTGGCTTTTGTTAAGTGTTCGCCATCTTCTCCAACTTCTAGATTTAAAGCTGAAGCAAAAGAAAGGTTTAATCTTTTACTCAAAACTTTATAACCAATATCTAATTTTTGACTTTTTTCTTCTGCGCCCACATAATATTTGTCTGTGATAGGAGTTCCTCTTTTTATAAAGGGTGGACTTATGAGCAAAAGTTTTGCATTGGTTTTGCTTCTTATTTGTTGAATAAAATTTTCCATTTGGAAACAGATTTCTTCTGATGAGAGTGCGAATCTGCTTTTACAATCGTTTGTTCCTAACTGAATAATACACAAATCGGTATTTTCTATGTCATTAAAATCTTGATCAAAGGTCTTTGTTGCATTTCGACCCGTTATCCAAGGATCGTCGCTGTTTATTGTTCTTCCACACAATCCATTTACAACGACCGAGTGTTTTTTAGATAGATTGTACCACCATATTTGTTCAAGGGGATATCTTTGTGGAATTGCGTCTTTGGAATAACCATTAATATTTGGAATATACCCCCAAGTATTGCTATCTCCATAAATAAAAATGTTCATTTTCTACCTCTTGACTAAATTTTAACACAAGAAATATCTTTTGTAAAGAACTTGTTAGGCAAATAAAAAAAGCCTATTTAAAAGGCTTTTTGTTTGGCAGGGGTGGAAGGAATCGAACCCTCCTCTGGAGTTTTGGAGACTCTCATTCTACCGATGAACTACACCCCTAAAAACGATTTTATTTTACTATAAAAAATTATTTATGTCAATAAATTTGTTTGTATTTGTGAAAAAATATTGTATAATTAATGCTGTTTGGAGAAATTATGAATGTTTTAAGAATTGAAGCTGACTTGCTAGATAGCAATGTTTTTGTAGCGACAGAAAATGATGTTTGTGTAATTGTTGATGCAGGGGCTTCTTTAGAGAAAATTAAACAAGTTGTAGGAGAAAAAAAGGTCGTAGGAGTATTGTTAACCCATGCTCATTATGATCATTGTTATTATGCTCAAGATTATGCAAAAGAATTTTCTTGCAAGATCTATTGCAGTAAAAATGCAAGAGAATATTTAGAAAATTCAGTTTACAATTATAGTGAAGGTCATTTCAAGGTGGAAGGCTTTTCTGAATTTATTTTTCTTGATTGCGAAGGAAAATTGTCGTTTGATGGAATTAAAGTTTCTTATACTCAGCTTGGTGGACACAGTCTTGCAGATATGATCTTTAAAATTGAAAACGACGTTTTTGTGGGGGACTTGTTGATAGGTCGAGATATAGGTAGGTTGGATCTTTATGGTGGAAGCAAAGAGGGTATGAAAAGCAGTTTGGATTATTTGATTAAATTAGATTTTGAAACAATTCATTCTGGACACGGAGAAGACAATTCTAAAGATTCGCAAATTAAGGTTATGAAATTATGGCAGAAATTTTTAAATAGATAAAATAATAAAAAATTAATAAAAAAACTATTTTTTAATTAAAAATAAATTTTTTTATTATAAAAAATAAAAAAAATCGCATTTTTGAGCGATTTTTTTAATTATTTTCTATTTTTCAATCTAAAATCTTGACCAGAGAGGAAATAATTTATTGATGTTTTTTTATCTCCAATACGAGAGTAAATTCTTTCGTCATATCTATTTCTTATGTCGTCTAGATCAAGATTTGTGGTTATGATTGTTGGAAGTTTTTTCATTTTTCTTTCGTTTATGATTAGATACAAAAATTGTTCGGTTACATTTTTATATAGAGGTTCTGTTCCTAAATCGTCGATAAACAAAATTTCAATGTCAAGATAGTTGTTTAAAATGGTTTCGTCGTTTCTCTTAGAAAATTCTTTCATATCTTGATTGAGATTTAGAGCTGTAACTATTTTTACCACTTTTCCTTTTTCAATCAAAGTTTTGGCCATACACTTTGCTAGGTGTGTTTTTCCAACTCCGACTTCTCCAGCAATCAAAATTAGATTTTTGCTGAAAGAACTGTCGCACCATTGTTGCATTTTTTTATAAAAGGCTTTAGTAGTGTTGTCAGAAAATTGAGCCTTTTCAAAATCTTCTAATTCGTCAAAGCCACTATTTTCTAAAAGAAGTCTTGAGATTTCTTGATTTAAGCATTTGCATCGATCACCATTTAAATATCCCGTATCTTTACATAGTGGGCAGGAGTATTCTACCTCGCCAACATTTATAGAGTTTTTGTATTCTTTAATTTGTTGGTGTAGCTTGTGCTCTAAAGATTTGTCAACTGTTTCACCCAAGCTTTCTTTTCTTGCATTTTCAATCATAGTTCTTGTATATTCTTTTTCAAGATTGACGAAATTTGGGTTTGAATAAAGGCTTTTGGTCTGCGTTTCGTATTTTCTTTCAGCAGCCAATTTTCTTTCTAAAATTTTATTAAGAGCCTTTTTTACAATGTTGTCTTTCATACTTCTCCTTAAATTTCGATTTCGTCAATAGATTGAAACAATGAATTTGCCTCTTCTTTTGTGTAACTTCTTCCCGTAGAGAAACTTGATTTCTTTTCTTTTGGACTAACTATATTAAACGATGTTTTGGCATCTTCAATAGTTTTGATATTCTTATCATTAAAAGAAGCCAATATTGTTGAAAGATATTGCATTGGTTGATCTTTTCCGACTGCCAACGAACAAGCATATTCGACAAGTTCGTCAGAAAAAAGCCAAACGTCTTTCCAGATTTTGTATTTGTCCCTATCATATTGGTTGACGTTTCTAGAGAGTCCAACGCTTTCAAGAATCGCTTTTATTTTTTTGTCTTTGACCAAGACTTCGTCAAAATATTCAGCAAGAGCATTTTCGCTCAAAATTCCCATCTTATGGAATTTTGCAAGAACTCTATCCATTCCGTCTAAAGAACGAACGTTTGTCTTAAAACAAAAATTTGAAACTTCTTCTAGCATTTTTTCAGAAAAACCCATATTAAGCCAATTGAAAACATAATTGTCAATGACGGGTTCGAGGTTTTCATAATATAGTCCCAAGTTTTTGAGAAGGCAGGTGGTGATTTTGAATATGTTTTTCTTTTCTTCTTCGAAAGTTTTAATTTCGTCAATAGAGAAGAGTTTGAGTGAAAAATATTTGTCCAATTGTTTGTCGATCGCTTCGAAAACAAAGTTTTTTCCTTTGCATTTTTTTGCAACAAACTCGACAATTTCGAGATCAAATCCTTGGTTGACAACCCACTTTTTAAAGAGTTCAAGTTCGTCAACATTTAATGCTCTCTTCAGGCCCAAAGATTTAATTAGTCCTTCGGTTTCTCCATACAAGCCTTCAATTTCACTAATCTTTTCTTCAATTTGTTTTGCTGTCGTGATTTTTTTGTTCGCCCAATCTTTTGCTATTGTAGAAATATAAGCATAGCTGACATTATTCCCTTTGACTTTCACGCAATAGCCGATTATCATTAAAAGCCCTTCTTTTTCGATATGTAAACGTTCAACAAGATCATAATATTCTCTATATTCGTTTGGCGTAATCATTCTTCCATTTAGGATTTCTTGGGCTTGAGTATTGAAATTTACATATTTTTTCTCATTGTATTTTTTGTAGTTGTTCAAAACGTCAGTTATAGGCAAATATCTTACCTCAAAAGGAATCACGTTCAAGATATGAACAAGCCCTTGTTCGCTCCAGTAAGCAAAAGCTTTTTCGATTTCTTCAGTTGACAAGTGAAGTTCGTTTGCAAAATTTTCGATTGTGTTGTCTTTACTGTTCGAGTCCTGACACTTATATAGACCATAAAGATAAACCTTTACAAACATAGGGTCTGCATATGGGAGATAATTGTTGATAAAGATATTGTCAACAGCTGTTGTATTGTTTGCTAACATATCAAAAGAATATTTACAAAAAGCCATAATCCCTCCTGTGCAATCTTTGTAAAAAGTTTGTTTTGTCAAATTATGATAACACAAAAGGTTTAATTTTTCAACCATTTTAAAAGAATGTTTGCCTTGAATTGTGAATAAGGTATTATATGAAAAAATTGTGGTTGGTTTTGGTATTGATTGTTCCGTTCTTCTTCTTTGGATGTGAAAGCGAAGAAATATTTTCTACGTATAATATTTGTGCTGAATATGACAAAGAAAACAATCAACTGAATTGTCAGCAAGAAGTTGATTATGTAAACAATTCTTCTAATATATTAAATAAAGTCTGCTTTTTTCTTTACGCAAATGCTTTTGACGAAGATCAGAAACCCGTATCGGTATCTAGTCATTCAAAAGCATATTACAATGGCGAAAGTTATGGAAATATAACAGTTGAATCGGCTTTTGTGAATGGAGCAGAAGCCATATTTGAAATTTCTGAAGCTAAAAATGTGTTAACAATAGAACTTCAAGAAGAGCTATTCCCAAACGAAATTGTTGAAATTGAAATAACTTATCAAATTAATTTAGCAAATATCAATCATAGACTGGGGAGAGGAGAAAACACAATAAATTTTGGAAACTTCTTTCCAAGGGCTTTGGTGTATGAAGATGGAGAAGGGTTTATAGAGCAAAAACTTGTTGCAAATGGAGACCCCTTTTATAGTGATATTTCAAATTATCAGGTAGAGCTAACCTTTGACCAGTGTTTTGATTTGGCAAGCACAGGCACATTTGAAATTGAACTAAACGGAGATAAAAAAACAGCTTTTTGTAAAGCTGAAAAAGTAAGAGATTTTTGTTTTGTTTTATCTGAAAAATTTGATGTTTTATCGCAAGATTGCAATGGGGTGCAAGTAAATTATTTTTATTATGACGAAGAAGAGCCACAAAGTAGACTGCAAACATGTGTAGATGCTTTAAGGACGTTTGAAACTTTGTATGGTGAATACCCTTACAAACAACTAAGTGTTGTAAAAAGCAGTTTTTGTTATGGAGGTATGGAATATCCCAATCTGGTTTTGATTTCTGACGATCTTGAGGAAATGGATATGGATTATGTTATAGTGCATGAAATAGCACATCAATGGTGGTATTCCGTGGTAGGAAACAATCAATATGACGAGGCTTGGCTTGACGAGAGCGTTACTGAATTTTCAACAATGATGTTTTATGCAAAAAACGAAGGTTACGGAGTTGATTATCAAACACTGATTAACAATGCAAAAGAAAATTATGTGCGTTTTGTTGAGATTTTCTCTGATATTAAAGGAGATGTAGATCAATCTATGAACAGGTCTTTAGACGAATTTAAAACTGAACCTGAATATGTAAATTGTGTTTATGTTAAAGGAGTGTTGTTGTATGATAGTTTAAGAGATGTTTTGGGTGAAAAAAAACTATTGAAATGTCTTAAGTCTTATTTCGAACAGTATTCTTATAAAAATGCGAAAACAGAAGATTTGATTCATGTATTTTCTAAAACTTCTAAAATAAACCTGCAAGCGTATTTTGATTCTTGGTTAAATGGATCGGTCGTAATTGAATAGCAACAAAAAAAACAGCCGTTTTGGCTGTTTTTTATTTATAATTGTTTATAATGTTTGGCTTTAAACCTTTCTTCTTACAGTCAAAGTCTTTGTCCCAATCTTTAATTGCTTGTTCAAACATCTCAATATAAAAAGGCATACTTTTTTCGATAGTAAATTTATGAGCGTGTTGTTCTACTGCTTTACGTTCGGCTTTGAGTTCTTCTGGGTGTTCAATCCACCAGTCAATCTTTTCGGCCAAATCTTTGTAATCGCCGTGCTTAAACAAACTTTTTTCATGAACTGTAAATTGAGGTGTGGCGCTCTTTGGGCTGTCTCCAACCAAAGCAGGACAACCACAAGCGATCGCTTCAATACAGCTCATTCCTTCAACTTCTATATCAGCCGGGTGAATATACAAGTCTGCATAATTGAAGAGCGATACGAGTTGTTCTCTTGTGAAGAATGAAAAAACAGGATAATTTGGAAGTTTTTTAGCCGTTTTCATTATATGTTTTTTAGTAGGGCCTTTTCCACCGAAAACAAGTTGGATTTTGTCTCGATATTTGCTGGCATTTACTGCCTTAATAATAAGATCGTGTCTTTTTTCTCTTGAAAATCTGCCAATGAAAGTAATCAAAAATTTGTCTTTATATTCTTCAGGGCGAACGGATTCTTGAACTTTGAAAATGTCGTTGTATCCATTTGAAATCACGTGCATATTACAATTGTATTTGTGTTTTTCGAGTTGTTTGGCTATCATTAGAGAAGGCGTATGGATATGTTTTGCGTATCTATAAACCTTGTTTTTAAAGCTTGACCAAAGACAACCGTTCACAAGTTTTGATTTGTTTAAATACAGGGTAGAAGTAATGTTTTCTGGAGCTAGATGGAATGCTGCAGAAAATGGTACGTTCATTTCTCTACAAAGCTGAATAGTTTTTTGTTCGAGTTTAAATGGTAAATAAACGTGAACAATATCTGCTCCCGTTATTGCTTTTTTCAAGATCTCTTTATCAAACTTTGCAAATTGAAAGCCTTGAGAGTTGATAATTTTCGTTATGGTTTTTCCAAAATATCTTTCCTTAAGAGAGTAGATAGAATTGTTTGATTCGTCAATAGAAACAACTCTAACAGTATGTCCCAATTTAACCAATCCATTATAAAATCTTTGAGCAGAGATGCTCGTTCCGTGATTGTTTTGCCAAAACTGATCTGTAACTAATGTGATAACCATAATTAAATCCTTTTTTTTAGTGCTTAATAACATTCTATCATATAAAAAAGAATTTTCAAAATAAATTTAAAAAATTTTAATTAAAGATTGTATCGAAAGTTCGTAATATGATTTTTTAAACAAGCTCGTGACACGAGTTCTTGACTATTAGGCTTTTTTATGTTATTATAAATATAACTGGAGGAAAAATGGATAAACAAATTAAAAAAGACCTTGATGCCAGAATCTCAAAAATGAATGAAACTGAAAGAAAACAATATATTGTAGATTCTTTGCAAGAACTAGAAGCTTTTGCTCAAGAAACAAAATGTAAAAGGCATAAGTTTAAGGTGTGAGTATGAAAGAGAATGCAAAAACCAAAAGAAAACCTTTTTATCTTGCAATTGACAGTGATTTTTTAAGAAGTTTCTCTTATTTCTTAGGAGGGAAAGATTCCCTAGAAGAAAAGAAGAGAAGAGATGTAAACATTAGAAACAATTATGGCTATTTTGGACATATTAAAGATTTGATGGAGGGAGACTTTGTTAGATTTGTTGTTACGCCTACAGTATTTCAAGAAGTAAAACATGGAGAATCATTTAAAAATTTTATCTCAAAACATTGTATAGTTCCTCAAATTAATCCTGAAAACTATCAGAGATATTCAAACAAAGTCAATGAATTGGCAGAGGCTTATTGCACAGAAACAAGTTATGTAGAAGACCACGTGGCAGCGCCAATGCATTTAAACTATGTGGCAGCAATTGGCAAATATGTGCCTACAAATGATGCATTTATTATGGCAGAGGCGACTGTGTTGGGTTTATCTTTATTGACTTGCAATGTAAATGACTTTTTGCAAAGCAGGATATGGAGAGAAAGAGCTGAAAAGAGCAAGTTTGAATATGGAAACGATATTGCTAAAGGAATTTCAATTATAAATAAAAAATACCATTATGTTTTTGATAGCACATCTGAAGAATCTGTTTTTTCTATTCCTACACCTTTGGCGCCTTATTTACTTTGCAATTTAACAAAAACCACAAAAAAGGTTGCAGAATTTAGCACTCCAGTCCCTATTATAGACGAAAATGGAAAACTAGATGCAAAAGAACTTGAAAGATAAAAAGCCGCAAGGCTTTTTTTATTAAATTGAACAAAAAAGCAATAAACAAAAGTTGCAAATTTAGTTTCTTGTATAAAATTATCAGAATGTTGAATTTTTTGTTGACAAGATTCAGTATTTTGGTTTAAAATAACAACACCATGAGTGAGGTGTGTTATGAGCAATTTTCAAAAAAATCTTAAAAAATTGGCAGACAAATATACTCAAAAGTACATTGCAGAACAAACGGGTTTTTCGCAATCAAGCATAAACAATTATCTTACAAAATCAAGCGAGCCGTCTATACAGTTTCTGATAGCATTAAAAAATGCCTTCGGAATCTGTTTGGACGACTTTTTATTTTCTGAAATGGAGGATAGTGAAGATATTTCCTATGAAAGATTTATAGGGAATTATATTGTTTATTATTACAACAACAATGCTTACAAGGGAGAGATACATAGCAATTTGAGCAACACTTTGAATTATGGTGTTGTAAGCATCATAAAAGAAGGAGTAAACAAAAATGTTGTGGTATATGGAACCTTCTTGAAAGAAAAATCTGAAGCCGTAAAACTTTTAAAAAGAGTTAATGCAACTAAAAATTCTACAGAAATTTTAGAAGAACATAAAAAATACAACAATCTTTATAAGGGAACGTTGAATTATAACCAACAAAGTATTTTTATAGAGCTTGGTAGCAAATCTAAGGGAGATCAAAGTTATATGATTTTCAACAATCCACCATCAAATAATGATTATATAGGTGGTGTTGGAACGGTTAATACAGTTGCTAGAGGAAGAGAACACAACCCTTGTGTTGAGTTTATCATTATTTCAAAAAAATTGATAGATAAGCCAGACGGAGAACTTTATAAATGTCTTAAGTTTGACGATTTCAGTGTAAATTTTGACAACGCCATTTCAGATTTAGTAGAGCTGTTTAAGAGATTATTTGTTGAAAACAATGAGATTTCAACAAACTTGTTAGAGAACCAAAAATATGCAATCATACAAAACAAATTTGAGTTTATTTTTAATGAAATTGTACAGGCGAATTTGTTTAGATTTGCCAAGATTTCAAACAAAGAGGACGACACAATCTATAAACTCATTAAGGAGGGAATAGATGTTTGAAAAAATAGACGATAGATTTGATTTGATCAGACAGCAATTTTTAAAAAATGGACTCTCCGTTGATATGATTGAAAAAGCTTATGGGTTAGCAAAAAAACTGCATAAAGATCAAATAAGAAAAGATGGGACTCCTTATCTTGCGCACCCGGTTGAAGTGGCGATAATTTTAGCAAAATTGGGGTTTGATGAAGATGTAATAAGTGCTTGCTTGTTGCATGATGTTGTAGAAGATTGTGGTTATACTGTAGACGAAATAGGCAAAGAATTTAACAAAAATGTAGCAGAAATGGTTGATTGTGTAAGTGCCATTGACAAAGAGAAGTATATTTTTGACAAAGACGATGTTTATGAAAGTGAAGATTTTGAAAAAGCATCTATAGAAGAGCAATCTTTTAAAAAGCTTATTGCAATTGGCAAAAAAAATCCAAAAGGTTTTTGTATAAAGTTTGCAGATAGACTTCACAACTTAAGGACCATTGAGTGTTTTGATTATGGCAAACAACTTGAAAAGGTTAAGGAAACCGAAAAGTGGATTATTCCAATTGCAAAAATTTTAAATGCAGAATATTTTTATAGGTCTTTAAAAAACGAATGTTTTAAAATTGTTCACAGATATGACGGACAAGAGTTTTTTGAATTATATTCAAATTTTCATAATGCAAATGCAAAAAACATCGAATCTTTGCTTGAAAAGTTTAATGAAGTATTTTTAAACACACCAATAAAAACGATCAAAATAAAACCCGTAAGGGAGTATAAAGTTTTTCAAGATTTACAAAAAATCTTGAAGAATTTGAACATCTCAAAAGTTTCACAAGGACAAATTTTGAAAGTGACAAATTTCAATATATATTTATTGTATGACAATGTAAAATACAGAGAAATAATTGGTGAGATTGTCAATCGATTAAACAACAAGTTTAGCAAAATAAAGATTATTGATGCGAAGGTTGGAAGTTTTACAAACAAACCGTATTTTCAGTTGCAAGACGATATTAAAACAAAATTTAATCTTTATGTAATGTCGCATTATGATTATGCTATTCAAAGAAATGGAACATTGGACGGGCAAGTAAATTATCTTATTGACGAAGACAATCTCGACAGTCTAGAAACCGAACTTATCAAAGTTAAGACCCGTTCAGGAGAGGTTAAGTACATTGCAAAAGGAAGCACGGTTTTGGACTTTGCTTTTAAAATTCACAAAGACATTGGCTTTGGTTTTAAATATGCGATAATAAACAATTCAAAGACAAAGTCACCACCTTATACAAAATTGATTGAAGGGGATCAAATCGAAGTTTTTGTTGAAAGAGATTCAAACGGAAAAATCAAAAACAATGCAGATCTTAAATGGTTTGCATATGTAAACACAGATTTAGCTAAAAAAGTTTTAATTAAAAATTTTCAAGAAGTGATGTCTAAAAAATAATTATAAGGAGAGTTTAATGTTTAATAAGCTTAATATTAAAACCCCTCAAGACTTAATGCAATATTTTAAAGACAATCTCAATTATGGGTTTGTTTATAGAAAGCAAAAATTTACAGATATGGAACCTGATTTTCAGAAAAATATGGACAAATTGTATAAAATAAGGTTGGGTAAAGATTTTTTAAAACATAAATATGGTGTTTGTTGGGATTTTTGTGAGCTTGAAAGAACCTTTTTCTTAAAAAATAATATAGAACATCATTGTTATTTTATCGAAAGTTATATCAATCGTTCTGAAGGAGGCCCCACTCATACTTTTGCATTGTTCAAACAAAACAACAAGTGGTGTTGGTTTGAGTATAGTTGGTTTTATCATAGGGGAATATGGGAATACAATTCAAAAGAGGAGGCTTTGCAAGATATTTTATTAAAGTTTGAAAAATTTTTTGATAGAAAATTAATCAATATTAGAATATATGAGACAGCTCAAGTCAAAAAACGACTAAATGCCTTTGAATTTGTAGAGCATTGTTTAAAAGGACAAAAGTTGGAATTGACCATTTGAACATAGTCAGAAAAAAAGACTAGGAGATTTAAGTTTTCATAGTCTTTTTTATTGAATAAAATAGGCTCTAGTTACCCAGAGCCAACTTAATACGTATTTCACAATCAAATATAAGAAAAAGTTATTTGAATATTTTCTGTTACGTTTTCTATTGTATAGTAGCCATTTTCGTCTAGGCTTAATTGTTCACCATTTGCTTTTACTATCAAATTTTGTAAGTCATAATTAGGTCTAATATAAGGCAATTTAAATGAACAATTTTTATTCTTTTCTACAATTAAAGTTTTAGCTCCTTTTGATTGATAAAGTGAGAATATATTATCATTATAGTTGTCAGAAATGATTTGGTCGTCTTGAAAGTATGTTTTTAAATAATGATAAGCAATGTATACTTCATATCCTTCAAACATCTTTAAATAGTATGTTTTTTTTGTTGCTCTGGCCAATGGTATAAAATCCATACCACTATATAAAGGACGATAAAGTGGGAGCGTGTTGTATTCAATTCTTTTTTTATACCCCTTGTCTTCATATATCTCAAAACAATAGCCATATCTTTTGTCGGCTTCAAAAGTAGAACGAAAATTTGGTAAAAATGTATTTTGTAACGAAGAGTATTTGTTGTCAGAATAATTATATTCTAATGTGGTGTCGAATTGATCATAATTACAATCGAAAGTAATAGAATAGTCTATATTTGTTCTATTATTAGCAACTATGGACAATATAGGACAACATATTGACAACATACATATTAAAATTATCGGCAAGATATAAATTTTTTTACTAACTTTTTTTGGCTCAAATTCGACAGGGGTGGAATTGTTTAGATATTTTAACTGTACAACTTGTATAATTAGAGAAACTATAATTCCTGCAAAGAAAGCAGAATAATGTCCCAAATTGCTTAACAAATCATAAGGATAAGGCTTGAAAGAGAAACCGTCAGTTCCTCCATCAAAGCACATCGCCAAATACATTAATGCTATTATTATTGCACCTAAAATAGTGTTTGTTTTATTCCTTTTGTATTTATGAAATGAAAAAATATAATCTATAAGTATGTATGCATAACAAATATATACCAATCCAGAAGCACCGTGAAATTCTACTGAATAGCTACCAGCGGCACTAAACGCACCTTCTATAAAAGTTAAGCCTAAAACTAACAATAAAAAGTTAAATGTCCCTGTTTTTCTTTCAATATATAAACCACAAAATGAAAAACACAACATATTTAAAAGAACGTGTTGCCAATTCGAATGTTCGAAAGCATTTAAAAATACTCTAAAAATATTGCTTAAATCAAGTTTGCCATACCAAATATGTTGTCCACCAATGCCATCTGTAAAATAGTTTCCCAACAATGCAAACAATAATATATTTAAAGTAATGATGGTTAAAGTCCCTAAAAATAAATAGTTTCTACTATACCAACTTAATTTTTTGTGTTTATCGTCAACAAATTTCATAAATTCTCCTAAATTGAGTATAACACAAACAAGTTCTATTTGTTACAAAAATTTTAGTATTTTTGACTATATAACAAACAGAAACCATAATAAAAAAAGACACCAAAATTTGCTTATAATCTGTCAAAAGTGTCGTCAGATGTATTATTTGGGGTCAAACAAGTTATACTGATATAACAATAGTAGTGCTTTTACACACATTTTAACTGGTGGATTGCCAGGGGCTCGAACCCTGGACCCTTCGATTAAGAGTCGAATGCTCTACCAACTGAGCTAGCAATCCATAATTTTGCACGTGAAAAACTATGTGTATTATACTACACAAAAATCCTCTTGTCAATTAAAATATTGAATTGATTTTAAAAATTTTAATCTTCAATTTCGTTTGCAACTTCAATTTCGCCGTGCAATCTCTCAAAATCATTTAAATATCTTTTTATAGCAGTTTCGATTTCTTTGTTTTTGCTTCGCCCATTGAAATTTGCTGTATATTTTATTTTTGACAACAAAGATTTTGGGATTCTTAAAGTGTAGCGTGGAAGGTTAGTCATAATTCACTCCTTGAGCAAATTTTACTAAACTTTTAAAAAAATTACACCAAAGTGACGGCATAAATTCGTCACATCTTATTAAAATTCGACAAAATTATGCAAAGAAATAAAGCTGTGACATATTTTAATTTTTAAACCTATAAATAATTATGGCGAATTTTAAAATTTTAAGCAAAGAAAATATGCTGTACAATTTAAAGAAATTTTGTTCTAAAAAAGTCTGTGCAATGGTTAAAGCAAATGCTTATGGTCACGGTATAGAAAATGTCGTGCCCTTGATAGAAAACGAGGTAGAGTTTTTTGGAGTTTCAAGTTTAGAAGAAGCAAAATTTGTAAGAAAATTTACAGACAAGAGAATCTTAATTTGTTCGAAAATATTGGATTTTAAAGCAACAAAAGAATTTGACATAATGATTGATAACAAAAGTGATTTAATAAAATGTTTGGAAGAAGGAAATATAAAAAATTTGCATCTCAAAATAAATTGTGGAATGAATCGCTATGGAACAAATTGTTTTTATGAACTTAGAAAAATCAATAGTCTGTTGGAAGACAACAAAGTTAAATTAAAATCAATATACACTCATTTTCACAATTTAGAAAACAGAAAAGAAACTTTTTTAAATTATCAAAGATTTCAAGATTTAAGAGAAGAGATTTCGCAAGATACTATGATTTGTTTTGGAGGCTCGGGAACAATTAATTATCCTTTTGAGTATGATATCTTGAGATTGGGAATAGGACTATATGGTTTTGAGAATAAGAATTTGAAACCTGTTATGAGCATTAGGTCTTTTGTATCAAAAATTTTTTATGCAAAGAAATCAGACTTTGTCGGTTATGGAAAGGTGGGGAAAGTGTATCAAGATTCTAAATTTGCAGTTGTGCCGGTTGGCTATGCAGATGGGCTGAGAAGAAACCTTAGCACCAAGATTGAATGTTTGATTAATGGCAAAAAGTATAATTCTTTTGGCAACATTTGCATGGATTGTTTTTTTCTTGAAATTGACGAAAATGTAAAAGAGGGGGATATGGTAGAATTTGAAGATATTACATCTTTAGCGAAAAAAGCTAAAACTATAAGTTATGAAATTTTGACTGGACTTTCAAATTTTCGTGGAAAAACTATTTTTATTTAATCTTCTTTGTGTTATAATAAAATTATGAGAGTAGATGCAGGAATTTATAAGGGTAGAAGGTTGGTAGAAAACAAATATGATCACATTAGACCAACTACAGACAAAGTTAGACAAGCACTTTTTGTAAAATTGCAATTTTTTGTTCCTGAAAAAAGGGTTCTTGACTTGTTTTGTGGTACTGGTGCTATGGGAATAGAGGCTTTAAGTCGTGGGGCAAGTGAAGTTGTATTCGTTGATAAAGATGCAAGAAGTGTCGAAATGACAAAGGCAAATTTAAAAAACCTTAAAATAAACAACAAAGTTTTCAAATGTGATGCTTTGGTGTTTTTAGAAAAATGTGATAAACAATTTGATTTAATAATATTAGATCCTCCATACAAGAGTGGGCTTTATGAAAAAGTTTTGGATAAGATTTATGAAAAAGAACTGCTTGCTGAAGATGGAATAATTGTTTGTGAGCATGCTACCGAGGATGTATTTGAAGACGGAAAATTTAAAGTCTTCGACGAAAAAAGATATGGCAACATAATGTTGACATATCTAGAGAAATAAAAAAACAAGTGTTGTCACTTGTTTTTTTGTTAAATTTCAGGATCAAATTTTTCAAAAATAATGTTGTCGCAGTGTTTTACAACTTTTATATATTCTTCTTTGCTTCTTATGGTCCAAGCAAGAAGAGGGAGGCTTTTATACTTTCTAACGGTTCTGTTTGGAAGAGCAGAGGCTTCATAAGAAATAAAATGTGGTTGGCTGACTTTTTTGTTGAGTTTCATTGTTCTTAACATATATTTTCTAATCCAAGACATTTTTTCTGTTTTAAATGTTCCTGCCAATTGTCCCCTAAGAATTTCAGGTGCATTTTCTCTGAAATATCCAAGAGAAAATGGGTTGAAAGACTGAACAGCAAACTCGCCTTTATATTTTCTTAAAATATTTATAAGTGCTTGTTCAAGTTGACCAACCTTGTATTTGTTTTTGATTTCAATAAGCAAAGGAACTCTTCCGTCAACAACTTTCAAAACCTGTTCGAGAGTAGGGATAGTTTCTTTAGAGTCCTTCAATTTTAGAGCCTTCAAGTCTGGTTTGTTTAAATATTTTAAATAGCCATCATTTCCTGTCATTCTGGCTAAAGATTCGTCGTGAAAGACAACAACAGTGTTGTCTGCCAGGAGTTGAACGTCAAGTTCTATCGCGTAGCCCTTTTCAATCGCTTTTTCGAAAGCTGCGATTGAATTTTCAGGAATATTTTTATTGTGGTAGCCCCTGTGGGCGATAGGTGTTTCCACCAACCAAGACTTGAATAAATCCATATTTTTTTCCTCAATATTATTATATTAATTTTATTCTATCTTATTTTCGAAAAATTGTCAAATATTTATGATTTAATAAATTTTTTTATTGTTTCAATACGTTTTTTAGCATCTTCTTTGCTTTGTTTAAGCAATTCTTCAGCCTCTTCTCCTTTCAATTCTTTTAAAGCGCTGAAACGACTTTCGCTGTTTATAAAATCTTCATATTTGTCAAAATCGCATACGCTATCAATTGAAAGATTGTCTTCTTGTGGGTTGTATCGTAAAAGTGACCAATAGCCACATTCAACTACTCTGCGCATTTCAGTTGAGGTTTTCGACATATCGCAACCGTGATTCGTACAAGGACTATAGGCGACAATCAAACTTGGTCCGTTGAAAGCTTCAGCTTCTTTGAATGCTTTTATACATTGTGACATATTTGCACCAAGACTGACTTGTGCCACGTAACAATTTTTTGAGGCGATAGCCAAAGCAACCAAGTCTTTTTTCTTTGTTTGTTTTCCGGCATTTGCAAATTTTGCCATCGCTCCACGAGGGGTTGATTTTGAAGCTTGACCACCCGTGTTTGAATATACTTCTGTGTCAAGAACCAAAACGTTTACATTTTCATTTCCGTTTAATATATGGTCAAGACCCCCATAACCAATATCATAAGCCCAGCCATCGCCACCAATAATCCAAACACTTTGATTTTCATTGCTACCATATCTCGAACCCAATTTCATTCCAAGACCAAATTCGGCGTTGTCTTCAAACAATGAGTTTGCCCAAGCAGGACCTCTTCCGTTTTCGTCTTTTAAATAAGGACAGCTTGGGTAAGAGCCTCCATAAATACTTGAACAACCAGTTGCATTTGCGATAAGCATTTTTTCTCCAAACAAAGTGGTCGCTAATCTTATATATGGCGTTTCACCGCATCCACCACAGGCACCGGAGAACCCAAAATAACTATCTTTAAATTGCAGGCCTTTTGGCAAATCTGTAGAGAAAGGAGTGTTCTTTTCGGTTTTCAATGTTTTACAGACTTGATAGTTTTTCTTTTCTTCGTCTAAGATTTCGTTTGCCATAGTCATTTCAAGAGCTTTGTTTCTTGAAGGACAGACGCTTGCGCAAACACCACATCCAGTACAATCCTCAGGGCTGACTTGAATGCGATAATAACAACCGTTCATTCCAAAAGCAGAGGCAAATTCGATTTCTTCAGGCGTTTCACCTTTCACCAAAACGGCTTTGATTGCATTGTGAGGACAGGACATTATGCATTGACCACATTGAATACAATTTTTAGAGATCCATTTAGGAAGATGTGCTGCGAAACCTCTTTTTTCAAATTCTGCTGTGCCTTGAGGAATTTTTCCTGCCTTATCAAAGACTGAAACTGGCAATTCGTCACCATCGAGTTGTTCGATAGGTTTCATAATTGTTTGATAAAAGTCGTCTTTGATTTCTTTTTGGCTTAGCTTGATGTCTTTCATTGTAAAGGTCGAAATGTCAACTTCTTCAATTTTATCAACTGCCAAAGCAGAAGCCTTTTTGTTTTTCTCAACAACGACACTTCCTTTCTTTGCAAAAGTTTTTTCAATATACACATCAATTTGTTTTTTTGCTTCTTCAAAGTCAATAATTTGAGAAACTTTAAATAGTGCTGTTTGCATTATGATATTGATTTTGTTTCCGAGCCCAACTTCTTCAGCTATCTTTTGAGCATTGATTACAAAAAGTTGAGCATTTTTTTCTTTTAAAGTTTTCTTGTAAATATCAGGCAGGATTTTGTCTACTTCTTCAGCAGAGAAGAAAGTGTTTATCAAAACCTTTCCGTTTTGCTTCAATCCTTTTAAACAATCGTATCTATGCACAAAAGAGAAATTGTTGATTGTAATTATATTTGGGTTTTCAACCAAATATGTGCTTCGGATTGGATTGTCGCTAACCCTTATGTGAGAACGCGTCAAACTTCCACTTTTTTTGCTGTCGTATTCAAAATAACCTTGAACATATTTGTCAAGAGTTTCCCCTAAAATTTTGATTGTGCTTTTGCTTGCAGAAACGGTTCCGTCTGAGCCCAAGCCAAAAAACTTCATTTCAAAGTTTTTGGTTTTTGGTTGATAATCTTCAAGTGGGAGAGAACTAAAACTTACGTCGTCATTGATTCCCACTGTAAAATTGTCTTTTTCTATTTTAAAGTTGTCAACAATAGCTTTGACCATCGAAGGAGTGAAATCTTTTCCACCAAGACCATATCTTCCACCTAAAACCTTGATGTTTTGTCTTGCTTTTAGTGCTGTGCAAACATCTAAGAAAAGAGGGTCTCTTGCACCACATTCTTTTGTTCTATCCAACACAATGACTTTTTCAACGCTTGCGGGTAAAACGTCGGCAAACTTTTCATAGTTGAACGGACGATAGAGCCTTACATTCAAAAGAGCGACGTCTTTTGCGAGCTCTGGTTCGGTTTCTAAAAACTCTCTAATTGTTTCGCAGGAAGAGCCCATTGAAACGATAACGTTTTTAGGGTTAGAACTTCCATAAAGTTGGAAAGGCATATACTTTCTGCCTGTAACTCTATAAAAGTCGTTCATACATTTTTCAGCCATTTCATAAGCGTTGGTATATGCGGGCGTAGAAAGCTCTCTATTTTGGAAAAAGACATCAGGATTTTGAGCAGTGCCTTTTTGATAAGGTGCAGCAGACGTCATTCGTTGATCTTTGAATTTTTTGATTTCTTTTAAAGGCATCATAGCATGAAGAGTCAAGTCGTCTTTGAGCAGTTCGATTTTTTGCAATTCGTGAGAAGTTCTAAAACCGTCAAAAAAGTGAATGACCGGCAAAGACGCACTATATGTCAACGAATGTGCAACAACTGCCATATCATAAGCCTCTTGGACTGAAGTTGACGACAACAAAATGCAACCTGTTTGTCTAGTAGCCATTACGTCACTGTGGTCTCCAAAGATTGAAAGGGCATGGGTGGCTAAAGTTCTTGCCGCAACGTGTAAAACGCAAGGGAGATGTTCTCCTGCGAGTTTATACAAATTTGGAATCATTAACAATAAGCCTTGACTTGAGGTAAAGGTAGTTGACATTGCTCCTGAACATAGAGCTCCGTGCAATGCTCCGGCTGCACCACCTTCAGATTGCATTTCAACTAGTGTAGGAAGTTGTCCAAACACGTTTTTAGCTTTTGCAGACAATTGAGAATCGCAATATTCTGCCATAGGAGAAGATGGGGTGATCGGATAAATTGGTATAACTTGTGACAATTTATAGGCGACCGTAGCGGCAGCCGTATTTCCATCAATAACTTTTTTCATAAAACACCTCTTTTTCAAAAAATAGTTTAATCTTTTTTTGAGTTTCAAGTCAAATTATTTTGCTTATATGTCAGATTAATTATATAATATAACTATGAGTAGAACAAATTTTAAAATGAAAATAGAATACAATGGAAGTAATTTTTTTGGTTGGCAAAAACAAAATGGAAAAAGAACTGTTCAAGGCGAACTAGAAAATGCTTTTCTTGTTTTGACACAACAAGAAGTTTCTGTAGAAGGAAGTGGAAGAACTGACAAAGGCGTTCATTCACTTGGGCAAGTTGCTTCAGTTGAATTTGATAATAAAATGCCCGTAAAAAAAATAAAACAGGCTCTCAACAATTTGTTGCCAAAAGATATTGTTGTAAAGTCAATAACAAAAGTTCCTTTTGATTTTCATGCACGTTTTTCAGCAAAGAAAAAAACATATAGATATACCGTTCAAATCAAAGGAGATCGTTCGGCATTAAACTTTGATAGAATTGCTTATTATCCTTATGAAGTAGATCTTGATAAAATCAAAAAGATTTCAAAAAAGTTGGAGGGAGTTCACAATTTCAAGGGTTTTTGCAGTTCGGCAACCTCAACCAACAATTTTGAAAGAGAAATTTATTTTATAAAAATCAAAAAGGTTGGAAACAACTTGATTTTTGAAGTTTGTGGAAATGGTTTCTTGTATAATATGGTAAGAATTATTGTTGGGACTCTTTTGGAAGTCGGCAGAAACAAACTGACAGAAGAAGATGTTGAAAGGGCTTTGCAAAACGGAGACCGAAAATTTTCAGGAAAGACCATGCCTGCTTGTGGGCTTTGTTTAATGAAAGTAGAATACAAATAAAATAAAAAAACAGCAAAAATGCTGTTTTTTTGAATTTTTATTTGTTTAAATTGTCGTAATTTAAAATTAAATAATATGTTTTTGAGTCAGAGTCATTTATATTAAAATCAAATTCAAAAACTATTTTATAAGACCCCTCAGAGTATGTCACTTCATAAGAATAACCTTCCATTTCTGTTTTTGCAGTGTTTGAAAAAACATCAATGGTTGTTCTGAAATCAATTGTTCGAGCAGCGTAAGAATTTTGAAGATTTGCAGAAACAATAATATGCTGTTCGGTTGACAAATACAAAATTTGGTCAAATTCGGTTGGGGCAAAAAGAACATTGTTTTTGAGAGGTAAATTGTTTTGGATGAAAACAGTTTTTTCTCCTTGTCTTATTGAAATGTTTGAATTAAAAGTGGTTTCTTGAGTGCCCATATCAAGTTCAGGAGTAGAGGTTAGATTGTCTGTTATATAAAAATTTGTAAGCTTTGCATACTCCATGTACGTTTCGTCAAATACGGCAGTATAATTCCCTTGTCTTTCTTTTGACATTGTAAAAGTAAGTGTGCTCTTAGAGATTTCTTGTTGGCTGTTTTGGGTGTTTACAATTTTGAAGGTTTCGTTGTCTGAAATAAGGGTAGAATCTTGAAAAACCCAAGCGATAAAGTTGTTGTTTGGTTTTGCTGTAGCAGTCAAGGTTACTGTTTCTCCTTCGTCATAAGTGCCTTGACCGACCACCTCACCAGCATTTACCCAACTCGAAGAAACTGTTATGTCCCACGAAGGAAGATCTTCGCAACCAAAAAATGCGAAAACAGGCAACACAAACAAAGTTAATAAAAACAAAGACAATTTTTTCTTCATAATTCTATTATTCCTCAAAGTATTTATAATTCATATTATGTCCAAAAGTCAAATAAAAAAGAATGTTTCACAAAAATAAACTTTTTTGAGTATTTTTCATTCGCTTGCATAAAATAGTGAGGTAAGGAGTTTTTATGTGGGAACTTTCTATCTCTGTGAATTCTAAAAATATGCACATAGCAAAGTTTATCTATCAGAGTTTAAAGGCTCAAACAGAGGATTTGGGAGCTGTCGTAACTTGTTATGAACAATATGACAATGTAAATATTGTTTTCGGTTGTCCAATTATTGAAAAATCTCGTGCAAACGTTGTTTTAGAGCGATTGATAATAAAAGTTATTACAAATTTCTATAAAGAAGAGTTTTTATGCGACAATTTGCATTTGCCGATTTATGAAAATATGAGTTTGACGGCATTTAAGAAAGCTTTGATAAATTTCGATAAAGAAACAGATTTTTATCTTATTAGCAAAAATTTAGATTTAGAAAAAAATTTACACCTAGATTCATTTTATGCTTTTAGGCTTAAAGCTTTAAGGGAAAAGTGGTTTGAATTAGTCTCTTTGGCAAACGAAAATAGTGAATATTTGGTTAGCAATGACTCGTTTTTTGATTTGCTTAAATTTTTAATAGACAATTTGGAGATTTGTGAGGAAGAAATTGATGTTTTTCAAGACGAAAATGGTTATTTTTTCAATCCACAAAGTTCAGATGTCGAAAATTCAGGCCTTTCAAAAGAAGCTCTTGTGTCTTCTTTGATTGATTTATGTCCGAAAAAAATTAATCTCTTTTGTAAAAGTGACGACAACACGGCAGGATTCTTGAGCAAGATTTTTGAAGAACGAATCAATGTATGCTACAATAAGAACATGGAAAAAATTGACAACTTTTCAGTTTTGAAATAAACCTTAAAATTTTTCTTGACAAAAACAAATTGTTGGAGTAAACTTTAGTTAAGTGTTTAGCAAGGGACAAGTAGTTTTTAAAACTTTGTGTACAGAGAAGAGTTGTTTGGTGAAAAACTTTGACAAATTTGAAAACGAAACCACTTTTGCGTTTGAAGATACGAAAAAAAAGAGAGGCACTTTTGTGCAATTAAGGTGGAACCGCGGTTTATAATCGTCCTTAAATTCAAGTTTATCTTGTCTTTAAGGATTTTTTGTTTTTATAGGCAAGAAAAAAAGGAGTTTAAAAATGGAAAAGAAAGAAAAAAATGAAAAGTTGCAAATGGCGAGACATTCTCTTGCTCATATTTTGGCAAAAACTCTTGTAGAGCTTTATCCAAACACAAAGCTTACAATTGGACCTGCAATTGACGATGGATTTTATTATGACATCGATACTGATGTTGTTATAACTCCAGACAAATATGCCGAAATTGAAAAAAGAATGAAAGAAATCTTAAACAAAGGTGAAGCATTTGAAAGAAAGGTTGTTTCAAAAGCCGAAGCGTTAAAACTTTTTGACAACAATCAATACAAACAAGAAATTATCAATGAACTTCCAGCAGATGCAGAAATTTCGTTGTACTACACAGGAGATTTTTTTGATCTTTGTTCTGGCCCACATGTAGATAGTAGCAAAAATATTCAAAATTACGCATTTAAGATTCACGCTGTAAACGGAGCATATTGGAGAGGCGACGAAAAAAACAAAATGCTTCAAAGAGTTTATGTTTATGCTTTCGCTGACAAAAAACAACTCAATGATTATGTAACAATGCTTGAAGAGGCAAGAAAACGTGATCATAACAAACTCGGAAGGGAACTCGAACTTTTTACAACAGTTGATTATATTGGTCAAGGCTTGCCAATTCTTCTCCCTAAAGGTGCAAAAGTAATTCAAATAATGCAAAGATTCGTTGAAGACGAAGAAGCTAGACGTGGCTGGCAATTGACCAAGACGCCATTTATGGCAAAGAGTGATTTGTACAAAATCTCGGGACACTGGGATCATTATAAAGACGGAATGTTTGTTTTAGGAGACGAAGCAAAAGACAAAGAAGTTTTGGCTTTGAGACCTATGACTTGTCCATTTCAATATCAATGTTATTTAAACAAAGCTCGCTCTTACAAAGATTTACCTTTGCGTTATAATGAAACATCTACTCTTTTTAGAAATGAAGCTAGTGGAGAAATGCACGGACTTATTCGTGTAAGACAATTTACAATTTCTGAAGGCCACTTGATGTGTACTCCAGAACAATTGGAAGAAGAATTTAAGGGCTGTTTGGAACTTGCAATCTTTATGCTTAAAACTTTGGGATTGTATGAAGATGCTTCATATAGATTCTCTCAATGGGACCCAAACAACAGGGAAAAGTATATCGGAACAGACGAACAATGGGACGAAGCTCAATCTACTATGGAAAAGATTTTGAAGCATCTTGAAATTCCTTATGAAGTAGGTGTTGGGGAAGCGGCCTTCTATGGACCAAAACTTGATATTCAAATTAAAAATGTTTTTGGCAAAGAAGATACTTTGATTACTATTCAAATTGATCAAATGCTTGCTGAAAAATTTGGTATGGAATATACAGATAAAGATGGAGTTAAGAAAAACCCTTATATTATTCATAGAACAAGTATTGGATGTTATGAAAGAACATTGGCTTATCTTATTGAAAAGTATGCAGGAGCATTCCCACTCTGGCTTGCACCAGTTCAAGTTAAGGTCTTGACGTTGACTGACAGAAGCAATGAGTATGCAAAAAGCATTGTTGCAGAGCTTAAGAAAAACGATGTGAGAGTTGAGCTTGACGATAGAAATGAAAAGGTTGGTTACAAGATTCGTGAAGCACTTTCTATGAAGATTCCTTATCTTATTATTGTTGGGGACGAGGAAGAATCAACACAAACAATTTCAATTCGTGGAAGAGGTTATGAAAATGCAACAGGGTTAAGCCTTTCTGATTTTGTTGAAAGACTCAAAAACGAAATCGAAACAAAGATAATCAAATAGAAAATATTAAACTTGTCAAAATCTGTCGAAAAAACAAAACGACAAAAAATTTCAACGATTTTAAATTTTAATCTTGAAAATTTGTTTGGTTTATTTTATAATTTATGGTAGTATCATAAAAGGAGTAAATTTTCGATGGACATAAATACTTTGATAATACCATTTGGTGTGGTGTTCATGGTTTTGTTGATGGGATTTTATTTCAAATAAAAAAAAGGAGATAAAAAAATGTCATTATTGTTAGCAGCAGAAACAAATGTATGGAACTATGTTTTGATTGGTGTTGTTGTCTTGCTTTTGATTGCACTTCCTATTTTAATGAATGCAAGAAACAAAAAAGAAAGCCAAAAAATCCAAGAACAAACAAATTCTTTGAAAGTTGGAGATAAAATTTTGACTACAAGTGGTGTTTATGGAACAATCACAGAACTCAAATTTGACGACACTCAAAAAATGGTTGTTATTGAAACTGGTGGAAAAACAAAAAGTTATATGAGTATTGACGCTTATGCAATTTACACTGTTTTCAAAAGCGAGGCAGAACTTCAAAGAGAAGCTGCTTTGAAAGCCGAAGCTGAGAAGAAGGCTGAAGAAGAAAAGCAGGGAGACAAAAAAGTTGAAAAAGATTCTGCGACAGAAAAAGCTGAAGAGCCTAAAGAAGAAACCAAGGTTGAAGTTAAAGAGCAAATCAAAAAGCCTAGAAAGAAAAAGACAACAGCAGAACCAAAAGAAGAAAACAAATAAAAAGGTGGCGCAAAGCCACTTTTTTTTTATTTTGGAGATTGCCAAAGAATCTTGTTTTAGTAGACATTATTAAAAAAATGCTTGCATACCTTAAATTATCAAAATGTTTTTAAACTATGCTCGTCAGGGGTTTAATTTTGAGTATGGAGGCAATAATGAAAGTGAAGTCTTTGGGAAAAGAAAAAAATGGCAATATCGCTCTTTGTGTTGTGAAAGGCGTTGCAACTGGGCTCTGTGTAGCCTTGGTGGGAATTTTGCTTTTTGCTTTTGTTTTGAGATTTACAAACATATCGGACAAAATAATTGCTCCAGTAAATCAGGTTATCAAAGGTGTTAGCATATTTCTTGGTGTGTTTATTGGTTTGAAAAAACACAAAGAAATGGGGCTTTTAAGTGGTCTTTTGATTGGTCTTTTTTTCACAATTGTAGCATTTTTGGTTTTCTCATTGCTTGATGGGGCTTTTTGCTTTGATAAAGCACTTTTAAACGACATTATTTTCGGCAGTGTTATTGGCGCGATTTGTGGCATAATTTGCGTTAATCTGAAAAAAAATTAAATTTTTAATTGACATCAGCCCCTTTATGTATTATAATTTACAAGGTATAATCTTTAAGTAGATAAATATGTATTTTTAAGGGGAAGTAATGGCTAGAAGTAAAGTAAAGAGAAATTCCGTTTTAAATTTCGTTGCTGTAACCATTTTGACAATTATCGGCATTGTATTGTCTGTTTGCAGTTTTGATATTCCTTACACACCATACACCTACAATGGTTTTGCAAACTCGATTTCACTTGGGTTGGACCTTGCAGGAGGTGTTTCTATTGTTTATGAATGTTCTGAATCTGGTCAACAAGACTTAGACAAGGCTATCGAAGCTACTGTTACAAGACTTACAGACGTAATTGCTGGTGAATATAATGAAGCAACTATCACAAGACAAGGCTCTACAAAAATAAGAATTGAGGTTCCTTCTGTTTCTGATAGTGAAGAAATCTTCAATTTGATTGGCGAACCAACGCCTCTTTATATGACTCTTCGTGAAGGTGGAGACGCTCTTTTGACTGGAGAGGATATTGAAGATGTTGAAGTTGCTTATCAAAAAAGCTCTGAAGGTTCTTCTTACGAATATGGTGTAAACTTGAAATTCAATTCTGAAGGTTCTAAAAAGTTTGCAGATATTACAGGACAAGCAGCCGATGGGGACCAAAAGATTTATGTTTATATTGGAGAAATTGGAGAAGTTGACCCATTGACTCTTACTTGTGAAGAGAAAATTGTGGGAGACTCGACTTTCATTTCAGGAAATTTTGAATCTTATGAAGATGCAGAAGCTTATGCTTTGAAGCTTATGAGTGGAACTTTCAGCTGCAAACTTACTTTGCTTGAAAATACTGTTATCTCGGCTACTTTGGGTGCTGACGCTCTCAAATATTGCCTTATCGGTGGATTTGTTGGACTTTTCTTAATTTTTGTTTTGATGTGGTGGAGATATGGTGATTTCGGACACTTAGTTTCATTCTCTCTCATTATTTATATAGTGTTGATGTTATTTTTCTTACAAGCAATTCCAGCAGTTCAACTTACACTTCCAGGTCTTGCTGGAATTGTGTTGAGTATAGGTATGGCAATAGACGGTGCGATTATTATCCTTGAAAAAGTTAGGGAAGAATATCGCTCAGGAAAGAAAATTCCAATGTCCGTTAAGGCTGGATTCAAAAGTGCGTTCTGGCCAATTTTTGACAGTAATATCACAACAATTATTACAGCTATCGTGCTTTACATTTTGGGGACGGCATCAATCCAAGGCTTTGCAATAACGTTGCTTATCGGTATTTTGCTTTCAATGTTTATGAACTTGGTAATCTTGCGTTTCTTTATGAAATGGTATTTGCCATTCAATAGTGTCAAAGCTAAAAAACTTCACTTGCCAAAACAAGAAAGACTTGTCAAAGAGACAGAAGTGGCAACAGAAGGAGGACAAGCAAATGACTAAAAAATATAAGAAAAGCAAATTTTCTTTGGATGCAGCAATTCAAAACTCAAAGTTTAATTTTTGTAAAAATCTCAAATGGTTTATAATTGCACCAATTTTGATTTGTATAGTTGGAATTGTTATGTTGTGCACAATGGGCTTTAATCTAGGAATTGATTTCACAGGTGGCTCAAATATGACTGTTTATGTTGACACAGAGGGCTCTTATTCAAGCTTAACATTTGATTACGATAAAGATCTGGACAAGATTGAAGATGTTGCAAATTCTGTTCTTGAAGAATATGGTCTTAAGGTTGGTACGATTCAAAAAACAACAATGTCTGTTGACGATTTAGGAATCAAAGATGCAAATGCTGTTATTATCAAATATCAAAATGACAACTCGCTTGAAACCGAACAGATTGAAAAAATAAACAAAGAGATTCGTTTTGAAATGCTCAAGAAATTTGGATTTATTGACAAAAATGTTTTAGAAACTGATTTGGATCTTCAAGATAATGCAGGTCTTATTGTCAATGGTGGCGTTACTACAGCAAGTGCTAGTGCTGAACTTATGATGAAATCATTTATAGCACTTTTAGTTGCAGTTGTTCTGATTTTGATTTACGTTGCTATTCGATTTGAATTTACAAGTGGTATGGCAGCAATCTTGGCATTGTTCCATGATATTTTGGTTACAGCTTCTGTTATGCTTATTTGCAGAATTCAAATTAACGTTGCTTTCATAGCTGCATTGATTACTATTTTGGGTTATTCAATCAACAATACAATTATTATCTTTGATAGAATGCGTGGAGATTTGAAAGTTGCAAAACAAACAAAGTCAAAAATCAATACTTATGAAATTGCAAACAATGCTGTAAGAAGCACAATGACTCGTTCGATTTTAACAACCTTGACAACCTTTGTTATGATCTTTATGATCACAGTTATCGGGGTGGCAGATATTAGAGAATTTGCATTCCCAATTATGATTGGTATTTTGGCAGGATTCTACTCTTCAGTGTTTCTCACTCCGGGTTTGTGGGCATTGGCTTATAAACCAAGAAGAAAAAAGAAAACCGTTGTCGTTGAAGAAACTGAAAATACAGAAGAGGCTTAATGAAAAAAACACTCGTTTTTGAGTGTTTTTTTGTTGGATTTTTACTTTTTAATTGTAGGTTCTTCACAAACAACCTCGATGTTTTGATCTTCTTGTCCGTGATATAAATCGGCGTTTCCTTCTTTGTGTTTTGCTTCTTCTTTATGTATGTTTTCTCTTACATAAGCTTGCAAACCTCTTTTAAATTTGTGAAAATCAACAGGTTTGTTCTGAGCGATAGAACCAGCCCAGTCTTTTGTCAACTTTGGAAACTTATTTTCTTCTAGCTTTTGAATCCACTCTCTTCCATATTGATAAGATAAAGAAATCACGTCTTCAAAGTCTGTTCTTGTAGCAGATGTTGGAAGAAACTTTTTAATCATATAAAAATACAACATATTAAAAACTTGGTCGTGAAAAAGCTCGGTTGCTCCTTCATAGCCCTTTCTGATGTATCTCAACGATTTGTGATATTCTGCCTCATTCAAATCGTGATTATAATCAAAAGTAGGACTGATTCTTTTAACTATCGTTACAAATTCTTGTTCTCGTGCTTCTATTTCTTGCATAATTCCCCCTTAATTGTGAAAAGTTTAACACAAGGACAGGTTGTTGTCAATAGCAAATGAGTTATTTTTGTTCTTCATTTTCGTTTTTTCTGTTGATAAAAGAAGCTCCGTCGCTGGCAATAAAGATTTTGTTCTTTCCATATTTGTTTTTTATTGAATTTATTGCATCTTCAAGGTTTGTTTGATCGAAAAAAGAAAGCTGTTTTGCCTTGTCAGTTTTTTTAAGGGAAGAAACTCTAACTCTTATTGCTCTAACATATTGATCATACTTCCAAAAACTATCTACCAAATTCATAGCTTGCTCTGAGATTTCTTCAAGGGTTTGAATCGGGCTGATGGTTCGTGAATGTCTATATTTTTCGAAATTGTTTGTTTTTAAAGTGACTGTTATAGTGCTAGCTTGATATCCGTGTAGACGAAAAGCGACCTTTTCACTAAGAAAAACGATTACTTTTTTGATCTCTTCTCTAGTTTTAACGTCAGTTATTGTTGTTGTTCCATTTCCTATACTTTTTGGCGGCGCGAGAAGGTAATAATTTGCAACTTTTTCGTCAAAACTTCCATTTAATTTGTGCCAAAGTTCAAATCCTGTTTTTCCCATAATGTCTGACACAAACTCTATTTTTAAAGAGGCGAACTCGCCTATTGTTGTGATATTCATTTTTTCAAACTTCTTCTCTAGCCGACTTCCAATTCCAATGATAGAATTCAATGGTAAATGATAGGTCTTTTCTTTAAATTTTTCTTTTTCTATAATCGTCGTAAAATCAGGTTTTCTTAGGTCGCTTCCAAGTTTGGCAAAAAGTTTGGAAAAGGATACGCCTACAGATACGGTAAATCCGAATTGTTTCTTAACCTTTTCTCTTAGTTCGTCTGCGATTTGTTGGCCTGTTTTTTTTAAGTAATTTAGCGAATTAGTCACATCAAGCCAACATTCGTCAAGACCTAAAGGTTCTACGAAGTCTGTATATTGAAGATAAAGTTCGTGAAGTTGTTTTGAAATTTTTTCGTATAACGCATAATGGGGCCCCATAGTAATCAATTCTGGGCATTTTTGCTTTGCTTGCCAGATGGTTTCGCCAGTTTTTATTCCAAATGATTTGGCTATTTGGTTTTTTGCCAAAATTATACCCGTTCGTTTTTCGGGGTTACCCGTAACGGCGAGGGGCTTGTCTTTTAAATTTGGATTGGTTGCACATTCAACAGAAGCATAATAATTGTTTACGTCTATATGTAAAATTGTTTTTTCTATCATTTGCCTTTACTCTCACTTTTTTGTTATAATTGTTATGTTAAAAAATGTGATTTGTTATACGGAGGATTTATGCAAACATTGTTTAAAAATGCAAATCTTATAGATATTTCTAGTGGAATAATATCAAACGTCGACATTTTGGTAAGAGATCAAAAAATTGAGTCTATTGCAAGGGGACTTGACGAAAAATGTGAAATTGTTGATTTAAACGGAAACTATGTTTTGCCGGGCTTTGCAAATGTTTTTTGTGACAGCCAGAAGGCGTATGCTCAAAGCTCAGGGAATTGGATTGCTCAGGATAATATAAAAGAAATTTTTGACCAGAAAAATGCTTTGGCAGGAGTTGTTTTTCAAAATGACTTATCATATACTTCAGCAACGTGTTTAGAAGGGATTAGTGAGAGAGAAGAAAAAGAGTTGAGTCAGTTTAGCAATCAAGTTGCGAAGGATAAAAGTTTGCTGTTTTTGAAGGTAGGACAGTCATTGGACGAACTTGGGCAAATTGATAAAACTTATAAAAAACCATTGTCACAGGTCTTGGAGGATTTTGGTTTTTTGGACAGAAAGCCCGTTGTCGTTGGGGGAAATTGTTTTGAAAAAGACGAACTTCAACTTTTCTCGCAATATGAATGTGGTTTTTGTATTACTCCAAGTGAAGACGGAAGAATGGCTAGGCGTCCTACAAACTTGTTGGCGTTAAAATCATTGGATTTTAGGGTTGGAATAGGAAGTGGATATTCTTTTGAAGTGGACTTTTTTGCTTTTATGAGACAAATTGTACTTACACAAAGAGGTTTGTTTGAAGATGTTGATTGTATTAGCGAACAAGAAGTTTTAAAACTTGCAACAATCAATAGTGGAGACATTTTAGGGTGTGATTTAACCGTCAAAGAAGAAAATTTCGCCAATTTTATAGTTGTTAGATATTCAGAATCTATTTATAACAATATTTTTAAAACTTTGATTTGGGAAAAATCAAAACAAGATGTGCTTTATACAATAAAAAATGGAAAAATAATTCAAAAAAATGGTGAAATTTTGATAGGTTTAGCTAAGAATTATGGTAAAATATAAGAAGGAAAAGAAAACAAGGAGAAATAAAAATGACTATTAAAGAAAGACTTTCAAGTGAATTTGCACTTAGAGAAGATTATTCACAAAACATTATTGATTTGATTGACGAAGGGAATACAATTCCTTTTATCGCAAGATATAGAAAAGAAATGCATGGCTCTTGCGACGACCAAGTGCTTAGAGATTTTGCTGACAGATTGAAATACCTTAGAAACTTAGAAGACGAAAAAGCAAAAGTTCAAAAAGTTATAACAGAGCAAGGCAAATGGACTGAACAACTTGCAAAAGACTTAGAAAACGCTATGACTTTGACTGAAGTTGAAGATATCTATAGACCTTACAAGCCAAAGAGAAAAACAAGAGCCTCTGTTGCTATTGCAAAAGGTTTGGAAGGGTTGGCAGATGTTTTGCAAGCGCAATCAAAAGAATACCAAATTTGGGAAGAAGCAAAGAAATATATAACAGAAGAAGTTCCTACTGTTGAAGAGGCTGTAGCAGGAGCAAAAGATATTGTTGCAGAAAGAATTTCTGACAGTGCAGAACTCAGAAAAGAACTTCGTGAACTTATTGCAGAAAAAGCTTTTATCGTGTGTCAACTTGTTGAAAATGAAAACAATTTGACTTATGAAACATATTCAAACTTTAAGCAAGAAGTTAAGACTCTTCCTAGTCACAGAATTTTGGCGATAAATCGTGGTGAAAAAGAAAAGTGTTTGAAAGTTGACATTGAGATTGATACAAAATTGACTTTCCCTCGTATTGAAAAACATTTTAAAAAAGACAATGAAGATACAAATGTTTTAATGGACGAGGTAATTGCAGATGCTTATGAAAGGTTGCTTTTCCCATCTCTTGAAAGAGAATGCAGAAGCAATTTGACAGATGTTGCAAACGAACAAGCCATCAAAATGTTTGAAGTAAACTTAAAACCTTTACTTATGGAATCTCCACTTAAAAACAACATTATTTTGGGATTGGATCCAGCTTATAGAACTGGTTGTAAAATCGCAGTTATTGACAAAAACGGAGCCGTTTTGGATACTACGGTGATTTATCCAACTCCACCACAATCAAAAACTGAAGAAAGCATTGAAAAATTGAAAGTTTTGATTGAAAAACATAATGTTGATATTGTTTCAATTGGAAATGGAACAGCATCAAAAGAGGCTGAGATATTTGTTGCAGAACTTATCAAACACGTAAATAGACCTGTTAGCTATGCAGTTGTAAGCGAAGCAGGGGCTTCAGTTTATTCTGCTTCAAAATTGGGGGCAGAAGAATTTCCTGACTATGATGTTTCTTTAAGAAGTGCTGTTTCAATTGCAAGAAGACTGCAAGATCCTTTGGCAGAACTTATTAAAATTGATGTAAAATCAATTGGTGTTGGTCAATATCAACATGATATGCCACAAAATCGCTTGACTGAAGTTTTAACAGGTGTAGTAGAAGACTGCGTTAACAGCGTCGGGGTAGATTTGAACACAGCTTCTCCAAGCCTGTTGTCATATGTTTCTGGGCTTAATATGTCTATAGCTAAAAATATTGTGGCATTCAGAACCAAAAACAAAGGCTTTAAATCAAGAGAAGAACTGCTGTCGGTTCCTAAATTGGGACCAAAAGCTTTCGAGCAATGTGCAGGTTTCTTGAGGGTTGTTGGAGGGGAAAATGTGCTTGACAACACCTCAGTGCATCCAGAAAGTTATGAAGCAACAAGAAAACTTTTGAAACTTTTTGAATTGAGTGAAGCAGATGTAAAAGAAAACAATCTTGTTCTTCTTCCAAAAATGATTGAACAAAAAGGAGAACAAAACGTTGCCGAAGAATGTGGCATTGGTGTACCAACCTTAAACGACATAACTTCAGAACTTTTGAAGCCAGGTAGAGACATAAGAGAATCTATGCCAAAACCAGTTTTAAGAAGTGATGTTATTCATATGGAAGACCTAAAAGAAGGTATGACATTCTCTGGAGTAGTAAGAAATGTAGTTGATTTTGGTGTGTTTGTAGATATAGGGGTTCACCAAGATGGGCTTGTTCATATTTCTCAACTTTCCGATGGCTTTGTAAAGCATCCCTCAGACATTGTAAAGGTTGGAGATGTTGTTGACGTAAAAGTTATGGCGATTGATCTTGCTAAAAAACGTATATCTCTCACAATGAAGGGCTTGGACAAGGAGTAGAAATGCAAAAATGTGCTAAATGTCAAACAGACATTCAAGAGATAATGGAAACTGGATTTGTGGGATGTGAAAAGTGCTATGAATTAGAAGCCGTAAAGAAAGCTGTAGACAAATCTTTTGGTGGTAAAAGACACAAAACAAAAGAAGAATAAACAATAAATTAAACGTTGGGAAATCATATGAACGAAAATTTTCAAAAAATTGCTATTTCTTCAAGAATACGATTGGCTAGAAATTTTTCTGGCTTCAATTTTTTCACGAAACTGCGTAGGGAGACTGACGCAGTTTTTATCTTAAACACTGTTTCAAATGTTCTTGAAAAATTTGGTGATTTTGACATAAGTCGTCTTAAAAATCTTTCCTTAAATGAATGTAATGCTTTATTAGAAAGACATATAATAAGCAAAGAACTTATAGAAAATAAAGATATTTCAGCATTTGCTTTAAGTGGCGACGAACATTTGATTGTTATGGTGAATGAAGAAGATCATATTAGGGAACAATGCATTATGAATGGCTTTAATCTTTATCGCCCTTTTAGAGAAATAAAGAAGCTTGACGACTTTTTGTTAAGAGAAATTGATGTTGCTTATTCAGAAGATTATGGATTTTTAACAGCTAGTCCTGCAAATCTGGGCACGGGAATGAGAGCCTCAGTTATGTTGTTTTTGCCTGCACTAGAAAGAAATAATGATATTAATCTCATAATAAATGAAGCAAGAGCACAAGGTTTTACATTGAGAGGAATTTATGGCGAAGGAACAGAAAATATAGGAAGTCTTTATCAAATTTCAAATCAAAATTCGTTGGGGCTTACAGAAGAAGAAATTGTAGATGGTGTTTCTGATTATGTTTACAACATATGCGAAATGGAACTCTCTGCACGAGAAGATATTTTGGCAAGCAATCACGATCAACTTATTGACGAGGTTTACAGAGCCTATGCAGTTTTGAAAGAGGGCTATTTACTTAACGAAAAAGAGATGGTGGAGTTGTTGTCCTTAGTTAAATTCGGAGACGCTCTTGGATTTTTAAAAATCTTAGATATGAAAAAATTTGACAAACTTTCAATTGAAGGAGCGAGTGCAAACTTAAGAGAACTTAATGAAAATTTTTCAAATAAAATCAAGGAAAATGTTCTTAGAAGCGAGTATATAAATAAGAAAATAAGCGAACTTGTTGCAAAATAGGAGGTTTTATGGCTTTAAACAACAATTTGTTTTCTGATAGCATTGAAAAAGTGATAAAAAACGCTAGCAAAATCGCTTTGCGATTTGGTAGCAATTTGGTTGGCACAGAACATATTTTGTATGGTCTTGTAAGTGTTAAAGAATGTACGGCTTCAAAAGTTTTAGCCGAATTGGGCGTGACAGAAAATGCTCTTTTCGAACTTTTTGAAGAGTCTTCGAGTGGAATATCGCTTTTTGGCAATGTAGAACTCACACCAAGAACAAAAGAATTGTTTCAAATTGCTCAGCATATAGCAATGGATTTGAATCATTCTTTTATTGGAACGGAACATCTTTTGTTGGCAATTTTATCCAGCAAAAGTTGTTATGCAACAAAGGTTTTAGAAAATGTTTTTGCTATAAATGTAGACGACTTGAAAGCAAAAATTTTGGCAACCCTGCAAGCTTCAAGAGAAAGAAAAAAAGTAGAAGACAGCCAATCTGGGAGTGAACTGCCAGAGAAATTGCTTGAAATGGGAAGTGATATAACTTTAAAGGCGCGTCAGCATAAACTTGACCCAGTAATTGGTAGAGAAGAAGAGATTCAAAGAGTCATAGAAATTTTGTGTAGAAAAACGAAAAACAACCCAGTGCTTATAGGAGAAGCTGGGGTTGGAAAGACGGCTGTTGTTGAGGGGTTGGCTCAAGCGATTGCGAGTGGAGATGTGCCAGAAGAAATCAAAAACAAGAGCATTTTCTCTCTTGAAATTGGTGGGCTTATGGCCGGAACAAAATATCGTGGTCAAATGGAAGAGAAACTTAAAGATACTATTGAAACTATTATAGAAAACGGCAATATTATCGTATTTATCGACGAAATTCATACATTGGCTCAAGCAGGAAGTGAAAAAGGAGAAACTAGCCCATCTGATATGTTGAAGCCTTATTTGGCCAGAGGAGAGTTGCAAACAATTGGTGCGACTACTACAGACGAATATCGCAAATATATTGAGAAAGACAAAGCTTTAGAAAGAAGGTTTCAACCTGTTATGGTAAATCCTCCATCCGTAGAGCAGACGATACAAATTTTGAAGGGACTTAAGGATACCTACGAAGCTTTTCACAAAATAATAATTACAAATGAAGCGATTGAAGCTGCTGCAAATTTGTCAGATAGATATATTACTGATAGAAGTTTGCCAGACAAAGCCATTGATCTTATTGACGAAGCTTGTTCTAAAGCAAAAGTTAATTTTACCTTAAAACCTCAAAAAGTTAGGGATTTAGAAGAGAAAATCAAGTCGTTATCTGCAAGTAGAGACGAAGCTTCGATTCAAAGAAATTATGAAAAGGCAGCAAAACTGCAATCAGAGATAATAAATCTCGAAAATGAGCTTAAGACTCACAATGATTCGATTGTAAAAAAGAGTGCCAGTGGGCAAATTGGCGAAAACGAGATTGCTGAAGTTGTGTCAAAGTGGACAGGAATTCCAGTGACGAAACTCACTGAAGGAGAGAAAGAAAAACTTATTCACTTCGAAGAAATCTTACACAAGAGAGTTGTTGGTCAAGACGAAGCAATAAATGCTGTTTCAAAAGCTATAAGAAGGGCTAGAGTTGGTCTTCAAGATAGCAAACGTCCAATAGGTTCGTTTTTGTTTATGGGACCAACGGGAGTTGGAAAAACTGAGCTCTCAAAAGCAATTGCTGAAGCCCTTTTTGACAATGAAAACAATATTGTTAGAATTGATATGAGTGAATATATGGAGAGTCATACGGTTTCAAAACTTATTGGTTCTCCTCCGGGATATGTGGGTTTTGACGAGGGTGGCCAACTTACAGAGCAAGTGAGAAGAAAGCCATATAGTGTCGTTTTGTTTGACGAGATAGAAAAAGCGCATCCAGAGATTTTGAACGCACTTTTGCAAATCTTGGACGATGGTAGACTAACCGATGGCAAAGGCAGAACGGTAAGTTTTAAAAACACTGTTATAATAATGACCAGCAACATAGGGGCCAACGAAATCAGACAGCATAAACAACTTGGATTTGGAAACGAGTCTGCTGATAAGGTTTCTGAAAAAGATGTTTATATGGACGCTTTGAAGAAAAAGTTTAAGCCAGAGCTTATAAACAGAATTGATGTTATATGCATATTTGAGAGTTTGTCTAAACAGCACTTAATCAAAATTTCAGATATTATGATTGCAAGCCTCAACAAAAGACTTGCTTCGAAAAATCTGTATTTAAAAATAGATCCAAAAGCGATTGATTATATAGTAGCAAAAGGATCAAATTTGATTTATGGTGCTAGACCACTTAAAAGATTTATTGAGCAAGAAATTGAAGATCGAATTGCCGAAAAGATTTTGCTCGGACAACTTCCAAGTAGGGGAGTGATTGAAGTCGACCTTGAGGGAGATAAATTGATATTTAATTCAGTTGAATAATAAAAATCGTTTGGAATATTATACCTTTTTTGATAAAATGATTATGTAACAAATAGGAGGGAATTATGAAAATTACATTTGTTGAAAAAAAATATGCAATAGGAAATCGCTTTAAAGATGTTATTTCTGAAAAATTGGAAAAGTTACAAAAATATTTTGGTGAAGACGCTTCAGCAAGGGTTGTTTGTTCAAAACAAAACAACATTGAAAAGTTGGAAGTAAATGTTACAAACAAAGGTCTTTTATATAGAGCAGAAGTTTCAAGTGACAATATGTATGACAACATTGACCTCGCATTGCCAAAGATTGAAAAGCAAATTGTAAGAAATAGAGAAAAAACGACACAAAGCAAAAGGGTTGCCAAGCCTACATTTGAATTTTTGGAAGAAATGCCAGAAGTAAAATTGCCAGAGGTTTACAAGAGAAAAGTGTTTGATTTGGAACCAACATTGCTTGAAGATGCAAAAGACGCCATTGAGCGTTTGGGACACTCTTTTTATGTATTTCTTAATGCGGAAACAGGAAAAGTAAATATTCTTTATAGAAGAAACGATCA
This sequence comes from Clostridiales bacterium, assembly GCA_015069395.1. GTDB lineage: Bacteria > Bacillota > Clostridia > Christensenellales > UBA1242 > Caccovivens. Next base: position 57,162 of record SVIR01000002.1, read on the forward strand.
AAAATATGGTTTGATTGAAGTAAATTATTAATTTTAAATAAATAATTTATAAAGAAAACAAGCATAATAACAATATGAAAAAGTTTATTCTTATTGTTTGGTGTGTTTGTTTTTCTTTTTTGTTGGTAGGTTGCAGTGGAGAGACAAAAATTATGTCTGCTCATTTGTCAGATTCTACTGGAGCTTTGAGTACAAAATATGCAGTAAAACTTGTTTTGGACAAAGACGATAGGGTTAATGACAAATATGTAGATGTGCAAGTGCGTTCAAGCAAAGACGAACAAATTCTAAATTTTGGTGTAGAAGCCGGCGATCAATATTCGATATATTTGCCTAAAAAAGATTTTTGGTACAATTTGACATATTTGATTAGCAAAACCAATGGGACCTCTGTTGAGGCAGGATATCAAAAATATGAAGATTATGGAAACAAAATCTTTAACTTTTGTGCCGATAATGATGTGGATTTAACTTTTAGAGTAGTTGCAGGGCAAGTTAAAGTCAATGAAAAAACGCAAGAAGAAATCTTGGTTTTGAGCGAAGGAATATCGAAAGAATTGAAAATAGAAGTAAAAAAATGTGAAGAAAAATAACTTTTCTCACAATTTTACTTTTATTTTTTTTTGAGATATAGTATCATATAGACATAGGAGCAAAACTATGTTGTCTATTAAAAACCTAAATTTAAAATATACAAAAGAATTCTATGCCCTTCAAGATATAAATATAGACGTTGAGGCTGGTGAAAGCGTGGCATTTATTGGAGAAGAAAACAGTGGAAAAACGTCTCTTTTGAGGGTAATCGTAAAGCTTGAAGATTTTGATAGTGGCGAAATTTATATAAACAAAATTCCTCTTAAAAAAGTTGATTTTAAAACTGATTTAAGTGTCGGTTATGTTCCATATTGCCCTGTTTTTTTAGAAAATAAGACCGTTTATGAAAACTTTAAATATATTTTGCACAAGAAGGGTGTAAAGCCTGCAGAAGCCGAAAAAATGATAAACAATGCAATCATTGATTTTTCTCTTGAAAAAATTAGAGATGAAAAGATTAAGAATATTAGGATTGAAGATAAGTATATTCTTTCGCTTATTAGATTGTCCTTTAGACAACTTGATTTGTTGTTGGTAGACAATATCTTTGACCAAATTTCAGATGTTTACATTGATGCTATTTTGAGCTTGATAAAAAAACTAAAAACTTCTAATACAACCTTAATCTTGGCTTGCACTAGACCTGAAATAGCAGAAAAAATCTGCAAAAAACACATTTATTTCGACCATGGAAAATTGGTTGAATAATCAAAGTTCTTCGATTTCAATATCAACACTCTCATTGGAGGGTGTTTTTTTTGTCATTAGGTTTGATAATGTTTCCATCATTTGTTGTGGTTGAGCAGATCCTAGATTCGAAAAAAGATTTGGCATATTTCCTTTAAACAAAAAAGAAGACAAAATGCTTGAAATGTCCAAATTTCCAGAAAGTAGTCCCATAAGATTGTTTGGCATAAAGTTGGTCTGAGAGTGTTGTTGTTTTTGATTGTTTTCGGGATTAGTATTATCAAAATTAAGATCTTGAGGATAAAAACTTGAATTTTTAAAATTTTCCATAATATTTTATATGAATGAAATATGGTTAAGTTGTAAATTCTGCACAAATTTTTCATATATTGATTTTAGGAGAATTCTATGAAATTAAGCGAGATGTCACAAAATCAAACAAAAACATCAACAAGAGAAAAGGATATAAAACAGAGCTATGAAGAACTTAAAAACTGCTCCTCAAACGAACTTATGGATAGGCTTTCTAATCAAATAAGAGAGCAAAAGGTAAGCGGAAAATTTGATTATAATGGCTTGCAGTCTTCAGTTGAACAACTTAAAAATTATCTTCCAAAACAAACCTATGAGAATATGTTGAGAATATTGGAAAGTTTTAAATGAACGAAAATAAGATTGATGCAAGGCTTTTAAATCAAATTCAAATATTAAATTTCAATAGAAAAGCGCCTTGCTTTGTTTACGGAAGAAATTTTTATGAAACAAAAGCAGTTTTAGAAAGAAATTCAATACAAATTTGCAATGAATATTTATTCATAAATTCTTTTTATTGCAAGGCATCACAAAAAGAAATTTTTGCCCTTTCAAATCTTTGTGAAATTGACTATATTTTTTCGATAGCAACTGCAAGCTGTATGATGTTTGTCTCTAAAAAGATATTGAATACAGAATCTTTGAGTTTTTATGGAGAGGGTGTGGGGATAGCTTTTATTGATACAGGGCTTGCGCCTCATTGTGATTTTATGGTCGGAAAAAATCGAATTTGTTTGTTTAAAGATTTTGTAGCCGACAAGACATCGTTGTATGACGACAACGGGCATGGAACTTTTGTTTGTGGAGTGTGCTCTGGAAATGGGGCTTTGTCAAAATTTAAGTATTCTGGAACCGCCCCTAAGTCAAATATATTTTCATTGAAAGCCTTAAATGAGAGTGGGGAGGCTAGCGCAAATAAGATTTTAGACGCAATGGAATGGGTTTACGACAATCACAAAAAACAAGGAATCGATGTCGTTTGTATGAGTTTTGGGAGTGAGCCTTTGGGTGCAAACGATCCAATTATGATTGGCGCAGACTCTCTTTGGAAAGATGGTGTTGTGGTTGTAGCTGCCGCTGGAAATAGTGGTCCAGAATATCAAACCATCAAGTCCCCAGGTATAAGTTCAAAAATAATTACAGTTGGAGGAATAGACGACAATCGCTATGACGATATGTCCTTCGATAAAAACTTTTTTGAGATGGCTAAATTTTCTTCGCGCGGCCCAGCTTTTAGAAAAACAAAGCCTGACGTTGTGGCCCCAAGTGTAGATATTGTTTCTTGTGGAATTAAACAAAATTATACGAAACTGAGTGGAACTTCAGTTGCAACTCCAATGATAGCTGGCCTTTCAGCTTTGTTGTTAGAAAAATATAAAGGTGCAACCCCAACAGAGATAAAAAATATTTTGTTAAAAATATCTCAACCCCTTGGCTTTGAAATGAATTATGAAGGCTATGGTTTGCCAAATTTAAAAAATTTAAAAATAAATTAAAATTGGTGTATTTATTAAAGAAAAATATAAAAATATTTGTTTTTTATTAAAATTTTAGTTTTTTATATATTTATAAAGAATTTCAAGAATGTTATCAACTGCATTGTTTTTTGCAGTTTTTTTCATATTTTGTATAATATTTTGTTTGTTTTTTGATATTTTTTCTATTTTATTGAAAAAAAATTCAAAACCAAATTCTTCTTCTTCAATCATTTCTGCATAGCCTAACTTTTCAAAAAGTTTGGCGTTTTCGATTTGGTCTCCACGAGAACATTTTTTTGAAAGAGGGATTAGCAACATTGGTTTTTGCAAAGAAAGAAGTTCGTTTATTACACCACTGCCAGCTCTGGCAACAACTAAGTCTGCGCTTGCATAAAAATCTTCGATGTTTTCTGCGTATGCCACACATTTATAATTTTTGTGTTTTACATCTTTAAAGTTTTTCTTTCCGGTGATGTGCAAAAGATTATAATTTTTGGTCAAAGAGTCTAAATTGTCAAAAATGATATCATTTAAGAATTTTGCGCCAAGGCTTCCACCTAAAATTAATATAGTTGGTTTGCTTTTATCAAAGTCAAGATCTAATTTTTTGCCCATAAAAATTTTTTGTCTAATCGGTTGACCGGTATAAACACATTTTGAATTTGTCGAGGCTGTTTGTTTGAAACTGGTGCACATAGTGTCACAATATTTTAATATGATTTTATTAGCCAAGCCCATACTTAAATCGCTTTCATGGCTAATGGTTGGAACCTTAGTTTTTTTTCCGGCAATTACAACCGGAACGGAAACAAATCCTCCTTTTGAGAATATTAAGGAAGGAGAGACTTCTTTCAAAATTTTTTTTGATTCTTTTATTGATTTTAAAAGTTTGAATGGGATTAACAAGTTTTTTAATGTAAGTTTACGTTCTAATTTGACTGTCGATATTTCGTGGAATTTTATATTTGGATGTTGGTCTAAGATTTCTTTCTCCAAACCATTTCCTCCGATGTAATGCAACTCAAAGTCCTTAAGTTTTTCAGCAACGGCCAAGGCTGGATAAATGTGTCCTGCTGTGCCTCCTCCAGTAAAAACGATCTTTTTTTTCATAAATATGCTCCAAAAATGACAAAAATTCGACTTTTTTTGATATTTTATGTCATTTTTTTGATAAAAATAACTTTTTTTAGAAAAAAATAGAAAAATGTTTGACACCAAAAATTGATTTATGATATCATAGCCTCGCTCTGCGCTCAGGAGGGAGTTTTGAATTTTTTCAAAAAAATTATGTTAGTTATGATATTTTTGATGTTGGGAATGGGTGTCGTTGTGATAGCCGAATGCTTTATTCCAATGGCTATTGGAAGTGAAAATCCCGACAGTGAAACTGTATTTGGAATCAATGAGATTTCTTTGGCTAAGAATGATTTTTCGGTCAACGAACCTTTGTCGGTTGAAGGGTCAAAGCTTTCTGTTGATGTGGGAGAAGGTTCTACAAAAATAGTGCCACTGCAACAATCATATGTTCTAAATTTTTCTACAAATGAAGTTGGGCAATATAAAATGATTGTCTCTTATGAAGGTTTTTCTGAAACAGTAGACTATTCGGTTGGTTACAAAACAGTTGACTTTGGCAATCAAGTTTTTGATTTTGAATTGAATCAAACCCTTGGAAAAGATCTCAAAATTTATTGTTACGACCATTTCGACAAAGTTGTTTTTGTGGATACTTTTGAAAATGTAGAGATTTTAGATTTTGACACTTCGTCTTTGACAGAAAAAAGAACGGCCGTTGTTTCTTATCGGGGACAAGAACTTTATTTTGATTATTCGGTAGGTTATTTTTCTTCAGTTTCAAATTATGTTGGAACTTCAGCCGAAGTTGAAGACTGTGTCTATGAAGTGTTGGAATTTGTTCCTGATACAAAAACGACATTAAAGGTAGCAAAAAAGATTGCTTCTTTGAATGTTGTTGAAAAGGTTTATGAATTTTCATTAACCAGGGTTGATGCTTTGAATTATTCTATGTTCTTATCAGGAAATGCTGTTGCAAAAATAGAATATCAAAAGTTGACATTAATGAAAGGGGTTATCGGCAATTTACGTGCTATAGAAATTCCAATAAATGTTGGAAAAGCAAAAGTTGTTGATGTTCCGACAATCAAATCAATCTTGACCGTTGAGGGTTTTTCTGATAATTTTGTTTTAAATCAAGAAGCAAACGTGCAAAGCGTTGAGTTGGTTTTGATTTTAAGTAATTTGTCGCTCATAAAGGTTTGTGCTGAAAATGTTGAAAATTTTTCTACAGACAAAGTTGGAACTTTTACAGCAAAGTTTGATTTCTATAGCTTTTCATATTACAAAACATATTCTGTTGTTTACAAATATATTGAAATTCTTGGAGCAAACAAGGTTTTCCAATTTAAACAATTTAGTGACGACATATTTGAATTGATATTGGTTTGTTATGATGTAAATGACACGCCTATTGCAATCAAAAATGTTGGAGATAGTGATGTGTCTGTACAAAATTTTGATTCGTCTATCGCTTCAAATGGAGAAGTTAAAACTGCGATCGTAGTTTCAAATGGTGCGACTTGTTTTATCAATTATGTTATCGTTTGATTATGAATAAAAATACAGATAATTAAATATTTATACAATTCAAGAGTTTGCAAATCAGAACGTTTTGTGTAAAACTCGAAAAATTGTATAAATTATTTTTTTAATTTGGGCTTTTGTGCTATACTATTTAAAGATGTAAACAAATTGGAGAAATTATGGCAGAAAAAAAATATGAGTCAAAAGATATTGTTGTTTTGGATGGTCTTGATGCTGTTAGGTTAAGACCTGGTATGTACATTGGTACGACAAGCTCAAGAGGTTATCACCATATATTGTGGGAAATTGTAGACAATGCAATTGACGAAATCTCAAATGGCTTTGGAGATACAATAAAAATCATTTTACACAAAGATGGAAGTGCAACTGTAGAAGACAATGGAAGAGGTATCCCTGTTGATGTGCACCCAACGTTGAAAAAGAGTGGGGTTGAAGTTGTTTATACAACTCTTCATGCTGGTGGAAAGTTTAATAATGAAAATTATAAGTTTTCTGGTGGTTTGCATGGTGTTGGGGCTTCTGTTACAAATGCTCTTTCAAAATGGTGTAAAGTCACCGTAAATAAAGGTGGAAAAAAATATTTTATAGAATTTAATTCTTTTGAAGATAAAAATGGAAAAATACATAGTGGTGTGCCTGTCGCCCCATTAAAAGAGATTGGCATAAGCAAGACTACAGGAACTTCAGTTTCATTCTTGCCAGACGATAGAGTTTTTGGAGAGCAAAAATTTAGTTTTGAAACCATTTCAAGGCGCGCAAGAGAATTGGCATTTTTGAACAAAGGACTGAAAATAATCGTTGAAAATGAAGAGACAAAAGAGAAAGGAGAATTCTGTTATGAAGGGGGCATCAAGGATTATGTCTCTTATTTAGTAGAAGGCAAAAATCCTCTTTTCAAAAATCCAATATATTTTTCAGCTGAAAGCAAGATTGTAGATCTGGAAGTGAGCTTTGTTGCTACTGATTCTTATACAGAGAATACATTTTCATATGTAAACAATATTCCTACTACCGAGGGAGGAATGCATGAAATTGGATTTAAGAGTGCTTTGACAAAAGCGTTCAATGACTTTGCAAGAAGCAACAATATGCTTAAAGAAAAAGAGCCAAATCTTCTAGGTGAAGACTTTAGAGAGGGTCTTGTTACGATAGTAAACGTCAAAATGAGCAATGTTCAGTTTGAAGGACAAACCAAGACAAAATTAGGAAATCCAGAAGCGAGGACAGAAGTTGAGGCATTGTCATTGCAAGAGCTTGGAAAACTTTTGTCTGACAAGAAAAACTTTACATATGCAGAAATTATTGTCAACAAAGCAAAGCAAGCAGCAAAAGTAAGACTTGCAGCAAAAAAAGCAAAAGAACTTACTCGAGCAAAAAACAGTGCAGAAAATTTTAATTTGGTAGGAAAGCTTGCAGCTTCGACTTCTAGAGACAGAACAAAAAGCGAACTCTTTATCGTGGAGGGAGATTCTGCGGGAGGAAGTGCAAAACAAGGAAGAGACAGAAAGTTTCAAGCCATTTTGCCTCTTAGGGGTAAACCTCTTAATGCAGAAAAGAAACGTATTGACCAAGTTTTGGCAAACGAAGAAATAAGAACGATTATTTCAGCCTTGGACACTGGCTTTGGAGAAGATTTTGATTTATCTAGTTTGAGATACAACAAAGTTATTATTCTTTCCGATGCCGACCAAGATGGTGCACACATAAGGGCAATTTTGCTGACGTTCTTCTATCGTTATATGAAACCTTTGATTATGGATGGGCACGTATTTATTGGGCTTCCTCCACTTTATAAAGTTTATAAAAAAGATTTTGAGAAATATGTCTACAGTGACAATGAGCTTGCCGAAGCTGTTGCATCTGCAGGAAAGGGCTATATGATTCAAAGATACAAAGGTCTTGGAGAAATGAATCCAGAACAGCTTTGGGAAACAACTATGGATCCACAAAACAGAACGCTCATTCAAGTGACTATTGACGATGCTGCACAAGCTGAAAAAATGATTACCACTTTGATGGGGGATGCTATTGAAGAAAGAAAGGCTTATATTAGCGAGCACGCAAACTTTGATAGAGAAGATACATTTATGAGAGAGTATAAAAAGTTAGATTAAGTTGAGGGCTAAAATGAACAACAAAAATGACGAATTTAAACCTAATGTTATAGAACCTATAGAAGGACAAATGCGTTATGACGAACTTTTGATTCCTCAAAAAGAAGAAGAGAAAGTCGATAAGATAGAAAAAGTTGAAGGGCAAATGGATATTTGGTCTGTTCAGCCTCAACAAAAGGAAGTTAAAGTGGAAGAAAAAAAGACTAAACTTGCATTAGAGAAAGAAGGTGACAATTCAAACGGTTCAAGTGGAAACGGTGGAAACATTTATGGCGGCGACGGAGTTTTGTTTAAACCATTGGAAGAAGTTTTGCACGACTCAATGATTCCTTATACAGAACACGTAGTTATGGACAGAGCGTTGCCAAGAGTTGAGGATGGTCTTAAACCTGTTCAGAGAAGAATTTTGTATTCAATGCTCGAACTCGGGCTTTCTCCTGATAAGCCATATAGAAAATCAGCAAGAATTGTCGGCGATTGTATGGGTAAATATCACCCACACGGAGATAGTTCTGTTTATGATGCTATGGTAAGAATGTCACAAAACTTTATTCTTAGAGCTCCACTTGTTGATGGTCACGGAAACTTTGGGTCTATTGATGGTGACAGTGCCGCAGCGATGCGTTACACCGAAGCAAGAATGACTCCGTTGGCGATGGAGCTTTTAAGAGATTTAGAAAAAGATACTGTTCGTTGGGGGCTTAACTTTGACGATACGTTAAAAGAACCTGATGTTTTGCCAGGAAGATTTCCAAACCTTTTGGTAAACGGTGCTTCAGGTATTGCCGTAGGGGTTGCAACAAATATTCCTCCTCACAATCTTGGAGAAGTTATTGATGGTGTTGTAGCCTATATAGACAATCCGAAAATAACTCTTGATAAAATGATGAAAATTATCAAGGGACCTGATTTTCCTACAGGGGGAGAGGTTATTTTTGGAGATGGCCTAAGGAGCGCATACGAAACGGGAAAAGGCAAGATTGTTTTGCGTGCAAAAGTGGGAATAGAACAAAATGGCGATAAACAAAGTTTGGTGATTACAGAACTTCCTTATCAAGTAAATAAAGCTTTGTTGCTTCAAAAAATTGCCGAATTAAAAGAAAAAAACAAAGATAAACTTTCTGTAATTAGTGAAATTAGAGACGAAAGTGATAGAAATGGTATGAGAGCCGTGATTCGCCTTAAGAAAGAGGCTGACGCAAAGAAGATTTTGGGGCTTTTGTATCAATCTACAAATTTGCAAGTTTCGTATGCAATCAATATGGTTGCGATTGCAGGTGGAAAACCAAAACTTATGAATCTGATGGATATCATTTCATATTATACTGCTTTCCAAAGAGATGTGGTTGTTAGAAGGACAAAATATGATCTCAACGTAGCCAAAGAAAGAGCCCATATTGTTGAAGGGCTGCTTATTGCTATCAAAAATATTGATGCTGTAATCAAAATTATCAAGACCTCTGCAAATGTGAGTGAAGCCAAAACAAAATTGAGGGCAAAGTTTAATTTGTCTGAAAAACAAGCTCAAGCAATTTTGGATATGAGATTGGCAAGACTCGTCAATTTGGAAGTAAACAAATTGACAGAAGAACTTGCTGGTCTGAAGGCAAAAATTAAAGAGTTTGAAGCAATTTTAGCATCTCAAAAACTTCAACTTGAAGTGGTTAAGAAAGAAATTTTGGATATCAAAAAACGTTTCAACACTCCAAGACGTTCGGTTGAGGCAGGTTCGGACGAAATTAACCTTACAAAAATAGAAGAAATTGAAGAAACAAAAGATTATCTTGTAGCCCTTTCTGCAGGGAAGACGATAAAAAAAGTTAATATGAAAAATTATGCAAAGTCACAAAAAACTTTGAGCGATAGTTCTACTTTGTTTGATATTCATACGACTTTGTTGGGGGTTAAACCGACTGATACAGTTTTGATTTTCACAGATAGAGGAAATTGTTTAAAAACAACTGTTGACAAAATTCCTGAATGTAAGTGGAGGGAAAAAGGAACAACTCTGAAACAACTCGATAAGTCAATTGATATTATGGAAACCCCAGTTGCAGTTTTGAAAGTTGAAGGAGAAGGAGAAATTTTGTTCTTTACCGAAGCCGGTATGGTTAAACGGAGTGAAGAAAAAGAACTTGTTATTTCAAAATCTTTCTACCAAGTCGTAAAACTGGGAGAAAAAGACAAGCTTATTTCTGTTGAACATTCCATAAAAGGCAAAACAATTTTGATTCTTTCAAAACTTGGAAATTGTGTAAATTTTGAAAAGAGCGAAATTCCTGTTCAAGGCAGAGTTTCTGGTGGAGTAAAAGGAATAAATTTGGACGATAAAGACTCAGTTGTTTTTGCTGGACAAAATCTAACAGAAGATTTGTTTATTATCGCAAACAATGGCTTTGTAAAACGTTTGAACGCAATGCAAATTCCGATGTCTGCTCGTTATAGAAAAGGCGTAAAATATATCAATTTCGACAAAAACGGAAAGTTTGTGTCTTATGTTGGCACCAAAGAAAAAGTAGTTGTTGATCAAGGGCTTAAGTTTGTAGTTTTAGAAAAGAAAAAGTTTAAGATCTCAAACGATAGGCTTGCGTGTGGGCAAGAAGAAATAAAGAAAAAATTCTTAGGGGTTTATGATTTGGTCGACTAGCTTTTAATAAAAAGAGCCTTTATAATAAAATATTATAAAAAAACGATAAAACTTGTAAAATTATTTTGAGTTTTGTCGTTTTTTGTTTATAATAAACATATGAAGAAAGGTCTTCTTGCTTTGTTTGCAATGTTGTTAACCATAGGTATAGCTTGTGGCAGTGGTTTTTTGATGTCACAATATATACCCGTGTCTACCGAACAAAGTGAAGAAGAAATTGAAGCTCAGGCATCAGGAAATTGGTTTGATTATGTAGACGACAACTACGATTCTTATAGTGGACTTGGTATAACAAGTGACGGCTATATTTGGATTGATAGTGCATTAGATTTGGCTGTTGTCATGCACAGGATAAATGATGGAGGTTGGACTCTGTCAGGAAAAGACTATGACGATTATGATATTAGGCTTGGCTGTGATATAGATTTGAGAGAAAAATTTTGGTCGGGAATAGGCACCAATAAACATCCGTTTAGTGAGACTTTTGATGGAAATGGTTACAAAGTTTCTGTTACATTGGATATGGATAAGGATGCTTATAAAAAAGAATCAAACGAATATTGTGCGGGGTTTTTTAGTTATACAGAAAATGCAGAAATCAAAAATCTTACTTGTCGAGTTCAAACTAATTGGTCTTCAACATCTTCTCTTGACAACAATGACGGCATCAATCTTGGAATGGTTGGAAAATCGTCAGGAAATTTGTCAATAACAAATTGCAAAGCAGAAGGATGGTTGGAAGCAGGGCTCAATACTTTTGATTGGCATCATATAGGTGGATTTGTAGGTAAGGCCTCTGGTTACACCACAATATCTGATTGTACAAACTATTGCTCTGTTGGGCTTTTATCTAGTATTGAAATTGATGAATGCAGCAGTTATAATTATGTAGGTGGATTTGTTGGGTATTTTATGTCCTCTGGCTATATCAGAAGAAGTACGAATCGTGCAGTGGTAAGACTTTTAGGCTATACAGATATGACGGGTCTGTGTACTTATGGTGGGTTTATAGGCACTGCAGGAAACAGCATAAATTTGGGACTGTCTATTTCGTTGGACGATTGTATAAATTATGCACAGGTTTGTGGTGATTGTGGTGATGTCGTTGGAGCGCAATCTGTAGTCGGTGGCATTTTAGGACGAGGTTATGGAAGGAATATAACAGTGAGAAATTGTCATAATTATTGTGACGATTTATATGATTCCGGTGGCAGTGGTTTGGCAAGGTTTGGCGGTATTGTAGGAATGTCCTATGATTGTAATATGACTGTAAGCAATTGTACTAATTTTTCAGATTTTGTAATTGATCGATCAGTTTCTCACAATGTTTCTTATGTTTATGATGAAGAGGAAGGTTATGGTGGTATTGTAGGTCTTGGTTATGGATATTCTTCTGGATCTTTTCTACTTATACAAGATTGTGCAAATTATGGTGATATCATAATAAAGAAAAATTCTTCTGGAAACATAGAAGTCAAATATGTTGGTGGAATTTTGGGGGCCATGAATGACAACGGATTGATCAATCGTTGTATAAATCATGGACATATAGACGTTTCAGAAAATGTAATCGGAATTGCAGTGGGTGGAATCGCCGGAGGTATAGGAGGTTTAGGATCCGGTTCGATGGTTGTTGGTGTGTTTAATTGCATTAATATGGCCAAAAATATATACATAGTTTATTATACTGGTGATATATCTATTGGGTCTTTAGTTGGCAGAATGGAGAAGTCAGGAAACTGTTTTGGAAGTAATTATGTCAGAAGAGATGCAAATATTTCACATATGATAGGTTATACTGGATCAGGGGGCTCTTACTCATGGTCGGACTCAAATCTTAAAAAATACTATTCTGATTTTACTGGATATAACATAACATATAGATCGTGGACATCAACTACGTTTGATGGGCATAGTGTAAGTGGATATACTTTTAGTTCTTCGGTTTCAACAACTGCTACAGAAGGAAAATGGTTGACGTCTTCAGGTGTGGTATACAACTATTATGAAGATTCTGACACACTGTCTTCAAAAGGTATGAGTTCTTCAAATACGATCCCTGTTCCTATGGCTGCTACAGCAAAAGGTGTTTTAAATGTAGTTTGGTCAAAGAGGGGGTCCAACTATACAGAAGATTTGTATGACATTTTCTCAGCAAAAATATTTACACAGTCTGCTGATTCTAGTGCCACACAAGAATTTGCTTATTTGAGAGGGGCAGACAACAACAAATTTATAAAAATAACAAAAAAATTGCCGAGCAATTTCAATTTAAGTTTGTCTGCCGTTTCAGAAGTTAAATATACAGACCTGACAAAGACACCTGTAGAGATTGGTGTGGAGAACTATTTCCCTACCACCAGTTATTCTTCTACGATTGGTTATTATGCTTTGAATATAAACCTAACATTTGAAGCAAAATCTTATTCAAGAAGTTCTATTACGAGGGAATACTATCTTGACAGTGAAAGTACGACGTTTAATAAAGGTTCGGCAACACTGAGTTCTACTTATACATCTTTGATGTTTAATGACGACCTGACACTAAACGTCTCTGTTCCTGTGGGATATTATCTATATGCAGTAAGAGGAACTCCTTTAGCAGGATCTCCGACTAATTATATCTACACCGATGATGTTTTAGGAAATAGGAAAATAACCTATGACTATCATTATGAAACAACATTGAAGTTTATTTATAAGAAGGTTAATTATACTATAGATATTGACATAGAATTATATGATGCAGAGGGCGACTATTATTCGGGAGCTGAAAAAACCGTAACAAACAAAACTATTGATTCTACGATAGATTTCTTTACAGAATTTGAACAAATATTTGAGCATGGATATCGCTTTTTATTATATTATGACGACGAGGCTATCACAAGTGCAAGCTACAATCCAAATTATACTGCAACAATGAGTTCTATTTTGGCAGTCGTAAACGACAATACCATAAATAGATTTTCGCTAGTCCTAAAAGTTGAAGCGCTTACGTTTGAAATGGAGTTTAAGGGGAAGACCAATTCTTTTAAAGATTTGTCGACATTTGCTAATGGAAATGCGAATATAGAATGTGATTACCTTTCATTTTCTGTTGATACTGTAAATCTTGGTTTCTTTGTAAAGCCAGATAACGGGTACTACTTAAGGACGCTTAATCTTTTTGATAAGTCCACATGGGGAACTTTAAATCTCAATGCAGGATACAATGGAAGCATCTTTGGACAAGACCTTTCAAATAGTGACATTTCAACTGAGATAAATGGAAGAAATGTAGTTACAACAGGCAGAGACATAATAAATACCTTTGTTGATGGTTATGTTGGGTTTGGTTTCGGAGCTGGCTATCAAGGAATAGCTTCTCTTACCAATGGAACTGGCTTAATTGCGAAAATTCCTATCATTGCTTATTATATGTTGGGACAATTTGATTTTACTGGAAAAATTTATATTGACGACGTTGAAATTCCAAATGCTTTGCAAGTTTCAATGAAATCCACAGAAAATTATGGAGCGACTGGCTATAAGACAAAAACTTTTGCAAGCACAAAGCTTTATTATAGAACTCCAACCATTATTACTATAACAATTACGGACGACTATGCTTTTGATGGATATTATTTGATTGGAACAACCAAACTTTTGTGTGCAAATACAACTTATACATTTGAAAATGCAACTTCTGATGGTTCAATAGAAATTAAAGTTTCTGTATATAGATATGCTTCACAAGAAGTAGAACCTCCAAAAAATAATGGAGCTTATATAGTTTCTGAAGCACGACATCTTATTTGGATTGGCGAACAAGTAACACTAAGGAAAAATACGTTTGATGGACAAAGGTTTATTCAGACAAAGAATATAGATGTTTCAAGCATATTCTTTAGACCAATAGGTACCGACCAATATCCTTTTAAAGGTTCTTATGAAGGCAATGGTTTCTGTATTATCGGACTTGGCAATGGTTGGAAACAATCTATGAAACACATGGGATTGTTTGGTGTGGTTGAAAATGCGATTGTTAGAAACGTAAACTTTGTAGAAGGCAACATAAAAGGCTTCGAACATATTGGTGCACTGGCTGGAGAGGCAAGAAATTCTACTTTTGAATATATAAACAACAGTGATTGTAATTTAGGCTTAGACTCAATGCTGACTTATGATGTTGCTGGAGACGTAACAGAAACTAAAGTTTCTTTTGTTGAGGCAACTGTAAGTGCTGTTAGCTCAGAAATTGACAGGAGCAGCTGTATTGGAGGATTGGTAGGAAAAGCTACAAATTGCACATTCTATGCGTGTTCAAATAGAGCGAGTATAGGAAATGCTGCTTTTTTGAGAGATAACGATCCTAATTATGTCTCAGGTTTAGTAGGGTATGCAACTTCTAGTAGTTTTGACAATTGTTTTAACGAAGGTTTGATTTGTGAGAAAAACACGTTTACGGATACGGGACTAAGTGATCTTGTTGCAGGATCAGGAATTACATATCGAAATTGTTATTCAAGTTTAAGAGCCAGAACAAACGGTTTGCACTTTGCAATTTACAATGCAACAAGTACTAGTGGGACTGCAGTGAGTGGGACAAAAACAAACACATCAAATGCTTATTATGATCAACTTGATAAAACAATATGGGTTTTAGTAAATGGAAAAACTACTTTAAGAGTGTTTTATTGGTATTAAAAAAACTGAGAATTTCCTCAGTTTTTTTATTTTTATATTGCAAAAAAATTATATTTTATTAGTTTTATTTATAAAAAAAACAATTTTTAATTATTTTTCTATTTTTTTATAGTTAAATAATTATTTTTTTAATATTTTTTATTTTGTTTAAATTATTTTTGTTCTAACCACAAAAAAGTTTCAATAATATAATTGTAGATATGTGTCAAATTATTCGACAAAGCAAGACAAAATTGTCTAATTTTATGCAAAATAAGCTTTGCCTTAAAATGTCCATAAATCTTATAATGAAAGCGAGGTTTGTATGCATTTCTGCGTTATCAAATCAAGAACAATAAAAATCTGCATTGCAATGATTTTAGTTGCTGTGTTGTTGTCTTTGACAATAAACGGAACTACTTCTGCACAAGTTTATTTTGGGTATTCAACAAGAAAAGTTCCAATCTACAATGTTGATACACAAGAAAAACAGGTAGCTATTTCATTCGATGCAGCTTGGGGAGCTGATAAAACTGAAGGGATCTTAGATATTCTACAAGAATTTGATGTTGGAGCGACTTTCTTTTTGGTTGGTTTTTGGGTTGAGGATTATCCAGATATGGCAAAAGCGATAAGCGAAGCAGGATATGAAATTGGAACACATTCAAACACACATCCGGATATGGTAAAATTGGATAAAGACAGCATCAAAAACGAATTGGAATCGTCCGTTTCAATTATTGAAGAAACAACCCAGACAGACGTGAAACTTTTTAGAGCACCGTTTGGGTCTTACAATAATGATTTGCTGGATGTCGCAGAAAGTTTAGAATTAAAAACAATCCAATGGGATGTGGACAGTTTGGACTGGAAAGGATTATCGGCTTCAGAGATTGCAAATAGGTGTATTTCAAGAGTGAAAAATGGTTCAATTATTTTAATGCACAACAATTCAGACAATATTCTTGATGGGCTTAGATTATTGCTAAACAAATTGAAAGTTCAAGGCTACAAAGTAACCTCAATATCAGATTTGATTTATCACGAAGATTACACAATTGACAGAAATGGTGTTCAACACAAAAATTAAGGAGGAATATTAATGAACTATATACAAGAGGAAAATACAAATTTAGCAAAGATTTGTGGGTTGATTAGCAAAGAGCCTAAATTTTCACATCAAGTTGAAAATGAAAATTTTTTCGAGTTTGAAGTTGAAGTAGAAAGATTGTCAAAAATTAAAGATGTGATTCCAGTAACTATTTCAGAAAGAACTTTGGTTGGAAAGAGTTTGAAAATCGGTGATTTTGTCGAAATATTGGGAGAATATAGAAGTTATAACAAGCTTTTTAATGAAAAAAGCAAGTTGATGTTGCATTTATTTGCTAAAGAATTATCAATGTCTGAGGGCGAATTTGTAAACGAAGTGAAACTGGTGGGGTTTGTATGTAAAGAGCCTGTATATAGAAAGACTCCGTTTGACAGGGAAATATGTGATGTTTTGTTGGCAATAAATAGGCCTAATTATCATAAAAGTGATTATGTTCCTTGTATAATGTGGGGCAGAAATGCAAGATTTATGAGCAATCAAAAGATTGGGTGTAAGGTTGAAATTGTAGGTAGAATTCAATCAAGGCAATACCTAAAGACAAATGAAAAGGGCGAAGAAGAATCAAAAGTTGCTTATGAAGTTTCTTGTCAGAGGATTGGTTTATTGTCCAACGTTTCCAATGTTGTGGAAAGCAAAGACGAAACAAAGATTGTGTAATTTTTGGTTTGTCGCTATCTTCTTTTTAGATAAATACAAAAATTGCAACAAAGAAAAGGCAACAAGGTTATAACAGTTAGAACTAGCAAAAAAACCTATCATTTATGATAGAGTTTTTCTTTTATTTATTAATTGCGTTTATATATTCAAATTGGTCGGCTAAAAAATTTTTTATTAGAATATTGGTTTGTCATAAGTTGATGGGATTTCAAGGCCCAACAATTTTAAAACGGTTGGTGCGATAGAGGTCAAAGACATATGCTTTTTTAATTTAGCTTTTTTATGTTTTTCACTGACTAAGATCATAGGAACAGGGTTTGTTGTGTGTTTTGTAAGTTTATTGCCGTCTTTATCAAACATTTCTTCGGCATTTCCGTGGTCAGCACAGATTATGCAATCTCCACCAGCCATCAGAGTGGCTAAAGCAACTGCATAGGCTTGTTTGTCAACACATTCAACAGCTTGTTTTGTGCTGTTAAAATTGCCCGTATGTCCAATCATATCAGGGTTTGAAAAATTCACCAAAACAAAATCATATTTTTGAGAGGCGATAGCTTCCATAGTTTCGGTCGTTATTTCAAAAGCCCTCATTTGAGGATAATTTGAAAAGTCTTTTGTGTTTACGCTGTCAATAAGTTTTCTTTCTTCTCCTTCATAAGGCTTTTCAATTCCACCATTGAAGAAGAATGTTACGTGTGCGTATTTTGTTGTCTCAGAAATGTGGAACTGAGTTTTGTTGTTTGCAGAAAGAATGCTAGCCAAATTGTCTTTAACCACGATAGGAGGGTAAAGAGTGTTCAAATGTGCCAATTCGTCAGCATATTGGGTCATTGCAGTAAAAAGAAATTTTGTCGAAGATGTCTTAAATTCTTTAAATGTTGGGTCGGTCATAGCAAAGGCAAGTTCTCTTGCTCTGTCAGAACGATAATTAAAGAAAAGGAAACTGTCATTTTCTTTTATAGCACAATCTTCGACAACAACAGGTTCGAAATATTCGTCATAAACTCCGTTTTCATAACTGCTTTTGACAGCCTCGATTGCAGACGGTTCTTTCTTTCCTTTAGAGTTGAAAAGCAGGCGATAAGCTTTTTCAACACGATCATATCTTTTTTCTCTGTCCATTGCATAAACACGGCCAATTATTGTGCCAATCTTCGCATTTGTTCCTTCAATCTTTAATTCTGTTTTTTCAACAAACTTTAAACCATCTCTTACACCAGTATCTCTTCCGTCTAAAATAGCATGAATATAGATATTTTTTATATCAAAGTTTTTAGCAAGATCCAAAATAGCAAAGAGGTGGTCGATACTTGAGTGAACTCCACCATTTGAAAGTAAGCCCATTAAGTGCAAATTTGATTTGTTTTTTTCTGCGTGACTTAATGCTTTGACAAGTGCAGGGTTTTTAAAAAATTCTCCTGTTTCTATAGAATTATCGATTTCTTTCAAATCTTGTAAAATAACCCTACCGCAACCCAAGGTCAAGTGTCCAACTTCACTGTTTCCCATAATGCCCTTAGGCAATCCTACGGCTTCTCCACTCGCATTGAGGAGAGTATGAGGATACATTTTTTTTAATTTGTCTAAAAAAGGCGTGCCTTGACTTTTGATTGCATTGCCAAGCTTTTCTTTACGTTCGCCAAAACCATCTAAAATTACTAATGTTACCATAATAACTCCTTATGCATTAAGGATACTTTTTTGTAAAAAAAAAGTCAAATTAATCTTTAAGATGTTCGTCAAACAAATTATTTTCATTAGAAGTTTTTGCTTTTTCTGTGGCAAGTAGGTCATTTTGAGCATATACAATCTCTTCTGTTTTTTTATTTTTTTTCTTTCTCTTTTCAAAAACTTTAAAGGTCCCTTTGTTGACTATTATTCTTATTACCAAATATATAGCTGCAACACCATATAAGATATAAACAAGACGAGAAAACATACTTGCTTGATAACCAAAAAGACCAGCAATAAAATCGTATTGCAATAAACCAATCAACAACCAATTGATAGACCCCATCAAGGTTAATAAAAAGGCAATAAAGGTAAGCATATTTCCTCCTTTTTTCTTATTATTGGTTTTTAATTAAAAAAAAATCTAAAAAAGAGGAAATTTTTGGAATGTTTTGTATATTATAATTTGTAAGGCTCTTATCAAAAATTTGCTAAACCTTTAAAATTTGCTTGACTTTTTTGCTTAATTTAAATATAATTAGGGGGTTAAAAGTCATAGGTAGAAGTGATAACCAAACTCGAAATGGTTATTTTTTTAAATTGTTATATGAAAGGAGACTATTATGGAAAAACATTATCTTACACCAGAAGGAAAGAAACAACTTGAAGAAAAGCTTAATTTTTATAAAACTGTTAAAAGACCAGAAGTAGTTAAGAGAATTGGAATCGCAAGAGAATTTGGAGACCTTTCAGAAAACTCTGAATATGATGCAGCAAAAGACGAACAAGCTCAAATCGAAGCTGAAATCGTTGAAATGGAAGGAATTTTGCTTAATGCCGAAGTTATTGACAAAAGCAATCTCAACAGCAATGAAGTTAGTGTAGGTTGTACAGTTACACTTTATGACGAAGATTTTGACGAAGAAGTTGAATATCGTATAACAGGATCTTCAGAAAGTGATCCTAGAAAGGGACTTATCAGCAACGTTTCTCCTGTAGGAAAAGCCTTGATAGGACACAAAAAAGGTGAAACCGTTTCGGTTAAAACTCCTGGTGGTACAACAACTTATAAAATCGTTTCAATTCAAGTATAAAATTTATTTGATTTTTTTTCTGCCTTTTTGTATAATGAAAATGTAAATAAATTTTTGAACCTGAAGAGGATTTTTGTTTTATGATGTTTGTAAATTCTTTAAAACTTTTTGGCTCAAATTGGAGCAAGACACTCAAATTTGTTTTATATTACATTTTTGTGTTGGGTGTGTGTTTTGCTATGCTCTTGCCATCTTTTTTTGAGTTTAAAGATTTATTTGTATCAAATTTTCAAACAACAAGTGCTCTTGGGGTAATGGCAGAAAATTATGGACAAGGGATTCAAAATGTAATTTTGACAACGATCACTACTATAATGGCTGCGTTTTCGCAAAATCTCGGTTTGGCAATTTATGCAATTATTGTTTTATTTTTGATTTTGCCATTTTTAGTAAATATAGGCAAATATACATTTTGTGAAATGTTGTATTCTTATATGACAAGCAAAACAAAAATTGGCTTTTTTAGTGCTATGATAAAGAGCTTAAAAAAGTCTATTCCTTTCTCTTTGTGTCGTATAGTTTACAATTGGTTGTTTTTGGCAATAATTGGTGGCGTAGTATATGCTTTGGTTTTGCCAACCAACGAATTCTTTGTAAAATATTGTCTCGTATTTGTGCTCTATGCTGTTTTAGTGATTTTGTTTGCTTTAAACAAGATTATTCTTTTGGGGTGGACTCCAGCTTCGATCGTGTTTGATGTAAATGTATTTTCTGCATTCAAAAAAGGAATCAAAGCCGTTAAGAGACATTTTTGGGCGATTTTTGGAACAACAGTTTTGTATTTTGGTCTTTTCTGGCTCTTGACGTTCTTGCTTGGAGCATATTCTTTAATTCCTATGGTTGTGCTTATGATGGCACTCTTGTCTATTTACAATATGACAGTTTTCTTTATGAGTCAAGGAATGAGATTTTATATCAACGACAACAAGATTCTTACGCCTAAGAAACTTGAGGAAGTAGATAATATAAACAAGACGGCATTCATTTTATAAGATGCTTTTTATGGTTTTTTGAACTAATTTGCCTTGTGACTATTTAAAATGTTTTTTATTGTGTTTATAAACACAAATTTTTTGATATATAAGGAGATATAATGAACAACAAATTAAAAATCACCTTCTTGGGTGGTGTGGGTGAAATTGGAAAAAATATGACTGCCTTTGAATATAACAACGAAATTATCGTTGTTGATGCTGGACTTACATTTCCAGGAGACGATTTGCCAGGAATTGATGTAGTTATTCCAGACTTTAGCTATTTGGTAAACAACAAAGACAAAATCAAAGCTATTATATTAACACATGGACACGAAGATCATATTGGAGCATTGCCATTTGTTTTAAGTGAAATCAAGGTGCCTGTTTATGGCTCTAGATTGACATTGGCTTTGGTTGAAAACAAAATGAAAGAGCACCCAAAGGTTGCTTATAAGGCAATTACAGTAAAGCCTAAAAATGTTTTGAAGATTGGTTCTTTTTCAGTAGAGTTTATAAAAGTTTCTCACTCAATTGCTGGATCATTGGCTCTTTGCATAAACACTCCAGTTGGAAATGTTGTGCATACAGGAGACTTCAAAATTGATTTCGAACCAATAGATGGAGTTATGACAGACTTGCAAAGATTTGGTGAACTTGGAAAAAAAGGTGTAAATCTTTTGATGTGTGAAAGCACAAACGTTTGTAGAAAAGGCTATTCTATGAGCGAAAAGAGTGTTGGAAGAGCTCTGGAAGAAATCTTTAAAACTCATACAGAAAACAGGATTTTTGTTGCAACATTTGCGTCAAACATTCATAGACTTCAACAAATCTTGAATCTTGCCGAAAAATACGGCAGAAAAGTGGCGTTTACTGGAAGAAGTATGATAAACATCACTGAAGTTGGAATGAAAATTGGAGAAATCTCATTCAATAAGCAAAACCTTATTGATATCGACAAAATTGATAAATATGCTGACAAAGAATTGGTAATTGTTACGACAGGAAGTCAGGGAGAACCCTTAAGTGCTTTGGCAAGAATGGCAACAGGAGATTTTAAACAAATCAAAATCGGCGAAAACGATTTGATTGTGTTCTCTTCTTCACCAATTCCAGGAAACGAAAAGAGTGTCTATAATGTTATCAATTCACTTTTCCAAAAGGGTGCAGATGTAATATATGACGAACTTTCAGATGTTCACGCATCAGGTCACGCTTGTCAAGAAGAAATCAAAACAATCCATTCTTTGACTAAACCAAAATTCTTTATTCCTGTACATGGCGAATATAGACATTTGAAAATGCACAAACAACTTGCTATGGCTTTGGGAATGGAAGAAAGAAACATTATTTTGCCTACTTTGGGAGCACAGATAGAGCTTTCAGCAAACTCTATCAAAAAATGTGGCTTTATACCTGCAGGACAAAGACTTATTGATGGTTATGGAATTGGTGATATGGACAGCAATGTTCTTAGAGAAAGAAAACAGCTCTCTGAAGATGGAATATGTGTTGCCGTAATGACAATCAACAATATTTCTGGCGATGTGGTAGGTGATCCATTTATTATTACAAGGGGAGTTGTATATCAAGACGAGGCTGAAGCTTTTGTTCAAGACACTAAAAATATGATTGTCGCATCTTTGAAAGAACAAGATCTTAGAGGTTGTGACCCTGCCGTGATTAAAAACACGATTAGAAGAAATTTATCAAACTTTATTTTCAAAAGGACAAAGCGTAGACCAATGATTTTGACCATTGTTATGCTTGATTAAGACTTATGAAAAAAGAAGAACTTATTGGATTTGAAACTTATCAATATACACCATTTATAAGGCAGAAGTCAGAAGAGGTTTTGGTTGACTTATTGAAAAAACACAATCCCAAAAGTGTATTAGAAATCGGAACATTTATAGGATATTCTGCGACCTTAATATTAGAAAATGCACCAGAATGCAAATTGATAAGCATTGAAAAGGAAAAGAAAAATTTTGATAATGCTTGCAAAAACCTAAAAAAATATGAAGACAGAGTAATTCTAAAAAATAAAGATGCTTTAGAGTTTTTGCAAGAGGACGACAATCAATATGATTTTATTTTCTTAGACGGAGCAAAAGGGCAATATTTTAAGTACTTGCCATACTTAAAGAGAAACTTGACCGTTGGAGGAGTGTTGGTTGCAGACGATGTGTTGTTTTATGGAATGGTCGAATCTACAGAAAAGATCCCTCATAAACACAGAGCTTTGGTAAATAATTTGCGCAAATTTTTGCAAGCGTTAGACGAAGACAAAGAGTTTGATACCCAAGTCTTGTCAATAGAAGATGGTTTGAGCATTAGTATAAAATTAAAATAATTGCATTCCAGTGCAATTTTTTTATGTAGTTAATGAATTTCAAATATTTTGAGTTTTATTTGTTTTTTTTGTCATTATTTGATAAAATACAAATATGGATTTTGAGATCAAGATAATTGAATTTTTGCAGGCAGGAAGAAATGTTTTCTTTGATACGGCATTTCAAATTATATCTGTAATTGGAAGCGCAGTAGGAGTGATTGCTCTTTGTTTGTTTTTCTTGATATTCAAAAAGAAACTTTGCTTTTGGTATTTATTTTCTTATGGTTTCGTATACTTGGCTGTAAGCACTATAAAAAGTCTAGTAGAAAGACCTCGGCCATTTTTTGTAGTTGATACCATTGCAAACATAGGAGATGCTGTTACTGAATTTAGTTTTCCAAGTGGACATGCTGCTTGTGCAACTGCAATTGCTATCTTTTTAGGATATTTTTTGTTTATGGCTTTTAAACAAAAACCTATAAGAATTTGCACTGTGATTTCTTGTGTATTGTTTGTAGGACTTGTTTGTCTGTCCAGAATGTATTTAGGGAAGCATTTCTTGACTGATGTAATAGGTGGTGTTGTTGTTTCGGCGCTAATTTGTTTTCTTGGCATATTGCTAATGAGAGTCTTTGAGAAGAAAAGGAAGAAAAATGAAAATAAAAATGGAAATCAATGATTTAAATCAAACAAAAGAGTTTGCAAAGGTTTTTGCCAAGATGCTAAAACCATCTATGATTGTTATCTTAAACGGAGATTTGGGAAGTGGAAAGACGACCTTTGTTAAAGAAGTTGTTGAGGCTTTAGGAAGTGAGGATGTGGTTACGAGTCCGACCTTCAATCTCTTGAACATCTATCAAGCAAATTTTCCCGTCTATCATTTTGATATGTATCGTTTAGAGTCAGCAGAAGAAGCAATGAATGTAGGTTTTGAAGAATATTTCAACAAGCAAAATTTAGATGGTGTTTGTTTTGTCGAGTGGGCTGAAAACGTAGAAGGTCTAATAAACGAATATGACTTTGAAGTTGAAATCTTAAAAAATGGAGAAACTGCGAGAACGTTTATCATAAAGGAGGGAAAAGATGCTGTTGGCAATTAATACGGCTTTTATGACGGCGAATTTGGGCATAGAAACGGCGAAGGGCGATGTTCTTTTAAAAGAACTAGACGCGAAGAGCAAACACTCTGAAAACGTCTTAAAAACGATAGACGAGATGTGTCAAGAATCTAATACCGATATCAATGATATAGAATCATTGGCAGTGGTCGTTGGACCAGGTTCTTTTACAGGTTTAAGAATTGGCACAGCTATTGCACAAGCTCTTGGATGTGCAAACAAAAAGCTCAAATTTATAAAATTGACATCTTTAGAGCTTATGGCATATATTATTGTCAAAAACAAACTCAATAGCGAAGACTTTGTATGTGTAATTAATGCGTTGTCAAATTTGTTTTTTGTTTGTCATTTTGACAAAAATGGAATAAAACTCTCAGCAGAGGAAATTATAGATAAGCAGGCCTTTGAAAGCTTGAAACAGGAAAAGTTTGCTTTGAATGGTGATGTGCAGGCAGAAGGAATAAACTATATTGAAATAACATCTGAAAGCTTGTTTGAATTTTCAAAGAGCAAAGAAATTGCAAAAGAATTTGTGACACAAAGTGAGATGTTGCCGATTTATTTAAGACTTTCTCAAGCTGAGGATAATTTGTTGAAAAAAAGTAAAAAAGACTGAAAATTAGTTGACATAAAATATAAATGTTTGTAGAATACTATCGAGCATACAAAAAGGAGATTTTATGAAAAAACCTGTTTATATCAGATGCCCTAGATGTGAGCTTAATTACATCGAAAAGAAAGAAAAACTGTGTAGCGTTTGCAAAGCTGAATTGTCAGCAAACAAAGACGAATTTATCGGAGATTTGGATCTAGAACTTTGCCCTATATGCAAGACAAACTATATTCAACCAGACGAAATTATGTGCGCAACTTGTTTGAAAGAGCATCGTGCAGAAGGTGACGACGTTTCGACGGACTGGGAAGAATATCTGAATAGAGACGAAGACGAAATTATTTATGACGACGAAGAAACCGGCGATATGGCTAGTGTAACTACAGACATTGACGACAACATAATTGACGACGACTTAGATTCAGGAATAGGCTTTGATGATCAGTTGGACGATTCTGATTTGGACGACTTCGACGACGAAGAATTTGACGAGGATTTTGATGAAGACGAAGATTTCGACGAGGATGACGACGATGAAGAAGATGCAATTGACGACGACGAAGACGATTTTTAGTCGTCTTCTTTTTTTATTTAAGTTTTGCATAATGAAAAAAGAGGTTTTAATTAACCTCTTTTTTCATTGTTTTTATTAAGCTTTTTAGACTCTTTCAAAAGTTCTTTTCTCTTAGCTTCTTCTTGAGCGTAAATTTTCTTTTCCAACCCAATCAAATACTCAGGAGATTTAAGAGATTCGATTTGTTTTTTGAGAGAGGCGATCTTTTCTGCAATAACAGTTCTCTTTTGAGCAAAGCGTTTAAATTCTTTGTCTGTATCTTTAGAAACCTTGCCTTTGTCTTTTGCTCTCAGATCAATAACTTTTTGTTTGTGTTCTTTTTCAAGAGATTCAAGTTCGGTTTCAAACTTGTTCAAGTTTGCATTTACCTTTTCGATTTCAGACTCTATTTGTTCTCTTGCCAAACGTTTGATTCTGTCAATGTCTAAACTCTTCTTTCTATCATATGTTGCTTTCTTAGTTTTTTGGATTTTCTTAATCTTTACTTTTCTCATAAAGTAACCAACAATCGCAATAATGATTGCTAATCCTGTGATCAGTGTTGAAATCAGGAGCAACCATTCGAAGTTTCCATTGTCGTCTGTTTCTTCAGTGTCTTCAGCATCTTCGTCTTCAGATGTGTCACTGTCAGTTTCTGCTTCTACTTCAGCGATATGCACTCTATCAGAGTTCAAAGAATAATCTTCACCTTCAAATGTTTCTTTTGCTGTGTTGTAAGTTTTTTCGTCTACAGTAGTGAAACTAAGGTTGTATAATGCCATAGCCCCTAAAGTTTCGCTGTAATCACTTACAAATGACATATAAAGTTTTGCAGAAGTTGCTTCAGAAACTTTGAAATAGATTTTAAAGTTTTGATATTCTTCATTTGAAGTCAATCCAGTCAAATATTCAAAACCTGTAAGACCAATCGTTAATCCGTGTTTGTAGCTTTTATCTTCGTCAAGTGATTTGTTTGAACCTTCTTTCAAATATTCAAAATATGTTTTCAAATCAAAAGAGAGTTCATAATAAGTTGTACTTTCTTCAGCAGTAAGGTCAAAATTGAAGTTCGATTGAATTGTATATGATCCAACTGCTTGGTTTGTAAAGTAGAATACGTTTCCTTCAACATCTCTAGCTTGAAGACTTTCTTTGTCTTTCAAGAATTCTCCACTTACAATTGCGCCGAGATTTGTATTTTTCTCACCACTTGCAACTGAACCCGTGTAGGCTGGGGGGGTAGATGTTGAAATGTTGTCTGTAATATTGTTTGTAGGAATATCAAAGTAGAAGTTGTCCATATCAACAATTCCGTAGGAACCGTTGTAGGCTTCTTTCTTTTCTGTGAAGATTTCGGAAGCGATTTCGGTGAGTTCGAAGTTGTCTAAATATGCACTTCCAACAACCATTTTCTTTTCAGTTCCGAGTTCAATTGAAACAGTAAGTTTGTCTGCGCCTTCAAACGTTTTAAGATAAATTTGATGGTTTTTCCAAGATCCACCAGAAGTAATTTCTTTTTCATACAATTTAAAGCCATCACTTCCATAAACCGAAACAGTTATGTTTTCATTGCTGAAAGTTTTGTAATCAAATGCCAACATATATGCTTGATTTGCAGAGATGTCAAATTGATCTGAAGTTGTTTTTTGCCAAGAACTATTAAAGTTTGTAAGCATTAAAATATTTTCTGGGTTTTTGTCTGTTGTTTTGTTTAATGGGTTGCCAGGGTTTTTATAAGTTGCCCAAAGGTAAGGGTTTTCAGCATCTGGAAGAGTGCTATTTGCAGTATATTGTGCTTTATATTTGTCATATTGAGCTGTTTCTGTGTTGATAACACCACCAAAAGTGATTCCGTTTCCTTGTGTGATTGTCCAGTTTTTTGGAGCGAGTGGATAATTGAAGGTATCGTCAACTGTAACGTTGTTGAAGTTTCCGTTTAAAACCTTTGTAGTTTTTGTAGTTGATGCAAGTACCAAAAGATTTGTTGCTTCGTCAGCTTCTGCGCTTGTTGCTTTTTCGATTTTGATTTCGTCAAACACAACACAACCTGTTGCAGTTTCAGTATCCTTTCCAAGAGATAATTCAAAAGTTACTTCAGAGTTGTATCTTGGGCCACCTTGTACATAAAATTCGATTGTAGCATAATTGTTGTTGAAAGCGTTTGTTCCATTTGATTTTACGCCTTCGCTGTTTTTAATGTTTGCATAATAGTATTCTTCTTCTTTAAGCCCATAATTTTCTAACACGAAGTTGTTTTCTTTTACAGTCAAATAAACGTTTCCACTAGTAACTTCTGATACTTTATATTTTGCTGTAATCTTGTAAACTTCATTTGCATCAATTTTGATTGCTTCAGATTCTACCCCAACATATTCTTCATTTGCCCACATACCCAAAACGTATTTGTTAGGAGAAAGGGTGATGGTTTCTCCTTCAATTTCAACTTCGCAAGACAATGTAGAGCCAACAAAGTCATAACCTGTTATACTTTTGAAAGTTTCTGGATTGTTTACATTGAATACTCTCGCATTTTTAGAACCTTTTGCAGTCCAGTTTTCTAGTGAAGAGCTTGAGTTGTTGTATATTCCTTTTTCAAAATCAAGGTTGTAGTCATAATGTAATGAAGTATCATTTCTTAAATCAGTGAGATTTGTGCACTTGATTGTTTTTGTTGAAACGTGGTTTCCTTGATCGTCTTTTACTTGGTAATCAAAACTCTTGTTCATATAAGAAGCGTAAGTTTTCCAGAACATATTTTCACTATATTGGAAGATATGACAATCGTCAAAGAAGGCTACACCACTGCTTTCATTTCCATTTTCATTTGTTCCAAGCCACAAATCCATAGTGACTTGTTGTTGCTCATTTCCAGTAGCAATGAAGAAATAGAATGTTTCCCAATCATTTGAGCTGATTTTAACGAACTCTGCTTTAATAGGATTTCCTTTTTCGTCTTTAAGTCCATTTATATATGCAGAGCCGAAAACTGTATTTCCCAAAGCTTTGTATTCTGTTTTTTCTTCAAAATATTTAGAAGTTGCTGAGATTGTATAATTTTTTGAAGATTCGTTGTAAGCGAGGTTGCTTGTAAAAGTTTCTGCAGTAGAAGCTATGCTGTAAATCTTTTTAGTATCGTCTTGAGGATCTATTGTTTCTTCAACGTCTTCAAGAGACACATAAATTGCTTGTCCATTATGAATCAAGCCTACATATTCGCTATCTTCATAAAAGAAAACTATATTTGTTTTATTTTCGCCGAGGGTCGAACCTGTTGAAGTGATTGTTTTTGGAACGAAGACTGTTTGGTTTCTATAAGAAATGGAGAAATGTTTGCCAAAATCTACACTTTCAAATTTGCTTTTAGATACAGATTGATCAGCTTCAAATATACCCTTTTCTACATAGCTCTTAAAACTTTCATAATTTGTGTCGCTTTTGAAAGAAACTTGGAAAGAATAATAAGAGTTTGCGGCTAAAGTCACAGTGCTTGATCTATAACCTTGTCTAGCCGTAGCATTTTTCGTAGATGTTTCGGTCTTTGAATTGATCATTAAAACGTGACTGTCGGCGCCTTTCTTG
This sequence comes from Clostridiales bacterium, assembly GCA_015069395.1. Taxonomy (GTDB): domain Bacteria; phylum Bacillota; class Clostridia; order Christensenellales; family UBA1242; genus Caccovivens. Next base: position 85,992 of record SVIR01000002.1, read on the forward strand.
CTTGGGTTGTTTGCCAATCTATATGTGTTTTGCATATAAGTTGGGAAGGTAGTGTTTGTGTTTATAATACCGGCAGTTGTGGACTTGTCATTGTTAAGACCAGACCAACCAGTCAACGAAGTGCTGATAGAATAAGACGACACGCTGTTGAAATTGTTGTTCGACAAAGAAACTTCTTCAATATGCCCAGCAGAATAAGTCGAAGTTTGATTTTCAGCATTTGCGCCCGAAACATCAAAGAAAGTGTAAACGATTCCTGATGCTGACAAAGGAAGCACCAATGCCAAAAGAAACATAATAATTTTGCTTTTGAATGTTTTTAGTTTTTTCATAATTCACCCTTTAAATTTTTCAGATTAACCGTTTTATTATAAAACATTTAGAACAAATAATCAAATATTTTTTCTAGTTTTATCAATAATATTTTATATAATAATAAATCTTATTGGATTTGTCAAGAGGTTGTCTGGATTATGGAAGAAATAAAAGAAGAAAAAAAGCAATCAAAACTGAGCTTTAAACAGGTTTTGGTCTTGTGTATATGTGGAGCCCTTATTGGTTTTGTAAATGGTTTTTTTGGAGGTGGAGGTGGTATGATATGTGTTCCACTATTAGAAAAGGTGTTGCATTTAGAAAACAAATATTCTCATGCGACAGCAATCGTGGTTATTTTACCAATTTCTTTCATAAGTGCAGTGATATATCTTTTGAGTGGAAATCTTGAAACTATACCGTTTTTAACGGTTGGTTCGGGAGTTGTTGTGGGTGGCATTTTGGGGGCTTATGCATTAAAATTTTTGCCTTCAAAAATAGTGAGAATAATATTTGTTTGCATAATGCTTGCAGGAGGAATTAGGCTTTTGTTTTAGGAGTGAAAAATGACTTATTTTTTTTATTGTTTGGCTGGACTGACTTCGGGTGTTTTTGGTGGAATGGGAATGGGAGGAGGAACTCTTCTAATACCAATTTTGACTATATTCTTGGGCATGGATCAAAAACTTGCTCAAGGTCTAAACTTGTTGACATTTTTGGTTATGGCAATATTTTCAATATTTATACATTATAAAAACGGATACATAGTTACAAAAAATATATTTTGGATTATTTTTTTTGGAGTAATATTTTCTGTGGGTGGTTCTGTGGTTATGTCTTTTTTGCCGTCAAAGATTTTAAAAATGGTTTTTGGTGCCTTTTTATGTGTGCTTGCGATAGTTGAATTTATAAAAGTATTCAAAAAATAGTTTACAAAACGACATTTTTGTGATATATTTATTACATAAATTTCAGAGAGGTGGATTTTATGGTAGATAAAAATAAATGTATCGGTTGTGGTACCTGCGTTTCTATTTGTCCTGTAGAAGCAATTTCTTTTGATACAGATGGAAAAGCAGTTATTGACAAAAAGAAATGCATTCGTTGTGGAGCTTGCCAAGCTAGTTGCCCTGTAGAAGCAATAGACATAGACGCATAATCGAAAGAAAAGGGGATTTTATGGAAAATTTAGCATTTATACAACTTACAGAAAAAAAGACTAAACTTCTTATTGTTCAAAGCAGAAATGGAAGATATAGAGTTTTGGAAGAAGTTGAAAACTATTACAATCTTACAAATGACATTATGAAAGATTGTTTGTTTAGCCCAAAATCAAAGGCTGATATTTTGAAAATATTAAACATTTATCGTTATACCATTGAAACATTTAAAGTAGGGAAAATGATAGCAATTGCTTCAAACGTAATTGTTAAAGCTAGAAATTATCGTGGCTTTTTGGACGAAATTTATACAAATACAGGTATGAATTTTGTTATTTCAAATGACGACGAAGTTGTTAAAAACATTTATATGTCTTCAATGACAAAGGTTGATGTTTCAAAGGGTTATATTGTAAATATTGGTTCATATCAAACTTATATTTTAAAATTTAATAGAAGAAATGTTGTTGAATACAACATTATTCCTTATGGTTACAGCAATTTAAACGGTTCTTTTGCAGAAATGGTTGCTACAGTGAGAAAAGACATCAAAAAAGCTTCTCTTGTCAAAAACTTTGACGGTGATATTCTTATCGGCTGTGGCCCTTCATTTATTGACATTAGCAAGATTGGCAAAAAGCTTACTAGATATCCAATTGATATTGACAACAATTACGAACTTTCAGCTAGTACGGTGGGCAAGGTCGTAGACTTCTCAAAAGATCTTGATTTGGCAAAGATAAAGAAAATCAAAGGAATAGGACCAGAAGGTGCAGAGAGTTTGAATGGTGGATTGGCTATTATTAGTGCTTTGTTTGAACTTTTGCAAATTGAAAACATAACTGTTTCAACTGCCGAACAATTGGAGGGTGTTGTTCTTTCAAACTTGGTTGGAAATGCAAACGAAAAATATAGTGATATGTTGCAAAATAGTTTAGACAACTATTATGAATTCAAAAAAGAGGGCTTGGCTATAAACGGAAATGTTTATGAAATGGCCATTTTGTTGTTCAAACAACTTAAAGTGGTTCATAAATTGCCAAGAACATATGTAAAAGCGTTGAAAGTTTCTGCTTATATGTTTGATTGTGGAAAATTTATCAATTTTGATAACCATCAAAAGCATTCTTTCTATGCCATATTAAATTCAAACATTTGTGGAGCTTCTCAAAAAGATATTTTGCTTGCTGCTTTTGCTTGTACTTGTCAAAATTTAGACAATTTCAATTTGGCTGAGATTATGAAATATAAAGAAATTTTGACAGACGAAGATATCGAAGCAATCAGAAAACTCGGCATTATAGTAAATTTAGCTGTAAATTTGAATGCCTCAAGAAAAAATGTTATAAATGACATTGTTTGTGACATTTTGGGTGATTCAATCATTATGAAAACCATCGTAAACTCAGACCCATCGTTTGAAATTCTTCAAAGTATGAAAATTTCTGATGACTTTAAGAAAATCTTTAAGAAAAGTTTGCAGATAATATAATTTTAAAGGAGAGAAATGGATAAAAAATCAAGCAAAAAACTTGTCTGGTATATTTTGTTTGCGATAATCACCGTTGTGATGTGTTATTTGCTTGTAGTTGTTTATTTTCATATAGTTTCTCCAAACAATATCACTACAAAGTTGGCCATTTGGCCGTTCAACTCCACACAAAAGATTGGGGAGATGTATCTTGACGCTGTTGTAGAAATTGATTTTACCATTGAAGACGACGAAACTTTGGAATCGGAAGAAAAAAAGGTTGTCGGAGTCAACATAAGACAAGATGGATATATTATAGCTCCTTACAATGAATTTGTAGATTGTGACGAAACAACTGAATACAAAATTTTGACAAACGCTGGAGGAGTTTACAACGGCGCTTATCTTTATGGAGACAAGCACTATAATGTGTGCGTGTTGAAAGTAGAAAATATAGCTTCTGATCAAAAAATTAAGATCCCTTTTGTGTCTATAACTTCCGTTTCACAAGGATTGTTTTCAAATAAGCAAATCTTGGCTATTTCTTCCCCAATTCAAACAAAAAATGTATGGACGGGAACTATAGTTGATTTTGAACTTTCAAATATTTATAGAGAAACAACAAGAGACGGAAAAAATGTTGTAGATTTCGTTCTAGAAGATTGTTATTCAGTTGGTTTAAAAGATGGCTCATTTACGGGTGGAGCGATTTTTGACAAGAAAGGTGGATTTTTGGGGTTGTCTTATGAAGATACCTTAGAAGATGGTTCTTATATAATTATGCCTGTTGGAGGAGTTAAAAATTTTCTTGAAAAAGTAATTGATTCTTATGAAAAAAATCAAAAATATGACAATAAATTGATTAAATCTTTCATAGGTTTTGATCAAATTGAACTTTCATGTTTTAAAGATGCTGCTGAGACAAATGAAAACCAAACAGATAAAGAATGTTTTTATTTTAATGGAGAATTCCAAATCTTTACAGACGAACTGATCACTTATTTAAATTCAGATATAACGGGTTATTATCTTTTTGAAGCTTTGATTCACAACGACAAAACAATTATTGATGCAAATAAAGTAATTTATGCCATTTCTCACAATTCTAAAACATATCTCATTGACACAAAAATAGAATTGTTTGACTTGCTTTATGATGTAGAATCTGGAGATAATTTGACATTGTTTTTCTATGATGTAGATAAACTTGGGATTGAAAGGCAAAGTGCATCATTTATGGTTTAAGGAGATTTTATGAAAAAGATTAAATTTGCAATTGAAATAGGTGGTGGATATACCTGCATCTATGTTAGAGGTCAAGGACTAGCACTAAAAGAGCCTACTCTTGTTGCGGCAGAGCCAACTGCAGATGGATACAAAGTTATTGCATTGGGCAATGACGCAAAAAAATTGGTTGGAAAAACCAAAGAAAACATTGAAATTTTTACTCCTTCACCAAGTGGAGAGTTTTCTCATTATGAATATTCAGTAATTTTGCTCAAACATTTCTTGAAAAAGGTTGGATTTAAAGCCCATGAAGACAATGCTTTAGTGATAGTTCCTTGTGGTCTTTCTGCAAAAGAGAAAGAAAATATCTTAAGTGTTTGTGAAGGTGCAAATATGGGATATGTTGTGCTTGTTCCTTCTGTTTTGTGTTCTTGTATCGGCGAGGGCAGAAGCATAGATACTTCAAAAGTCAATATGGTCGTTGATATCGGAGGAACTGCCACAGACCTTGCAGTAATCAATATGTCTACAATCTTAAAAGGAGCAACTTTGGGAATTGGAGGCAAGAGTATTGATGCTGCAATTGTAAATTATTTGGCGTATAGTCAAGAACTTGTTATTGGTCTACCAACAGCAGAAAGTTTGAAAAATGAAGTTGGAAGCCTTTATCTAAATGATACATTAAATATGGAAATTACTGGGGTTGATGCACAATCAAAATCTCCAAAAGGAGCAGTAATTTTGTCAAATGATTTGCGCAATGCAATTGAGCCATTTTTTAGCGAAATTGTAAGAGCTATTGATACAACAATCAACACTTTGCCACCAGAAATTGTTGCAGATATTATAAACAACAAGATTTTAGTAGTTGGTGGTTGTGCAAAGATGCAAGGATTGGAGGATTATTTAAAGAAAAATCTTAAATACCCAGTTGAAATCAGCAAAGATGTTGACAACACTACAATTTTGGGTGCAGGAAAACTTTTGTCGGACCAACAATTGTTGGACAGCATTTTAAAAAAGATATAAAAATATAACATTTTTATTTAAAACAAACACCTTTTTTGGTGTTTTTTTGTTTGTCAAAATGTGACAGAAACTTCTTTTTTTCAACAATTTTAAGCTTTGTTTTGAGAAAAAAAAGATTTATAATTTTTTTGAGGTTTGTTTTTATGGCAAGAAAAATTGTTGTTACAAGTGGAAAAGGTGGGGTCGGAAAAAGCACAATTAGTGCAAATCTCGGCGTTTATCTTTCACGACTTGGATTTAGGGTGGCGTTGATAGATGCAGACATAGGACTAAACAATCTAGATGTAATTATGGGGGTTGAAAGACAAGTTGTTTTTGATATAACAGATGTAGTTGCTGGCAAATGTAGAGTAAGACAAGCTTTGGTACAAGACCCAAACTATCCATCATTGTACCTTTTGCCTTCTTCACATACTTATTCTTCAAGCAAGATATCGGGAGAACATATAAAAAACATTTTGGACATAATAGAACACTCTTTTGATTACATCATAATAGACTGTCCAGCTGGAGTTGAGGCAGGGTTTCACAGGGCTGTATTTCCTGCTACAGAAGCTTTGGTTGTGGTTACGCCACATTTATCTTCTATTCGTGACGCAGACAAGGTTGTTGGGCTTTTGAGTGAATATAATATTGAAAGTAAAGGTTTGATAATAAATCGTATGAGAGGGGATTTGTTGTTGTCCGGAGAAATGCTAAATATTGAAAGTATTGTAAAATCTTTGGGCTTGCCACTTTTAGGAGTTGTGCCTGAAGACGATAAGGTTTCAAAAATGTCTTGTAACGGAAGAATTATGACAGATTGTGAGAGTGCAAGAGCTTTTACTTTGCTTTCTGAAAACATTCATAATGGGGGCAAAAAAATATATGATTGCACTTATAAATATAGAGGACTGCTGGGTTATTTTAAACGAAGCATAAAAAAGAAAATCGGCTAATAGGAGGTTTGAATGGAAAGGATAAACGAATTGCTTATTAAAGACAAGTTTTCAAATTTGGAGCAAGTCGCAGAACTTTTAAAAGAAGAAATAACTCCTCTGGCACTAAATTTTTTTCTTATGTCAAAAGAGGTTACTGTTAGATATAAACGAGAGGGAAGTGGATATACTTTTAATGTTGAAATTAAAGCTGATAGGGTTAAGCCTTTTGGGAGTAAAATTTTGTAGATAATAAAAAATAAAGGCCAGATAGCCTTTAATTTTTTTTGAATAATTGTTTTGTAAAATTGAAGAGTAATATTACAAAAACCAAATAATAAGCAAGAGAAATAAAGAAATTTCCATAAGCGTATAGTGATGTTTTTAAGAAACCCGTCTGCATTGTTGCTCCACCTAAGAATGATGTCAAGTCTGCATGAATAAAAGGGAACAAACAATAAATCAAAAATTTGTTTAAGAAGATATTGCAAACAGTAGCTACTATAAATACAACGATAGCAATTGCAAAATTGATTTCAAATTTTCTAGACAAATTCATAATAAAGATAGTGATTATTGTATAGAAAATGGCTTGCAACTCGATACCAATAATCTTTATCAAGAAAAACCAAATTGGACTTATCGTATAAGGTGTTGTCAAGTTGAATACTGCAAATATGCTGTTTGGCAATACAGGACATACTAGTTTTCCCCAAAGCAAACTCAAACAAGCAAATACTAGCAAGAAGAATGATGTCGTAAATACAATTGCCAAAAATTTTCCAACAAAAACTTGTCCTGTTGTTACATTTTGAGAGAGAAGGGTGTCCATCTTTCCGGTTTTTCTATCTCTTCCAAACAATTTGTAGCCACAGAACATGGCAAACAAGATTATAATCAAACCAATAATGCTCATTATGAAATATGCATAGTCAAACATAGAAACCTCATAAGAGGCAGTATTGAAATTCAAAGCTTGTTGATATTGTGTATAATAAAGCTCTTCGTCAGCCAAGAAATGTTTTGTTTTTACTATTTCAAGTTTGATTTCTTCTTGAGAAAACTCAGCATAAGAATAGTATTTATCTAAGTTTTTATACATTCTTTTTACGGCCAGATTCAGTTCGTTTTCAATGGCTTTCTTTGTGCTTTCGCACGTAAGCTTATAATTTGTAATCAAACTTGTTAGAGCTTCTATTTTTTCCTCTTCGTCCATAGAAGCCTTTGAAATCCTTTCAAGCTCTTTAGAAATCAAATCTTTTTTTGCAATCGCTTTGTCAAGATAGGCTGTTTGCAAATTTGATAAAAGTTCGGGGTCTATTTTAAGGATTGAAACTGTTTCTGTGATTTGGTCTATTTGTTCGATTTTGTTTATATTTTGTACAAAATAATCGAGATGGTCTGCAATCGAAACGGCTTTTAAAACTTGATTTTGAAAATCTTTTGCGATGGCTTCAAGTTGTTGAAAATTTTCTTTTTCAAAAATTAAATTGGTTTCAAAAGCAGACAACCCTTTTATGTAGTTTATAAAATCAAGCAAAAAGTAAACATTGTTTGTAATAGGGTTGATTGTGTTGTTTTGGGTATAAACGCAGTGTCCGTGATATTTGTAGTTTTGCAATTCGTTGTAAACTGTTTGAAAAGCATTGTTTATTGAGTTTAAATCGTCAACATCAAAACAAGAAGTTTGAATTGTTATGTAATATTCCGCTTCAGATAGCATATTGTCAAGCTTTGTTTTTGTATCCAAATTTGGTTTTGTTGACTGAAAGTTTTGATAAATTTGAGTAGATGTTCCACCTGAAATTGAAGCTGTATAAGCTGGGGTGGTAGGAATCTTTATAAAAGAACCTAGCAAAATACAAGCGACTAAAAGAACTACAAAAACGACCAAAGTTATTGGGTTGAGTGAAAGTCTTTTAAAGTCATAGCCTGCTATTCTAAAAATCTTTTTCATTATTCGCCCTCCTTAAAATAAGGAGTCAAATTTGCAAAGATTTGCTCAGTTTTTTTGTTTAAAAAACCAGCTTTAAAGATTGGAATTTTGTTTAATGTCAAATGTTTTACGATTTTTGCAGTTTGGTCTTCGTCAGCATCAAATAAAACCTTGTTTCCAAGAAGTTTTACCCTAAGATCAAACTTTTCAAATACTATTTTTCCTACATAATTAGGATATTTTACTTGAACAAAAGCAAAATTTTTGTCAGAGAGATAGTTTTCGCATTCTTTGTTGTCCAAAATTTCTCTAATTTGTCTGTTTTCCATAAGAATAAACTTCTCTGCTATATCCTCAACAAGTTCTAAGTTTTGAGTAGAAATAAGTATGGATGTGCCTGAAAGTTGCAAAGTCTTTAAGTGGTTTTTTATCATTTTGCAATAATCTTCTGGCAAGTTTTTGAAAGGTTCATCCAACAACAAAAGTTTTGGTTGAAACAAGAAAGCCAATGCAAGCGACATAAGTTTCTTTTCATAATATGACAAAAACAATACTTTTGTTTTTGCTTTGTGAGCCAAGCCAACTTTTCTTAAAGCCTCAACAATGTCGCTTTTTGAAAGTTTATCGTTGAATCTTGTGAGATAAGTCAAGTTTTCATAAACAGACTGATATTTAAAAAATACAGGAGGATCTAAACAAACACCCACATTTTTCAAATGGGCAGTGTTTTTTGTTTCGTCGTTTCCGTCAAAATAGATTTGTCCTTCTGTTACAGGCAAAGATCCGGTTATGGCCTTGATTACAGAGGTCTTTCCAGATCTGTCTTCTCCGACAATGGCTAAGCATTGTCCTTGTTCCAAAGAAAAAGAGACGTTTTTTACTAAAAAACGATCTTTTATCAAAACTGACAAGTTGATAACTTCCAAAATTTTACTCATATATTTATTATATCAAAGATATTTAAAAATGTAAAGGTCTTTTTTTTAAAATAGAAACTTTTTGACTTTTATTTTTCAAGGGAATAAAAAACAAAAAAAAGCTCTCGTTTTGAGAGCTGAATTTTAATCTATGCTTATGAGATTTTCAAAGATGTATTCGTAGATATTTGGAGCTCCTTGACGCCATTTTTTGCAAGCCTCTTCTGCAGCTTGGCGAGTAGGGGCTTTGATTTTGATTTCAAAAAGTGGGGTTGTGATAAGATTTTCATAAATTCTCATAACAACCAAATAAGAACCATCGTCAGCATCTGTATAGTTTGCATAATACTCTTGTGATTGTTTGATGTTTAAGCGATTTGCTTTGCTATATTCGGTGATTTCGTCGCGAAGTTGATTTGGAATACGCTTATAAAAATAAGAAAGGCAATCACGGCCCTCAAAGGTGAGATTATATCTCATTTCACCTTCTTTGCAAGCCGTCTTATAAATTAATTTAGCTTCTGAAAGTTGATAAAGCAGATCAAGGCAGTCCATATAATTTATCCAGTTGTTTTTTACCGAACAAATTTCAATGATAGAGTTTTCTGTCAAGGGCATTTCCATTTTGTCTAGGCAGAAAAGAATAATTAATTTGTTTGTTACTGCATCGTAATCTCTTTTGTTTTGTGCATCCATCATTTTGAATAATAGCATTTTGATTAAAAAAAATCAATTTTTTTTTCAACTTATTTGTGATTTAATTTGCTTTTTATTTCTTTTATGCTAAAATGAGATATATTACGGAGGTTTTATGGAAGCAAGAAATATTCTTGAAGTGGAAAAATTTGTATTGGCTTGCAATGATATGTTGAGTGGAAAGTTTTTGGATTTAAGCAAAAGACTTGACAGTTTTCTTTCTGTTATGACAAAGAGCCAAGACATATTGGATTTGCTTGCCGAATGTTTGCAAGACTTTGAAGAAGAGATTGAGTTTCAAAAAGCTTTCTCTGTTGACAAGAAAACAGGAAGCGTAAGGGTTTCGTTGCCTACAGAAGAAACAAAAAAGCTTGCTTTGACAGTGACCATTTTAAATGATATTATAAACGACAAAATCAACCCAAATCAATTTTTAGAGACTTATTTTCAAGACAAAAAATTGACTCCAGTACAAAATTTTTTAGATAAAATTATCAAGCCTTTTAGAGATATTATTTGCAAAATGTTTGACCTTCAAACAAGTATTACTGAAGAAGATATCAGAAAGCAAATTGAAGCAGAAAAAGAATTTGAAATACAAGAAGAAAAGCGTCAAGCAGAGGCACAATTTCCTCATTTGGACGAACTTTTAGCAGAGATAGTAAAAACTTGCAATCAAATTTTGGCTATGCTCAAATTTGAAACAAGAAGAACTGATGTGTTGGACGATGTAGAATTTGTAACCAATTCGGTCGTTAAAGCTTGTGAAAAGAGAGATTTGATGGTTGTAAACGGTCTTGTTGTTGGACTTAATTATGTTGCAAAGAAGTTTAAAAATATTAGATCTTTTGTAATTGAACTCAACAATTTGATATATGATTATTATGAATTTTTAGCTGAGGGACAAACAGAACAAGAAGTGGAAGAATAAATCCACTTTTTTTATTAAAAATTTTAAAAAGCTTGAATTTTTTGTGTTTAATTTTCATAGATTGTTGTATGAAAAAAGCACGAATTTTTACAATAAATTTTCACAGTTTTAGCACAAACTTTATTATATTTGCAATGTTGATTTCTTTGTCTTTGATGGCAGTATTTGGTGTAAAAACCGTAGTTTCTTCAACAGTTATAAACGGGGTTTATTATAGTGGAGACGAAAACGCAAACAAAGTCTCTCTTATGATAAATGTTTATTGGGGAACTGAATATTTGGACGAGATGCTTGAGATTCTGGCAGAAAATGATGTTACAACAACATTTTTTGTTGGTGGAACTTGGGCAGTTCAGCAAAGTGAGATGCTCAAAAAGATTTATGATCAAGGACACGAAATTGGAAATCACGGATATTATCACAAAGACCAAGGAGAACTTACAGAGGCGAAAAATTATGAAGAAATTTTCAACACTCACAAATTGGTCAAAACATTAATTGGCATAGATATGAATTTGTTTGCTCCACCGAGTGGGTCTTACAACAAAAAAACTGTAGAGGTCGCTTCAGAACTGGGATATAAAACCATTATGTGGACAGAAGGCAAGGACACTATTGATTGGAGAGATAAAGATTCTGAATTGATTTACAAAAGAGCAACTAAAAATTGCAAGGGAGGAGATTTGATTTTAATGCACCCAACAGAAGCAACAAAAAATGCTTTGGATCGCATTATAAAAACTTTGAAAGGGAATGGGCTTGAAGTTTGTACTGTAAGTAAAAATATAGGCCCAATTAGTTGATAAATTTGAAAAATTTATTTAAATCACAAAAGGATTTGCAAACTATTGACAACAACAAACAAAAATAGTTTGAAAATTGTTAAATCTGTTTGTGATTTTTTTGTAATAATGATAAAATAAATTTGTATATTGTTGGCGTAATCTTTTTTGGCGCCTTTTGAGATTGTTTGGGGGCTTTATGGCAATTTATAAACTAAATTCTAAAAAGAAAAAAGAAAGCACAAGAAACACAAAAAAGATTGTTGGTTTTTCTTTGCTAGGCTCTGCTTCAGTTGTTTTTCTTTTCTTGACGGGCATCGTAAAACCTTTGCAAACATTTTTGCTTGGAATCTTCGGAGTCTTTGGGTTTCCGATGTGTTTAGCGATGTTTGTAGTTGGTTTGGCTCTTGTAAACAACAGAAAATATGTTATGACAAAAAAATATACCATTTGTTTGATATTGGCCGTATTTTTTACTCTTTGTGTCTTGCAATTGGCAATTGTAGGAAACAAAGGAGATCTTTCATTTTGGCAATATTTGGGCAAAAATTATACTGACAAATGGACTGCCGGTGGGTTTTTGATTGGCTTTTTTAGTTCTATCTTTTTGTATATTGCAAGTTATGTGGGGGCTTTTATAATTTCAGGTCTTGGACTTGCGATATCAATTGCTCTTTTAGTAGACAGCTTAAACGCTATGAAAAAGCAAAAGCAAGACGATGGCAATGTTTCGGTTTCAATCAAAGACAAAAACGAAAGTCTTTTTGATAGGCCTGAACAACAGCAAGAAGAGACGATTGAAGAGACTCCAAATATTGTTTTAAACGGCAATTTGAAAGAAGAAGAAAAGAAATTGACTGCTAGACAAATATTGGGACTAGACAAGTCTATATCCTCTTCTGCCCAAACAAAAAAAGTTGAAGAAGAAAAGAATGCAGAGCCAGAGCCTCCAAAATCATTAAAACAAATAATTTTGACTCCTCCAAAGATTGATATAGACGAGTACTTTAAGGACATAAGAAAACCAAGTCAAATGCCAGAAAAAGCAGAAGTGCAACAATCTCTTTCAGCGCTTAAAACACAGGAAGAAGAACCAAAACAAGTTTATTTTGAAGACGAATTCAAACCTGACAATCGTCCAATTGTAAGAAAACCACTTCCAGAAGTTAAGTCTGAAGAACTTGTAGAACAAGCTGACGATATTTTGCAAAGTGCTATTAAAGAAGAGAAAGAAAACAATCCTGATATTTTTGAAAACCTTGACCCAGAGACAAATGTAATAAACAAATTGCCGGACAGAAACAATAGTGGCAATTTTACGGGCAGAGGGGAGTTTGCTCCAAGAGATTCTGTAGGAGACAACAGAAGGAGAATCTTTGATATTCCAGAAAATTCAAAGCCTGTAGAACGTGAGCCAGAAAAGAAAGAGCCTTATATCTACGAAAAGCCGCCGATTAATTTTATCACAACTCAAAGTGTGGATTTGTCAACATTAAACGAAGATGTTGCTGCAAAAAGAGTTTTGCTTGAAAACACTCTCGAAACTTTTGGCGTTCCTGCAAAGGTGCAAGGTGTAGTTGTTGGACCTGCAGTAACTAGATACGAACTTGAAATGCCTCAAGGTATTTCTGTAAGCAAAATCAAAAACAGAGCAGACGATATCGCTTTGTCATTGGCTGCAGAAGGCTCAATAAGAATTGAAGCTCCAGTGCCAGGGAAGAGCGTTGTTGGAATTGAAGTTCCAAACTCTACAATAGCGACAATAAGTTTGAAAGATGTTATTGCTTCAAGAGAATTTAATCAAAGTTCTTCTCCACTTACTTTTGCATTGGGCAAAGACATCACGGGAAACACAATTTGTTGTAATATGCAGAAGCTTACTCACTTGCTCGTAGCTGGTTCTACTGGTTCAGGAAAGAGTGTGTGCCTTAATTCGATTATTTTGAGTATTATTTACAAGGCGTCTCCAGAAGATGTTAAGATAATTTTGATTGACCCTAAGAGAGTTGAATTTTCAAACTATGAAGCTTTGCCTCACTTGGTTATTCCAAAGATTGTGTGCGACACGCAAAAAGCGATCAATACTCTTGCGTGGGCTGTTAGTGAAATGGAAAGAAGATTTGAAATCTTGGGTTTTGCTAGAGTTAAGAATATTGACGAATACAATCAAACGCCAGATGTTGTTTCTGGAAAGGTTGAAAAAATGCCGTTGATTGTAATTATCGTAGACGAACTTGCTGACCTTATGATGACAGGAAAGAAAGAGGTTGAAGAAAAAGTCTGTCGTCTTGCACAAAAATCACGTGCTGCAGGTATCCACCTTATTTTGGCAACTCAAAGGCCATCTGTTGATGTTATTACAGGGCTTATCAAGAGCAACTTTCCATCAAGAATTGCTTTTGCTGTAACAAGTGCTGTTGACTCAATGACTATTTTAGATAGAGTAGGTGCTGAAAAACTTTTGGGCAAAGGGGATATGCTTTATTATCCAGTCGGGGCCCAAGAGCCTAAACGTGTTCAAGGATGTTTTGTTACGACGAGTGAAATCAACAAGATTGTGGATTATGTAAGAGACAACAATGACACAATCTTTGACCCAGAGGTAGAAGAGAAGATTGAAAATCCAAACCAAAATAATCAAAACTCAAAAGGATTGGTAAACAATGATATTGACGAACTTTTGCCAGTTGTTTTAAAGATGTTTATTGAATGTGGTCAGGCATCAATCACAATGATCAGGCGTAGATTTGCAATTGGTTATGCAAGAGCTGCGAGAATCATTGATCAAATGGAACAAGCAGGGTATATTTCAACTGGAGATGGGGCTAAAGGTAGGGCTGTTTATATAACGGAAGAACAGTTTAAAGAAATTTTTGGAGAACAATACGACTAAAAACAAAGGAAAGTTTATGGATAAAAAACTAAAAAATAAAAAGGTGTCTGCAATTTCTTTGGGGTGTGATAAAAACAGAGTTGATCTAGAAAAGATGTTGTTTAGGCTCAAGGATTATGGATTTGAAATAGTAGAACAACCAAGCGAAGCAAATATTGTTATCGTAAATACCTGTGCATTTATTTCTCCGGCAAAAGAGGAAGCTGTAGACAATATTTTTCAGATGTGTTTACTTAAAGAAAAGGGTGTTCTTGAAAAAGTTTTGGTAAGTGGGTGTTTGCCTCAAAGACACAAAGAAGAACTCTTAAACGAAATCCCTGAAGTAGATGCTTTTTTAACTGCAAAAGACAATGAAAAGGTTTGTCAAATAATTGAAAATCTTTATGGAGCAAAACCTTCTTCAAACAAAGCAAAGAAAGGCCGAGTTTTTACAAGTCGTGGTTCTTATGCCTATTTAAAAATCGCTGAAGGTTGTAGCAACGTATGTTCTTATTGCACAATTCCAAGAATTAAGGGTAAATATCAAAGTTTTCCTATGGACGAGATTATTGACGAGGCAAAAATGTTGGCCTCTCAAAACATTAAAGAAATCATTTTAGTTGCGCAAGATGTTACTCGTTATGGTGAAGATTTGTACGGAAAGAATTGTTTAATTGACCTATTAAAAAAACTTTGCAAAATTGAGGGCATTGAATGGATAAGGCTACACTATGCGTATCCAGAAAAAACAGACGATGCTCTTCTTGAATTTATGGCTAAAGAAAACAAAATGTGCAAATATTTGGACATTCCTCTGCAACATATTGACGACAAAGTTTTGATTAGTATGAGAAGAAGGTTAAACGAAGAAAAAACTAGAGCTTTGGTCAAGAAATTGACGACGCATTACAAAGATTTTCACTTGAGAACTACTTTTATAGTAGGTTATCCAGGGGAGAAAAAAGAAGATTTTAAAAAGCTTTGTGATTTTGTTGAGGAAACGAAATTTGATTATGCTGGATTTTTCCCTTATTATCGAGAAGAAAATACAGTAAGTTATTATTTAGAGGATCAAGTTTCTAAATTTACCAAAATGAAAAGGCTAAAGAAAATTCAAAAGATTCAAGGTGAACTTGCTTTTGAAAAGGCAGAGCAAAAAATTGGAAAATCTTTCAAGGTTTTAGTCGATTATTTTGACGAAAATACTGGATATTTTGTTGGGCATACAGAATTTTTATCTCCTTCGGTTGACTTTGGGGTGGAAATTGTGGATAATGAAAATATCAAGGTCGGAGAGTTTGTAGAGGTTAAGTTTACAGACTTTGACGGCGCTAATTTTAAAGGGGTGTATTATGAATCTTCCAAATAAAATAACTTGTATTAGATTAGCTTTGATACCAGTTTTCATTTTCTTCTACTTGGCTGATTTTATTCCTTATGGAAAACTTGTTGCAGGAATAGTTTTTGCGATTGCTTGCTTTACTGATTTCCTTGATGGACATATTGCTAGAAAAAGAAATCTTGTTACAAATCTTGGCAAATTTTTTGACTCTATAGCAGACAAAATATTGGTTATGGCAGGACTTTTGGTCTTGGTGGCTTATCCAATTGTTCCAAATGGTGGAACAGAAGTTTTGCCGGCAATTACACCATTGTATGTAGGGGTTCCTGCCGCAATAATTATTCTTGCTAGAGAACTGATTGTCAGTGCATTGCGTCAAATTGCTGCTACAAAAAATATTGTTTTGGCTGCTGATATGTATGGTAAAGTTAAGGCTGTTTTTCAGTTTATTACATTGATTTATTATTTCATTTATGCGTTTATTGTTGAAGAATTTTATTTCGCAATCGCAGGCACAGCAAATGTAGTATTAAACATTGTCGGATATGTATTGTTGGGAATAACAATTGCTCTGACAATAGTTTCAGCGTGGAAATATATTTCAAACAATAGAAAGGTATTTAAAGATGCAGATTAAGGTTGTTGTTTTTTCGACAGAACAAACCAAAACTTCATATACACTACAAGAAATCGAAAAGTCCTTGCTCCAAAAAGGGCTTTTTGACTTTTCTTTTTTATCAACCTCTTCGTTTGAAGAACTTGTGTCGATTTATAAAGATTTAAAAGAAGAACATATATTTGTAGTTTGTGAAAATGACTTTATTGACAAGTTTGTGGAGCAGGTTCGAAGCTCTTCAGACAAAATAGCGCTAATCGACGAACAGGCGATTAAGATAGATTCTCAAACTGTTTTCAAAAACACTATGATTGTGCCTATAGAAGTGGAGTTCCAAAAGTTTTTAGACAAGTTTGCTTCTGGTGAAACGGCTTTTGTTTGCTCGATTTTTGGTAAGAGTAGAAGTTTTGTTGAGTCTCAGTTTAAAGAATTGTCAGTTGAAAAGTTTGTTGTGCTTACCGAAGGGCATTTTTTACATAAAGTCTATTATTCAAAGCAATTAAGTCGTGAAAGCTTGAGAAATGCTTTCGGATTGTCAATTTTTTCTTTTGAAGGAGAAAGTTTGCAAGAATGTTGTTCTAAAAAGCTTGAAGGAAAGATGTTGTCAGTAGCCGAAAACCTAACAAAAGGCAATTTGGCGATAAGATTGGCAGAAAAGACAAGTTGTTTGAAAGACCACTTTTTGATTTTGAAAGAGGGTGATTTTGAAAAGATTGATATTGATAAAAAATTTCTCGACGAAAATGGAACGGTCAGCAAAGAGACTGCTTTTGTTATGGCTAAAAAACTATTAAAAAATTGTGAGTTAGCAGTCGCAATTACAGGTTTTGATTGTGATGCAGGCAGAACTTTTGTAGCAGTCGGAAACAAAAATGAAATTAATGTTTTTTCTTCAACATTTTACGGAAGTTCAGCTGAAATTATTGAAAATGTTACTGATTTTGCGCTATTTAGGACTTTAATGTTTTTGAAAGAAAAATATTGATATTTTGCTTTGAATTTTAAGGCTTATTGTTTATAATATAACTATTAGGAGAATATGATTATGGCAGAGAAAAAAGATGCAAGAGAAGAGGCTCTCGAACAAGCATTGCTTAAAATTGAAAAAGATTTTGGAAAGGGTGCTATTATGAAACTTGGCGATCGCCCATACCAAAAAATTGAGGTTATCCCTACGGGTTGTTTGACTCTTGATTTGGCTTTGGGAGTAGGTGGAGTTCCTCGTGGTAGAATTATCGAAATTTATGGACCAGAGTCTTCTGGCAAGACTACTGTTTCGCTTCATATTGTTGCAGAAGCACAAAAAAATGGTGGCCGTGCTGCGTTTATTGATGCAGAGCACGCACTTGATCCAGTTTATGCTGAAAAATTGGGTGTAGACATTAAATCTCTTTACGTTTCTCAACCAGACAATGGCGAACAAGCATTAAATATTTGTGACACACTTATCAGATCAGGAGCTTTTGATATTATAGTTGTAGACTCTGTTGCGGCATTAACGCCAAAAGCTGAAATTGATGGTGAAATGGGAGACAATCACGTTGGCTTACAAGCAAGAATGATGAGCCAAGCTTTGAGAAAAATGACTTCAGTTTCAAGCAAGAGCAATACTGCAGTTGTGTTTATCAACCAATTGAGAGAAAAAATTGGGGTTATGTTTGGAAATCCAGAAACAACAACGGGTGGAAAGGCACTCAAATTTTATGCAAGTGTAAGACTTGACGTTAGAAAAACCGACACTATCAAAGATGGTGCAAATGTAGTTGGAAATCGTACAAGAGTTAGGGTTGTTAAAAACAAACTCGCTCCGCCATTTAAAGAAGCAACATTTGATATTATGTACGGACAAGGAATTTCAAAATCAGGTTGTGTGCTTGATATGGCTGTTGATCTTGGAATTATCAAAAAGTCTGGCGCTTGGTTTAGTTATAACGACGAAAAAATTGGACAAGGAAAGGAAAATACTAAGCTTTATCTTGAGAAAAATATTGAAGTTATGGACGAAGTTGAGGGCAAGATCAGAGAACAAATCATTGGAAATCAAGATATCCTTGACTCTGACGACAAGAACGAAGACTAGAAATCTTATATATACCACTTCTCTTTTGAGGTGGTTTTTTTATTGCTTGTTTTTGTCATTTTAAACGTCTTTTCTGAGGTTAGATCATTATTCTCACCATATTGTGCCAGTATTTTAATTAAACTATCATTTTCGGCAAAATTTATACGTATTTTCGTATTTCCTTGTCTGTCTTTGATTGTTTGATATGGCACATTGTCTTTAAAAATTTTATAGTTTATATGTTTTTGAGCGTTTACTTCCAAAACTATTTGATTGTTTTCAACCTCACAAATAGCTTCAATGGCTGGCTTTTCTAAAAAATTTTGAGAAACTTCAGAAGGCGTGTTAAAACGAGAAAATAGACATTTCTCAACATATCTTTCGGGTGCATAAGGGCTTGCTAAAACTAAACGATGGTTTTGTTCTTTTTCTATTGCATCAATATCAACAGTTGTTACACTTGAAGGAATATCAAAAGTGTTTTTTTGATAAGATTGTGAAGAAATATATTCTTTTGCTACTTGTGTTGGTTGATTTCCTCCGGCAACAGAAAAAGGAGTGTTTGAAAGATCTCCATACCAAATTCCAATTACTTCTTCAGGGGTGTAACTGATATTGTAAGCATCTGTGTTTCCTTTTTGATTCTTCTTGCCGACAGTACCTGTTTTTGAGGCAATTTCGGTGTGTTTAATTTCACTTAGCTTTCTAGCAGTTCCATTTTTTGCTGTTTCCTGTAAAATATTTGTCATAAGGTAGGAGCTGTCTTCTCTAAAAACCATTTGAGGTGAATTTTTATGAATATAAACAAGCTTGTTGTTTTTGTCTGTTATGTATTGTATGAAAGAAGAAGGAGCATATTCTCCTTTGTTTGGAAAGACTGTATATGCAGATGTTAATTCTTTCAAATTTACACCGTAAGACATTCCTCCTAAAGCGAGAGCATAGCTGTCGTCAGATTTGTCAAAGTTTATACCAAGTTTTTCAGCGTAATGCTTGCCGGTGTCAATTCCTATATAGCTTAAAACTTTGATTGCAGGAATATTTATCGAATCTTTAACAGCGTCGGTTACGGAAACGTATCCGGAATAGTTTTTGTTGACATTTGTAGGAGAATAGTCTCCGATTTGTATTTTTTCGTCCAAAATTTGTGTGGAGGGACTGATTACACCTTCGTTGAGTGCTGGGGCATAAACTAGAATGGGTTTTAAACAAGAAGCCGGCTGTCTTTTTGCATCTAAAATTTTAAATTTGCTATTTCCAGAAAAAGCAACAACCCCATTCGTTTTCGAATCAATTACAATTCCGGCATTATCAATATTGTCTAGCTTGTTTTTTGATAAAATATCGGTCAATATAGATTGTTTTTCTTTGTTTTGATAGGTGTGAATTTTATAACCATTGAGAGCAATTTTTTTTGTTGGCATATTCAATATCTTTGATGCTTCGTCAAGGCTTGCTTGTGAATAAGAGTTGAGACGATTGTGACTTTTTTTGTTTATGTCTAAAACTATAGGTTGATTTTGAGTGTTTATTTTTTCTTCGACGGAAATTTTTCCGTCTTTTTCCATTTCGCTCAAAACCAAATTTCTTCTTTTTATTGCATTTTCATAATGATTGATAGGAGAATATCGAGATGCAGATTTAATCATTCCTGCCAAAGTGCAGCTTTCGTTTAGATTGAGGTCTTTTGCACTTTTGTTGAAATAATAATTTGCGGCACTTTCAATTCCGTAGCAATTGTTTCCAAAATAAATTATGTTTAAATAACTTTCTAATATATCATTCTTGCTAAAAGCTTTTTCTAGTTTTCTTGTAAGGGCGATTTCTTTGAGTTTTCTTTCAAATGTTTTTTCATTGCTAAGATGTGTGTTTTTGACGAGTTGTTGGCTGATTGTAGAGGCCCCTTCCTTCAATCGCCCACTTTTTATATTGTTTATCATTGCTTTTACGATTCGCTTTTTGTTTATGCCATTGTGTTTAAAAAAATCTTTATCTTCAACTGAAATAAAGGCTTGTTTTGTGTGTTCATTTAAGTTTTCAAGAGAGACAAAATCTCCATTGAATTGATTTTCTTCTTTTATTGGTCGGTTTTCAAAATCATAAATTTCAACTGCCAAAGACGGATTTGTAATACTGTCGACGTTAAGGGGGATTTTTTGAAACTTTAGATAATTTATTGCCACAAAACTTCCACATAACGTGACCGAAAAAACTATAACAATAACAAACCCAATTAGACATCTTTTGACAATTTTCTTCATTTTTCTATTATGTTTCAATATTTGTTAAAAATTCAAATTTTGACTTGCTTAATCGAGATTTTTTTTGTATAATATGGCTATGAAATATTTTATAGTTACATATGGTTGTCAAATGAATGTGCACGAGTCTGAAAAGTTGGCTGCGATCTGCGAAAAAATGGGTTATACCTTGGCAGAGAAGCGTGAAGAAGCAGACTTGATTGTTTTCAACACGTGTGCGATTCGAGAAGGGGCAGAAGATAGAGTTTTTGGAAATGTTGGGGCTTTGAAAAAGTTGAAGAAGCAAAACCCTTCTCTTATTATTGCAGTTTGTGGTTGTATGACACAAAAAGAGACCACTGCAAATCATATTATGAAGACATTTCCTTTTGTCGATATAGTTATTGGCACGTTCAACTTGCCAAACTTTGAGCATTATGTAAATGCTGTAAAAACCGGTCGCCAACTACATATTTTGGAAGAAGGGGATATTGACGAAACTGTTCCTTATAAACGTACAAGTGGAGAAAATGCTTGGGTAAATATTATGCAAGGATGCAACAACTTCTGCACATATTGTATCGTGCCATATGTTAGGGGCAGAGAAAAAAGCAGACAAGAAGAAAATATTTTGAATGAGATACGTGAGCTTGTCGCAACAAAGAAATACAAAAAAATAACTTTGCTTGGACAAAATGTGAATTCTTATGGAAAGGATTTAGACCCACAAGTCTCTTTTGCAAAACTTTTGAAAGACATTTGTGCAATTGAGGGAGATTTTAAGCTTTGGTTTATGACCTCGCACCCAAAAGATTTGACTGACGATGTTATTGAAGTAATAGCGCAAGAAGATAAAATATTGAAAGACATCCACTTGCCAGCACAAAGTGGAAACAATCGAATTTTGCAACTTATGAATAGGCGATATACAAGAGAAAAATATCTCTCAATTATTTCAAAAATCAGAGAAAAAATGCCAAATGCAAGAATAACTTCTGACTTTATTGTAGGATTCCCAACCGAGACTGAAGAAGAATTTGAAGACACAATGAAGCTTGTTGACGAAGTTAAATATGACAGCATATTTGCCTTTATGTATTCTCCAAGAGAGGGGACGGTTGCTAGCAAAATGGAAGGGCAAATCCCACAAGAAATAAAGCAAAAAAGAGTAAACAAACTTTTGGCACTTGAAAAGAAAATTCAAAAGCAGGAAGGAAAGAAATGACAAAAATTAAAGAACCATCAGCAATGATGAAACACTATTTGCAAACGAAAGAAAACTATAAGGACTGTATAGTTTTTTATCGCTTGGGTGACTTTTATGAACTTTTCTATGACGATGCAATTGAAATTTCAAACGTTTTAGACCTTACTTTGACTCACAAAAGTTGTGGCTTGGACGAAAAGGCTCCAATGTGTGGAGTCCCTTATCATGCAGCTGAAAATTATATTGCAAAACTCGTTGCTCTTGGTTATAAAGTGGCAATCTGCGAACAACTATCAGAGCCAAAAAAAGGTGTAAAAGTCGTTGAAAGAGATGTTGTAAGAGTAGTTACTGCAGGAACTGTAACTGACGACAATATGCTTGAAGAAAGAAAAAACAATTACATAATGTCACTTTATATATCAAACGATAAGTTGTCGGCTGTATATTGTGATATTACAACTGGGGAGATGAACCTGTGTCATTTTGATGGAGGGCTTGAAAGCAACTTTAGTGATTTGCTCAACAGAGTTATGCCATCACAAATTATTGGTGATTCAAAAGCGAAAGAGTTTTATAATGCTTTGCCTATTTTGAAATTTGGGGTTTATCCAAAATTTGAAGAATATTTTGAATATGCCTATGCTTATGACAAAGCAAAAGAAAATGTTTGTTTGCAGTTTGGGGATAACGCGATCAACGTGTTTGAACTCAAATCAAACAAACAAGATGTTCCTGCTGTTGGTGGTCTTTTGGAATATCTTAAAGAAACTCAAAAGAGAACCTTGAAAAATATTTCAAAAATCACAAAAGTCAGAAATGATCAATTTATGATTATTGATATGAATACAAGAAGAAATCTTGAGCTAGTCGAGTCAATCAGAGAACGTAAAAAATATGGTTCTCTTCTTTGGCTTTTGGACAAGACAAAAACAAGCATAGGTGCAAGAAGATTTAGATCAATTTTTGATCAACCTTTGCAATCAAGCACAGAAATCAATGAAAGACTTGATAGCGTTGAAGAACTTACCAAAAATCTAATTTTGAGAGATAGATTGTCTGAAAGTCTGGCAAATATAAAAGATATAGAAAGAATTGCAGGAAAAATCGCATACGGAAATGTTTTGCCAAATGATTTGTTGCAACTTAAAAATTCTTTGGCAGAACTTCCAAAAATTAAGAGTTTTTTGATAAACATAAAGACAAAAAAGTTGACTGCTTGCAGAGAAAATTTAGTAGACTTTTCTCAAATAGTAGAGCTTCTTGACAAGGCTATCAAACCAAAACCACCAGCTCTTTTAAAAGAGGGTGGTTATATAAACGATGGCTTCAATCAAGAGTTAGACGATCTTCGACATGCAAAAGCGACAGCAAAAAGAGAATGTGAGCTTTTGGAAGAAAAAGAAAAAGAACTTACAGGCATCAAAAATTTGAAAATTCACTGCAACAGTGTGTTTGGATATTATATCGAAGTTAGCAAAGGACAAACAGAACTTGTGCCTTTGAGATATGTTAGAAAACAAACAATTGCAAATGCAGAAAGATACACAACAGAAGATTTGCAAAAAATTGAAGACAAAATCTTCAATTCTGTAGAATATGCAATCAAGTTGGAAGAAAAATTGTATAAAACTTTGATTGAATATTTGACAAACTATTTGTCTGCTTTTGCAGAGGTATCAAAAAATATCGCAGAAATTGATATGTTGTTGTCATTGGCAGAATGTTCCGTAAAATACAACTTCTGCAAACCTGTTATAAACAGAAATGTTAAACAAATAAAAATTGAGCAAGGCAGACATCCAATTGTCGAACAATTTGTAAAAGAAAACTTTATTTCAAATGATACATTGCTGGATAACGACGAAAACAAAATGGCGATTATTACTGGGCCAAATATGGCAGGTAAGAGCACATTTATGAGACAAGTTGCTCTTATAGTTTTTATGGCTCATATTGGCAGTTTTGTCCCTGCGAAATATGCCGAAATTGCAATTACAGATCGCATTTTTACAAGAGTTGGTGCTAGTGACGATTTGGCGTTTGGGCAAAGCACATTTATGGTTGAAATGAGCGAAGTGGCCAATATTTTGGCAAATGCTACAGACAAGAGTCTGGTTGTATTGGACGAAATCGGAAGAGGCACGTCTACTTTTGATGGACTTTCAATAGCTTGGGCAGTTGTTGAATATATTTCAAAAAACCTCAATTGCAAGACATTGTTTGCGACACATTATCACGAACTTTCAGAATTGGAAGGTGTGATTAGAGGTGTAAAAAACTATAAAATCACAGTTAAAGAAATGAACGATACAATTGTGTTTTTGAGAAAAATTGTCAGGGGGCACGCAAACAAGAGTTTTGGTGTGGAAGTTGCTCAACTTGCAGGTGTTCCACAAAAAGTCGTTGATAGGGCCAAAGAAATTAGTTTAAATCTTGAAAAAGTCAACCAAAAACTTGATATGAACATCTTTGGTGAGGACGAAGAAAAAACTAGACAAGAAAAAAACAATAAATTGGGGCAAAAGATACTTTCAATTTTAAGAGATATTGACATAAATAGAATGTCACCAATAGAAGCATTTGAAATTTTACACGATTTGATTGACAAATCAAAATCAGAATAGGAGGCTTTATGGCTATTAATGTTCTTTCTCCAAGAATTTACAATCGCATTTCAGCAGGCGAAGTTGTTGAAAGGCCTGCATCGGTTGTGAAAGAACTTGTTGAAAACAGTCTTGATGCTGGGGCAACAAAAATTAGAGTGGAAGTTGAAGAGGGTGGAATAAAAAAAATGGCTGTTTACGACAATGGTTGTGGAATTGCCAAAGAGGACATTCCTCTTGCTTTTTTGCCACACGCAACAAGCAAAATAGCCGACATTGACGATCTTGATGCGATTTCAACATTGGGCTTTCGTGGAGAGGCTTTGGCAAGCATTTGCTCGGTTTCTATGGTAGAACTATCCACAAAAACAAAAGACTCTGAAATGGGCTATAAAATTGATGCGAGTGGTGGGGATATATCTAAAATAAGTGAAGTTGCGAGATTAGATGGAACCACACTTTTGGTTCAAAATTTGTTTTATAATACTCCAGCGAGAGCCAAATTTTTAAAAAGGCCAAAACAAGAAGAGGGTGAAATTACACATCTAGTTGAAAAATTTATGCTTGCAAATCCACAGGTTGATTTTGAATATATTGTCGATGGCAAGACGGTTTACAATCACACTTCTGGACAACTCGACGAAGTGATTTATTTGATTTATGGCAAAGACATTTATGAAAAACTTTTAAAGCTAGATTATACAGAAGACGATATAAAGGTGCATGGTTATATTGTTTCGCCAAAACTTTCGCGCCCAAACAGAACCTATCAATCACTTTTTGTAAATGGTCGTTATGTCGAAAATTATATGGTATCTGCTTGTGTGCAAGGAGCATACGAACCCCTTCTCATGAAGGGAAGGTTTCCCATTTATGTTATCAAATTGGAGCTTCCTTTTGATAGGGTTGATGTAAATGTTCACCCAAACAAAAAAGAAGTTAAATTTGACAATTCTTCAAAGATTTTTGGGATTATTAGAAGAGCTGTCGAAAAGGCTTTGGTTGGAACAAATTTGATTGCTGATTTTGAATTTACGAGCAAAGAAGAAAGAGAATGGGAAAAATTTGACATTAAAAACGAGTTGCATCCACAACAAACAACTTTTGACTCATATCAAAAAAGCACACTAGATAAACTTTCTCCAGACGAGGGAGCAAGTTTTGTTTCAGTTGATAGAAAAGACTTGTCAGAAAAGTTGCAATCTCCAAAAGAGAAGAAAAATGAAGTTGAAATTGTTACAATGCCTCAATTTTCAATAATTACAACTGACAAACAAAACAAAAATCGCCATGGTGGAAGAATTTTCTTTGATCAATCTGGGGATAGTTTATACAACGAAATAAAGCTTGAAGTCGAAAAAGAGCAAAAAGAGGCGTTTTTGTTGACGCAAGCTCAAGAAATCAAGATTGTTGGAGTTGTGTTTAAGACCTATATTATTACAGAATTTCAAGATAGTTTGTATGTAATTGATCAACACGCCATGCACGAGAGACAACTTTATGACAAACTCAAAAAACAAGTAGATCAAAACAATATTGCAAAACAAGATATGCTTTTGCCATATGTGTTTGAGTTAAAAGCAAAGGACAAAATGCTCTTTGAAAGCAAATTACAAAATTTGAAGAAAATTGGCTTTGAAATTGAAGCACAAGGAGACAAATTCAATATTTGTGCGATACCTTTTGTTTTGTCGGGGATAAACTTGGAAAACTTTATTGCAGATATTTTGGCTGACGATTCGACAAATGAAAAAACAGCAAGTCAATTTATCAATGAAAAATTATGTCAAACAGCTTGCAAACATGCAATTCGAGCAGGAGACGATGTAACAAAAGAAGAGATTTTCTATCTTATAGACGAAATGAAAAATGGGGTTGCTTTATGTCCACATGGCAGACCTATTATCACAAAGATAACTAAAAAAGAACTTGAAAAAATGTTTAAGAGGGTTTTATAATGAAGAAAAAAGTGGTTTTTATTTTGGGCCCTACTGCAGTTGGAAAAACATATTTTAGTGTGATGCTTGCCAAAAAATATAACGGTGAGATTATCTCTGCAGATTCAGTTCAAATATACAAAGGATTAAATATAGGCTCTGCAAAAGTTACTGAAGAAGAAATGTCTGGTATAAAGCACTATGCAATCGATATCTTAGAGCCAGAGCAAGAGTTTTCGGTCTACGATTTTGTTGAATATACAAAGCAAAAAATAGACGAAATTTTGCAAAAAGGTAAACTTCCAATTATTGTTGGTGGAACGGCTTTATATGTAAAAGCCCTTACCCTAGGTTATAATTTTGGTGGAGTTGAAAAAGACGACAATTTAAGGAAACAATTGGAAGATTTGGCTAAAGAAAAGGGAAATGAGCACTTGTATGAGATGCTCAAAGAAAAAAATCCTGATTTGGCAGAAAAAACAGACAAACACAACACCGTTAGACTTGTCAGAGCTCTTGAAATTGCGCTTTCAAACGGAAAAAAAGATAAAGTTGATGTTGATATTGAGCCTTTGATTTTAGCTTTAAACAAAGACCGAGCCTTGCTTTATGATGCGATCAATAAAAGAGTTGATATTATGCTTGAAAACGGACTTATTGAAGAAGTTGAAGGACTTAAAAAACGAGGGCTTTCAAGAGAGAATCAATCAATGAGGGCAATCGATTATAAAGAAGTTTTAGGTTATTTAGAAGGCGAATACGATTATGATCGTATGGTTGAACTTTTAAAGCAACATAGCAGAAATTATGCAAAAAGACAATTGACATTCTTGAGAGGAATGGACGATGTCAACTTTGTTGATGTTCAAGACTTAGACAAGGCGAAAAATCAAATCTTTACTCTTGTGGAGGAGTTTTTGAAATGACAAATTTAGAAATAATTGAAGAAATTGAAAGAGGTTTGGAGCCAACATTCAAAAATATTGAAAAAATAGCATATTTAAACCAGAAAAAAGTGTTGGACGCATTTAAAGAAATGGGAGTTTCTACTCAACACTTTGCCGGAACAAGTGGTTATGGTTATACTGACAAAGGAAGGGACGATTTTGCAAGGGTTGTTGCCAAAATTTTTGGTGCAGAAGATGCTTTGTGTTCACCACATCTTACTTGTGGAACTCATACAATTGCAACTGCTTTGTATGGTCTGTTGAGGCCAAAAGACCTTATGATTTCAATTACAGGAAGACTTTATGACACACTAGAAAATACCCTTTATGGAAAAGACAACGGAAGTTTGGAAAGCTTGGGAGTTTCGATTAAATATGTCGATCTGAAAGACAGTAAGTTTGACACAGAAAAAATTTATAAAGAAGTAAAGAAATACAAGCCAAGGGTTGTTTTTGTTCAAAAGTCTAGAGGCTATAGCGATAGAAAAGCAATTTCAGTTGCTCAAATGAAAGAGGTTTTTGCAAAGATAAAAGAGCTTTCTCCAAAAAGTTTTATTGTTGTTGACAACTGCTATGGAGAATTTGTTGAAACTCAAGAGCCTACAGAAGTTGGTGCTGATGTTTGTATGGGGTCTTTCATAAAAAATATAGGTGGTTCTCTTGCTCCAACGGGAGGTTATATCGTAGGGACAAAAATTGCAATTGAAAACATTGAAAGAAGATTTACTTGTCCTTCTCTAGGAAGAGAAACAGGCTCTTACGAACCGGGGTATAGACTTTTTTATCAGGGATTGTTTTTGGCTCCACACGTGGTTTCTCAAGCCATTAAGGGGAGTTATTTGATTGGTGAGGTTATGAAAAGACAGGGGTATAAAATTATTCCTGAGACTGACGAAGTTGGTTATGATATTATCAAATCGGTTGTGTTTGACACTAAAGAAGAACTTATTCGTTTTGTACAGCTTATCCAATCTCTTTCTCCAGTTGATAGCAACTGCTTGCCAGAACCTTATCCAATGTCTGGGTATAATTGCGACGTAATTATGGCAGCAGGAACCTTTGTTGAAGGAGCTTCTATTGAGCTCTCTTGTGACAGTCCTATCAGAAGTCCTTATATTGGATATTTTCAAGGGGGAATAACTTACGAGCAACTCAAGATTGTTGCAGAACAACTTGTAGATTTTAAAGAGAATAATTAATTTAAGAAAAAGGACTGCGTTGCTGTTCTTTTTTTTAAGTAAAAAAAATACCATATTATATGGTAAAATCTTATAAATCTCATTCCTTTATTAATGGTTTAAAATTCTCCTGTTCAAATGCTATAAAGCAAAACAAAATAAAACTGATATTGACTTTGGCACTTGTATTAGTTGCAATTTTTACAGGAGTCTTTGTAGCGATAAAATCAAACAATTCTCACAGTTTGGGGCAATTGCAAGAGATTTCTTTGGGAGATTTTTATTCGGGGGTGGCCGCATCTTCGTCAGCTTTTTTTTCTCGAACAATCTCTTTGTTGGTAAACGTTGTTCTGATTGCCTTGTTGTCTTTTTCCGTTTTTTTATTTCCTATAGCAGAAGTTTTGTTTGTGTATAGAGGTTATCTCTTTGGACTGAACTTTACTTTAATTTTTATTATGTATGGAATGGGCTCAATAATTACTGCTATAGTTGTAATTCTGCCTTGTCAATTGTTGACATTGGGAGTTTTGATTTTGGGCTATATCATTTTGCAAAGACTTAATGCAAATTGCAAAAAATTTGGTGGTTCTGAAAGCAATAGGTTTTTGTTTGTTTTGCTTATGTTTCTTTTAGTTGTTTTAATAAACCTTCTTGAAACATTACTTTTGTTTATGCTTAATGGAAAGGTTATTTTAGTGATTTAATATTTTGAATAAAAGATTCCTTTTTGAAAAAACTATCAACAAAGGAGTTTTTTTATGAAAAAAGTTTTATCAAGTTTGGTGCTTTGTTTTTTAGCTTTTGCTTTATTGCTTTGTGGCACTCAAACATATTCGTTACAGGCATCTGCCGAAACCGAACTGTTGATAAACAGCAAAAGTGCTTTGCTTATGGAGTATGATAGTGGTGAAATTTTGTTTGCAAAAAACGAAAAGGAGCATCTTCCTGTGGCGAGTATGGTAAAAATGATGACCATTTTGATTGCTTTAGAAGAATTGGAAGCGGGAAATGTAAATCTCGACACTAAAATAACTACAACCGAAAACGCTTCAAGTATGGGAGGTTCGCAAGTATTTCTTGATCCATATGTAGATTATAGTTTTGAAGAGCTTCTCAAGTCTGTTATTATGGCCTCAGCAAATGATGCAAGCGTTGCTTTGGCAGAATATTTCAACGGAAACGAAAATGCTTTTGTAAACAGAATGAACAGAAAAGCAAAAGAGTTGGGAATGACTGATACTCATTATGCAAACTGCACTGGCTTGCCTGCGCCCGAACAATATTCTTCAGCTAAAGATAGTGCTATTTTGCTTAAAGAAATTGTTAAACACGATGTTTATCACAAATTTAGTACCATTTGGATAGACGAATTGGTGCACCCATCAGGAAGAAAAACTGAATTGGTGAACACAAATAGATTGATTAGATATTATCAAGGGTGTGATGGTGGAAAAACGGGCTCTACAAATGAAGCAGGGTGTTGTTTAGGGGCGTCTGCAAAAAGAGGCGATATGAGGCTTGTAGCTGTTATTTTGGGGGCTCAAAACAGCAAAACTCGTTTTAATGAAACAGCCTCACTCTTTAATTATGGTTTTGCAAACTTTGAAAGCCAAAAATTGGTTGATTGTGAGCAAGCAGTTGCCAATATCTCAGTGTCAAAAGGAAAAAAAGATGTTGTAGATGTTTATGCCCAAGAAAGTTTTTCTGCTGTTATGAAAAAATGTGACAAATCTGGTTATGAAACGGTGTTGAAAGTGGAACAAAAAATTTCTGCCCCAGCAAAAGCAGGAGAAAAGGTCGGCGAGATTGTTGTTGTCAGAAATGGCAACGAAATAAAGAAAATTCCTGTCATTTTGAAAGAAGACTTAAAAGCATTGTCTTGGTTTGAAACGGCTCAGAAAATTCTAAAAAATTGGTAATTGCGTTGAAAAGGGCCTTTAAGCCCTTTTCTTTTTTGTTTTTGCTTGCTTTTTTATGTTTGTGTTTGTTATAATCAATTTGTAAAGTTTAGGAGTTTTTATGGAAGCACAAGAAGAAAAAGTTGAACAAACAAAAAGCAAGGATATGCTTTTGTCTTCTGATGCCTATAGATTTAAACTCGACAACTTTGAAGGTCCGTTGGATCTTTTGTTGCATTTGATTAAAGATGCAAAATTGGATATCGCAACGGTAAAACTTGCCGACATCACAGAACAATACCTTGAATATATGCAAGACATCAAAAGTGTTGATATGGACAAGGCTAGTGAATTCATTACCGTGGCTGCAACACTAATTGAAATCAAGTCAAAGAGTGTGTTGCCAGTTGAAAAAGAAGCAGAACCTGACGAAGAAGACGACGAAGCATTGCTTCTGAGAAGACTCAAAGAGTACGAACTTTTCAAAGAAGCTGGCAAGGGGCTCAAAGAGATTGAAGACATCAACAAACTCTATCGTGCACCAGGTAAAGAGACGGAAAAGGTTAAGGTTGTTATCAAAGATTTGGTTTTGGATCAGTTGCTTGATGCTTTTGCAAAACTTTTAACAAGAGAACAACTTAAAAAAGCCGTACAAAACGAACAGCCTAAAAAGATTGTTAAAGATAGATTTACGGTTGCAGAAAAGATTATTTCAATCAGAAATTATGCAAAAGAACACAAAAGGTTTGAGTTTGAAGAACTCTTCAATGAAGATATGACAAAGAGTGAACTTATCAACGTGTTTTTGGCGTTGCTCGAGCTTTTGAAATTGCAAGCCGTAAAGGTTTTGCAAGCTGGCACGTTCTCAAACATTGTGATTACGGCAAATGAGGTGTAAAATGATTGTAGAAAATAAAAAGGACTTAAAAGAAATTGTATTGTCTATTCTTTTCGTTGCTGGTGAAGGCATCGAAAGGTCTTTTATTTTGCAAAAATTGGATATCACTGAAAAAGAACTTGACAATGTATTGGAAGAACTCAAAAAAGAATATTGTGACAACAAAGGCATTAGCTTGATATTCTACAAAAACAAAGTCCAACTTGCATCAAATCCGGCTTATGCAGAATATATAAGTGCAGTCTTAAATCCAATTAGAGAAAAATCATTGACTAGAGCAGCGCTTGAAACTTTGGCTATTATTGCATATAAACAACCAATTACAAAACTTGAAATTGAAGATATTAGAAGAGTAAATTGTGATTATGCTGTTCAAATCTTGGTTGATCAAAATATGATTGAAGTTGTAGGCAGAAAAGATGCTGTAGGAAAACCTCTTCTTTTTGGCACAACCGAACAATTTTTAAAGAGGTTTAATCTTACAGATCTGGCAGAATTGCCTGATTATGAAAACCTTTTGGAAAGAATCAACATTATTGAAAGTGGAGAAGAAAACAAAAGTGATAGCTTATACAACGAGTTTTCTTTGCCAGAAGAAGAAATTCCAGAATTTTTGCAAGGTGAAGATGGTTTAGAGGCAATTTCTGCTGAAGATACGACTGCTTAAATCAAGTTTTATATCAGAAAAACCAAACATATAATTTTTTATAAACTATCAAAAATATTTTGATAGTTTTTTCTTTGTCTTTTTGCAATCTTGGGAGGTAGAATGAGAAAGTTTCGAATCGATCCTGTGTCATTGATTGTCTGGGTATGGTTGTTTTTTGCGTTGGGATTTCAGTATGCGTTGTCTTATTTTTTTGCAATAGTTGTACACGAGTTGGGGCATTATTTTGTCGCCAAGAGATTGGGATATAAACTCAATCTTTGCTCCGTGTCAGTCTATGGGGTTTCTCTTTCTTATCTTGACGAGGAGATTGACCATAAAGACGAATTTAAAATCGCAATAGCTGGACCAATTGCAAATCTTGTTTTTGTTTTGTTGACAATTTCAATCTGGTGGATTTTTCCAGATTTTTATTTTTTCAGCGTAGAGTTTGTACAAATTGGCATGGCATTGGCATTAATAAATTTGTTACCTTGCTATCCACTAGATGGTGGAAGAATGTTTGTAAGTTTAAGCTCTAAATTTTTGAGTTCAAAAACTTCAAAAAAGCTGACTATGATTTTTAATCTGATTTTTGCAACATTGTTTTTTGTTTTGTTTTTAATTTTTTGCTTTATAAATTTCAACCCTTCTTATTGTTTGTTTGCCGTTTTTTTATTTGCTGGAAGTTTAGACTTACAAAAGAGTTGCAAATATGACAAGATAAACCTTTTCTCAAAAAAAGGCAAAAATTTTGTCAAACCTACCATCATTTGTGTTTATGAAGATGTTACAATTAGAGAACTGATCAAAAAAACTGCACAATCCAAAACGGTTGTATTTTGTTTGATTTTAGAAAATGGAAAAACAATTAATATAAGTGAAAAATTGTTGATTAAACTGAGTTTAAATTTTTCTTTAGGCACTACATTAAAAGATATTTTTTTGATTTTAAACAATAAAAATAATATTAAAACTATAAAAATTAAATAAAAAAACATTTTTTTTGATTTTTTTCTTTTAAAATTAATTTTTTATTTAATTTTTATTCTTAATTAATTAATTCTTAATTTAATTATTTAAAAAAGGCAACAATTTATCAATATTTTTTCTTTCAAATTCATAGAGTTTGTCAATTATTTCGTCAAGTTCGTCAGAGACATTTTTGTGATCAGATTTGTCCTTAATGCAGGTGATTACACCCATAAAAGTGCCCATCAACATAAGTTCGGCTATATTTCGATTTGTCTTGTCGGTCATGGTGCCCATATTAATGCTTGCCCAAAGTTTTGTTTTTTCGATCCAGTTGTTGTCTTTTAAGTCTTCAATCTTTTCGGCTTTAGCAAAGTTTTCACATTCTTTAGCAAGACAACTATATGCGTCTTGCTCAATTGAAAGTTCTTCAATAAACTTGTCGTCTTGGACTTTGGGGAGTATGTCCTCAATTGATTGAATTGCTGTTCTAGTATTTTGATAGATTGCATTAAGATATTTTGTTATGTTTTCTTTGTTTTCCATTATTGTTCTCCTTTTATCTTATTGTTGTTCGTTTTGTATAAGATATTCAAAAAAAATCAAAATTCTACAATTTTTGCAAAAAGTTGGTTGCATACAAAACCAAATTGTTTCTCACTCTATTGGTATGAAAACATCAACAAAAATTTTAATAGTTTTGACAATTGCTCTTTTAGTAGCAAATATATTTTTAACTCCTTATCTTTTGAGGGCGATAGTTCCTACAGAAACAGGATTTCAATTCGCATTTGGTCCTTTAGCTTGGGTCGCATTGGTGTTTCAGATTTTGTTTAATCTGTTTTTTATAATTTTGTTTTTCAAATTTTTAAGAACACAAAAACTTAGAAATGCCATTTTTTTCTCAGTATTTCCATTGACTTTGCTATATGCCAGTTTACTTGTATATTTGACTGATGTAAAGAATTTGGATGGGGTGACAGCAGAATCTGTAAGAGCGTCATTGAACATCTCTGCTACTGCAAATTCTTACAACAATTATCTTTGGGCCGGACTTTTGACAATTGTTTATCTTTTATTGTTTTTCTTCATTTTGTATGTTTCTTGCAGGCCTTTAAATAAAGTAGAAAAAGTAACAAACAAACTCAGTGACGGAAGATTAAAAGACGACAACGTAAAAATAGGTGGGGGCAAACAGTTTAGAGAGATTGAAAATTCACTTAACAAGATTAATTTCAATTATAAAGAGAAAGATAATAAACTTAAAAAAGCAAACGTTTCTACAAAAAATTCTCAAGATATTGAGAGGCTCTTGGGCAAAAATTTATTTGACGATGTTAGAAATGGCCATACTGTGAACAAAAAAGCAACCCTTTTGTATTGTAATTTGAAATATAAAGACCTAAAAACATTGACCTTGGAAGAAAATTTCAACTATATAAACTCTTATATTAAAATAGTTTCTCCTTTGGTTAAGAGGTACAATGGATTTGTAGATACATTTTTTGGTGATGGAATCTTGGCTGTTTTTGAAAAATCTAGGGACTGTATTGAATGTGCACACACTATTATTAGGGCAGTTGAAGTAAAAAATAAAAATCAAAAACATACAATTGAGCCAAAAGTTTCGATTGCAACCATAGACCTTTCTTTTGGCGTAGTGGAACAAGAAGATAAAAAGGTTGTGGGAATAATCTCTGATAAATTGACAGTGCTTTCAAAGATTGACGAAATAAACTCTTATATTAACACCAAGATGTTGTTTTCAAAAGATACATTGAATGATTTGCCACAAAAATTTGAATTTGATTATAGATATACAGGAAACTTGTCTTTAGAAAATGACGATAATATTGCATTATATGAAAGCTTGGAGGTATACAGAAAATCAATTCGAGACAAACTTAAAAAACTCAGAAAGGCTTTTGAAAGTGGGGTAAGGGCTTATAATGTAAAAGATTATGAGTTTGCAAAAGAAAATTTCGAGACTGTTTTGCGCAGTTATCCCGACGATAAAGCTTCTTATGTATACTTTAACAAATGCGTAGAGAAAATGAAAAAACCTGCTTGACTTTAGGCAGGTTTTTGTTTTATCATTTTAATATGAAGTTTAAGCAAAAAAATTATAAAAAATGTCCAAGATGTGGAAACAAATGTATGATTACACAATCCAAATGTGAAGAATGTGGATTGTTGTTTTCACGCCTTGAAAACGCTTCAAACAAACTTGCGAAAAAAAAGATTTTGAAATTCGATACAGACTTTGTTGTTTATACAAATCAGTTGCCAAAAGATGTCAAATATTGGAAGCTTCTTCTCATGACTATCTTTTTGGGACTTTTTGGTGGACATTATTATTATGTTGGCAAATATATTAAGGGTGGATTAATGACAGCCTCGTTTATTTATCTTATATTTTGCGTTATCTTCAATGCTCAAATGGTTACTTATTTAGAAAACTCATATTTTTATGTACCTATAGGTATAGCGGCCTTGTCTTGGATTGTAAGTTTGAGCTATGTTATTATGAAAAAGTTTAAGGTCCCTATTATGGTGCCAGAAAGCGAGGTGATAAAGTGAGAGTAGTTGTTGGAATTTCTGGTGGTGTAGATTCGAGTGTTGCAGCTTATCTTTTGAAACAACAAGGACACGATGTAATTGGTCTTTTTATGATTAATTGGAACGAAGAAGACGGTCAATGCACAGCAGAAGAAGACTATGAAGATGTAAAGAGAGTTTGCACAAAGATTGGCATTCCTTATTTCTCAGTAAACTATGCCAAAGAATATTATGAAAGGGTGTTTCAATACTTTCTAGACGAATATAAGGCAGGAAGAACTCCAAATCCAGATGTTTTATGCAATCGTGAAATTAAGTTTGGTCCTTTTTTGGAAAAAGCGAGGCAGTTAGGGGCTGATATGATTGCTACGGGGCATTATGCCAAAACTTATGTGAAAGATGGTAAAACATATTTGGCTAAAGCTAGCGACTTGTCAAAAGATCAATCATATTTCTTAAATCAATTGTCTCAAACTCAACTTTCTTCTGTTTTGTTTCCTCTTGCAGATATAGAAAAGAAAGAGGTTAGAGAGATTGCTAAAAAATTGGATTTGAGTACGGCAGAAAAGAAAGATTCAACGGGGATCTGTTTTATAGGTGAAAGAAACTTTAGAAAATTTTTGAAACAGTATCTTCCAGCGCAACCAGGAAACATTTGCACTCTTGACGGAAAAGTTGTTGGAAGGCACGAAGGTTTAATGTATTACACTATTGGTCAACGTAGAGGTCTTAGTTTAGGCGGGACACAAGATGGAAGCGGAGAGAGATGGTTTGTAATAAAAAAAGATTTGAAGAACAACATTTTGTATGTTAATCATGGTGAATGTGACGAACTTTTCTCAAATGGTCTTTATGCAGATACATTCAATTGGATTCCAGAACTTCCAAAAGAAGAGACTTTTGATTGTTTTGCAAAATTTAGATATAGACAGCCAGACCAAAAGGTGAGAGTGACAATTCTTGATAAGACAAAGATAAAAGTAGATTTTTATGAAAAACAAAGAGCAATTACTGAAGGTCAATTTGTAGTTCTTTATCAAGAAGACGGAACTTGCCTTGGTGGAGGAATTATTGATAAAAAATATTGATTTGTTTGGGCTTCTAATTCGTAAGCTCAAACAACATTTGCAGAGGTGTCCGAGTGGTTTAAGGTGCAGCCCTGGAAAGGCTGTGTGTGAGAAATTGCACCAAGAGTTCGAATCTCTTCCTCTGCGCCAATAATATATATTGATAAAAAATTTGTATATATTTAAAGATGCTCTTGATAAACCTTAGGCGAGAAGACAAGACAAAACATCGGGAAGAAAAACATTGAAATTAAGGATATGAAAAATTTTTGATTTGCAAAATGAGTGGTTAAGGGGACTATATGGTAATTAAAAAATTTAGCCAGTTAAGCGAAAAACAATTAGACATGTTGATAAATGTCCATTTCAATCATTGGGTAAAACACAATCCTAAAATGGAAAAATCAAACATCGAATACAAATTTAAATCTATTTATGTCGGAGAAAACTTGCCGTTTGGAATTGTTTTGGAAGATAATGGGGAGATTGTTGGTTTTTGTGTTTTTAAAATTGAAAACTTGAAAAAACATCCGGAGTTTTATCCTTGGCTTTCAGATGTAATGATTTTAGAACCCTTTAGAGGCAAAGGGTATGGCAAAAAACTATTAGAAAATGGACAAAAAGTATTGAGTGATTTGGGATATAACCGAATTTATGTGTGGACAGATCAAGCCCCAGATTTTTATAAAAAACTAGGGTTCGTTTATAAACAACAAGTGGAAAAAAATGAAGGTGGTTTTGGTCAACTTTTTTACAAAGATATAAAATAGGTTGTCGTAAGGCAAGTTTTTATCGATTTTGGTAGAATATTGTTAAAAATGTTTGCGATAAGATTTTGTTGGTGATATAATGCTGTCTATACAGTGATTTTTAATGAAAAATAAAATATTAAATTGGTCAAATTTATTTTTATTGGTTTGTTTCGTTGCTTATACTACCATAGCAATTATTTTTTCTTCGTGGTTGACTTGGTTGGTTTGGGCAAGTGCACTTTTTGGTGTTTTGGCAATGAAAACAAACTCAGATGCAAAATGGTCATACTTTGTATTTGATATTTCTAGTTATGCCATCTATATCTTAGTTTGTTATAATGCAAATTATATTGGCGAAATTGTTTTAGCATGTATTGTTATTATTATAGACATTTGTTCGTTAATTGAGTGGGTTAGGAACCAACAAAACAAAGTAATTAAAATTAGACATATCAGCACAAAAGAAATTTTTATTTCTTGTATGGTTAGTTTGGTTTTGTTTGTTGCTTATTTTTTGTTTTTATATTATTTAGGCTCTGATCTTCCGGTTTTAAATGCTATTGCAACAGTAGTTTATTTGCTTGGAAATTATTTTTGTTATCGTAGAACGCTATTGCAGTTTTATTGCTTGATGGCCTATGAAGCCATATTCATAATATTGTGGATTATTTCTGCTTGTCAAGGTGACTTTGGAAATGTGATTTTTATGATAGGTGGTTTCTGTGAGATTGTTTATGAAATAATGGGAGCTAGAAACTGGGAAAAAATAAAGGCAGAACAGAGAGACACTGTTTTGGTTATGATTTCAATTATTAAAAGTGATTTATAAAAGCAAGGGTAGGTGAAAATGAATTTCTTTACGAGTGATGTGCATTTTAATGACGAGCCAACTATGATTAATGATAATTTGCCGTTTAAAAGCATTAAGGCGTATGACAAAAAAACAATTAAAACTTTCAATAAGCAAGCCGGCAAAAACGATACAATTTTTGTGATTGGCGATTTGTTGGATTGTGACAATGCAAGTTGCGAAGGCTGGAAGAAGGCGATTCATTATGTTAAGAAAATCAAGGCTAAAATTGTGTTGATAATGGGAAACAATGAAGAAAGAATAGTTAAATATTTTTTTGATGGCGATTTTGAAAAATTTAGGCAATTGTGTCTTTCGTTAGGATATCAAGATGTATGTTTCAACAAAACTCTGACTGTTGAGGGGCAAGAATTTTATCTGACCCATAGACCAATAGACTGCAAGAAGGATAGAATGAATTTGTTTGGACATACCCACAGAGCTGGTGGGCTTTATAGAGATTATGGATTTAATGTCAGTTTCGATGTAAATCATTTTAAATTATACAACGAAAAAGATATAAAATTTTTGCTTTATTTAAGAGAAAGCAACTGGGCAGATTCAAAAGACTTAAAAGTTTTTTAAGACGGAAATTACCGTCTTTTTTTTACTTAAAATATTGTTCGTTGTAAATTATTGATTTGTGATTTGGATAAAGTTTTTTCGCCCGTTGGTGATATTTCTTCGCTTGTTGAAAATCAGTTTGATAAAGCAAACGAGAGAGTTCTAAAAGAGGGACTAAATCTTCATATGTTGAATCTACAAAGCCTTGTGTTTGAGGGTGGCAATTTAGGGCAAATTTAAACCAACAGATACAATCTTTATTGAGTTTTTCTGCCAAATAACCGATTTTACAACACAATTCAGCAGAGGGATTATGCTTTTTTAAAGCCTCCAACAAAACGTCAAAAGCTTTTTTAAGTTTTTCTTGTTTTTTTAAACACTCAGAGAGCATTAGGTATGCTCCAAGATTATCTGCAGCATATGTGTTTTCATATTTTAAAAATTTTTTAAATATTTGTATTGCTTTTGAGATTTGTTTGTTGTAAAAAAGCTCTCTGCCATAATAGTAAGTGTCTCTAGGAGAAAGGGGTGTGCCAATTTTTATTGCATTTTGATACAGCTTTAGATTTCGCTTAGGGTCTTGAACAAGCTCTTTTCTATGCTCAATTTCTATATCTGTATAAACAATGTTTCCTTGAGCTTCGATTGCTTCGTGAACAAACCCTTTCCATTGAAAATTTTTAGCGCGATTTAATATTCGTTCTCGATAAAATACCAAATTCTCCATTCGATATTTGAACATAAAAACGTCTGCTAGAGGAAGCTTTTTCAGTTGTTTTATTTTTTCAATGTTCTGTTTTGTAATAAAATCGTCTGCATCAAGCCACATCTGATAATCGCAAGTTGCTTGTTTAAAGCTGAAATTCCTAGCATTTGAAAAGTTGTTGTCCCATTTGAAATCCAAAACCTTTGTTGCATAAGTCTTTGCGATTTCTTTAGAGTTGTCGCTAGAGCCGGTGTCTACAACAATTATTTCGTCAGCAAATTGTTTTACGCAATCAAGAACCCGAGACAAGGTTTTGCTTTCGTTTTTCATAATCATACATACACTTATAGTTTTCATATTTTTTTTATATTCTGGCAATATTTAAATGGTTATTTTTCAAAAATGCTTGGCGTTTGATGTCGATTATGTTAATATAAGTGAGATAATAATATTTAAAGGGGCGCTTATGAAAAAAATAGCCGTTGTTACGGATACAAACAGTGGAATTACACAAGAAGAGGCAAGAGAGCTTGGAGTAAAACTTGTTCCAATGCCTTTTATTATAAATGACGAGATTTGCTTTGAAGGCATTGAGTTGACGCAAGAGAAATTTTATGAGATTCAATCTAGTGGAACAAAAATTTCTACTTCTCAACCAAATATCAACGAAATTGTTGAGCTTTGGGAAAAACTCTTGAAAGAATATGACGAAATTGTTTATATCCCTATGTCAAGTGGATTGAGCAAAAGTTGTGAAACAGCACAAGGTTTCGCAAATCAATTTGATGGAAAAGTTCAAGTTGTTGACAACAAAAGAGTGTCTATCACAATGAAAGGCTCTGTTGTCGATGCTGTTAATATGGTTAAAGACGGAAAGTCAGCCAAGCAGATTAAAGAATATTTAGAAGAAACGGCTTTACATTCTTCAATATATCTTGTAGTAGACACCTTGAAATATTTGAAACAGGGAGGCAGGGTTACTCCAGCCGCAGCAGCTATAGCAACGGTTTTAAACATTAAGCCTATTTTACAAATTCAAGGTGGAAAACTTGATACTTATGCAAAAGTTATGAACATCAAGTCTGCTAAAATGAAGATGGTTGAGGCGATAAAGAAAGATATTGAAGGGAGATTTAAGGCTTTTGCTAATTCGGGAAAGATTTGTTTGGCAATTGCTCATTCAAACAATCAAAACAATGCAATTCTTTTTGCTGAAGAAATCAAAAAAGAATTTCCAAATATAGAGCTTAGATACGTTGACCCTCTTGCTTTGAGCATTGCTACTCATACAGGACCAAAGGTCTTGGCGCTTGCTTGTTTTAGAACATATTAATTTAAAATACACTTTGGAGAGTTATATGAAAGATTGTATTTTTTGCAAAATCATAAATGGAGAGATGCCGTGTTACAAAATTTATGAAGACGATTTTTGCTTAGCCTTTTTGGATATATCAAACGATATTTTTGGTCACACATTGGTTATACCTAAAAAGCATTACGAAAGCGTAATGACTTGTGACAACACTACGCTCGCGAGAGTTGCTGAAACTTGCAAAAAGGTTGGAAATCATTATGTAAAAGAGTGTGGTTTTGATGGATACAATATCTTAAACGCATCAGGAAAGGCTGCTGAGCAGTCTGTTTTTCACTTACATTTTCATATTTTGCCAAGAAAAAATGACGATGGGTACAAAACTTTTCCACATTTGCTTGGTTCGGGAGCTGAGCTTGTTGATGTTTGTGAAAAACTCAAGTTTATTGAAGAAAAGAAAGTAGAAGATTTTGGTGACTGTGTAATTTTGTACACAGATGGGGCTTGTTCGGGAAATCCTGGTGCAGGTGGTTGGGCTTCGATTTTAAATTATCAAGGAAAAGAAAAAATCTTCACTGGGGGAGAGCTGGAGACAACAAACAATCGCATGGAACTTATGGCGATTATCGTGGGGCTTGAAAATATTAAGTCAGGAGCGAAAATCAAGGTGTTTAGTGACAGTGCTTATGTTGTAA
Organism: Clostridiales bacterium; assembly: GCA_015069395.1. GTDB lineage: Bacteria > Bacillota > Clostridia > Christensenellales > UBA1242 > Caccovivens. Next base: position 127,293 of record SVIR01000002.1, read on the forward strand.
ATGCATTCAATCAAAATTGGCTTTCCAATTGGCAAAGAAACAACTGGAAAACAAGTGGCAAAAGCGACGTGTTAAACAAAGATTTGTGGCAAAGATTGTTGGCTGCAAAACAAGACAAAGAAGTTGAATTTGTCAAGGTTAAAGGTCATAGTGACAACGAAAACAACAATCGCTGTGATGCTTTGGCTAGAGAAGAAATTTCAAAGCTTAATGGCTAAACAATCAATACAAGCAAAAAGGTTGTCAAACCAGAAAAAGTTGCGTGTAGAAGCTTTTGAAAAATGAAAAATTTTGTTGGCATTTTGAGTTTCGCAAGCATTGTAAGTGACTGTAAGACTGTAGAAATTCCACCAAAACTTATTACGAAAGATGCTAAAATGGTTGCTAATGATGTGTTGGACAATGTCGACAGGTCAAGGCAACCTTTTGTTATTTCTATAAGGCCTTTCACAAAAAATTCAATCCCGTCAGGCAAAAATGAAATAAGAGGTGTAAAACAATCGATTATGATAAAGAAAATAGTAATAATACATCCAACTGACAGGATTGATAAGGTTGAGTTTGTGACCAGATCGGACAAGTCAAATTTTTGCTCTTTGGGAGGCTCATAATCTTGAGTTTCTTCTTTTATTTTATAGTTTCTGAAAGCCAAACCATTTAAAATTGCTCCAAGAATATGACTAATAAACAAAATGTAACCAATTTTTGGGCTATTAAACATACCAACGCCCACAGCGCCAACAATAAACATTGGCCCTGATGTAGAACAAAATGAGCTCATTTTAAAGGCATCTTGTTTTGTTATTTTTCCTTGCAAATAAAGGTCTGCAACCATTTTTGAGCCTACAGGATAACCAGATAATATTGCCATCAAAAAAGCATAGATCGACACGGGTGGAGTTTTAAAAAGTGTCGTGCTAAAATGTTTAAATGGAGCTGTCAAGCGAGGCATAATGTCGAGACTTGATAAAAGGCGAGTGAAAAACATAAACGGCAAAACGCTTGGCAAAACATTGAAAGCCCAAGCTGAAATTCCATCTAAGGAAACTTGAATGTATTTGGAGGGATTTGCTATCATACAAACCAAAACAAACAAAACAAAAATAGTCGCTAAAGTTTTGTAAAAGTTTTTCTCTGCTTTCAAAATTTTATCTCCTTAATCATTTGACAAAACACAGGTAATTTTTCTATAATTAACTTAAGACTTGGTGCCAAAATTTTTAGCCAAGTTAGTAACAAAAATTTGTCGAATGACATAAATAATATATTTCTAAACTTATTCAAAAAGAATGGAGAAAATTATGTTTGATATAAAAAAGTTGATTAAGAAAGCAAAGAAAAAACAAAAAACAATTGTTTTTCCAGAAGTTAGCTTTTCAGATAGGACTGTCGAAGCTGTCAAAATTTTGCAAAAGAAAAAATATGTCAAGGTTTTGTTGGTTGGTGATGCAAGTGCTTTGATTTTGAGAGATAAGATTTTCGAAGATTTTGATATTGTAAACCCTGTTACTTTTCCAGATAGAAACAAATTGGTAAAAACCCTCTATGAAAAGAGAAAAGAAAAGGGTATGACAATGGAGCAAGCCGACGAACTTGAAAAAGACCCTTATTATTTTGCAACACTTCTTGTTGAATGTGGTTATGCAGATGGAATGGTTGCAGGAGCAGAAGCCTCAACGGCTACGACTGTTAGACCGGCTTTGCAAATAATAAAGGCAAAAAACAAAAAAGATCCAGTTTCGTCTTGTTTTTTGATGTTTGGCAAAAACAAATTTTTGAAAGGTAAACCTCTTATCTTGTCAGACTGTGGGGTTCTTGAGAAGCCAGATGCTGATACCTTGGCAGTAATTGCAAGTCAAAGTGTAAAAACTGCAAGAGCACTTGATATAGAACCAAAAGTTGCATTTTTGTCTTATTCAACAAAAGGCAGTGCAAAAAGCGAAGATGTTGATAAGGTTCGCACAGCTTACGAAAAGTTCAAAAGGAAAGAAAAAGACGTTGTTTGCGATGGAGAATTGCAATTTGATGCTGCTATGGTGGGTTCGGTTTCAGAACACAAAAGTCCAGAAAGCCCTTTAAAAGGCGATGCAAATGTTTTGGTTTATCCAGATATTCAAGCTGGAAATATTTGCTATAAAACTATGCAATATGTTGGTGGATTAACAGCTGTAGGACCAATTTTGCAAGGATTGAGAAAGCCAATAAACGACCTTTCTCGTGGTTGTAGTGTAAATGACATTGTTTTAGTGAGTATTATAACTGCTTTGCAATGTGAAGATAATAATAAAGGAGATAAAGAATGAAAATTTTAGTTATTAATGCAGGAAGTTCTTCATTGAAATATCAACTTCTTGATATGGAGACAGAAAAAGTTATCGCAAAAGGAAATTGTGAAAGAGTTGGGCTTACAGAGCCTTTCATTACTTATAAACATGATGGAAAAGAAATGCGTTTTGACGGTGCAAAAGACCACGAAGAGGCGATTGCAAAAGTTTTGGATATTCTTACAAACGCAGAATATGGCGTAGTAAAGAGTTTGGAAGAGATTGAAGCTGTTGGACACAGACAAGTTATGGGCGCTTGGGTTTATAAAGAAAGTGTGCTTATCACAGACGAAGTGATTGAACAATTGAAAAAATTTGACGAACTTGCACCTCTTCACAATCCAGCAAACGTAAAAGGTATGTTGGCTTGCAGAAGAGTTATGCCAAATGTTCCACAAGTTGTTATTTTTGATACTGCTTTCCACGCAACTTTGCCAGAAAAGGCGTATATGTATGCTATCAAATATGAAGATTATGAAAAATATCATATTAGAAAATATGGTTTCCATGGTTCAAGTCACAGATTTATCACTTTGGAAACTGCAAGAGTTTTGGGTAAACCAGTTGAAGAAACCTCAGTTATTATTGCACACATTGGAAATGGATCAAGTGTAACTGCCGTTAAAAATGGAAAAAGTGTGGATACAACAATGGGTCTTACACCTCTTCAAGGTATGGTTATGGGTACACGTTCTGGTGATATTGATCCTACAGTTGTTCAATTCTTGTGCAAAAACAAAGGTTATACAGTTGATCAAGCAGTTTCATATTTAAACAAAGAAAGTGGAGTTCTTGGAATTACAGGCCTTGACAGTGATATGAGAAATGTTGAAAATGCAGCCGCTAAAGGTGACAAGCGTTGCAGACTTGCACTTGATATGGTTGCTTACACAGCAAGAAAGCATATCGGAAGCTATTTAGCAGTGCTTAATGGCGCTGATGCTATCGTGTTTACAGGTGGTGTGGGCGAAAATGGTGCCGAAACAAGAGAAGATATTATTAGAGATATGGACAATTTGGGCGTTGTTCTTGACAAAGAGAAAAATCTCAATTTCAAGAGAGGTCAAATTGAATGTATCTCTACAGATGATTCAAAAGTTAAGATTTTTGTAATTCCTACAAATGAAGAACTTATGATGGCTAGAGATACACAAGATATTGTAAAAAATTTAAAAAAGTCTAAATAAAACTTGACAAAACTGTTTATTTGAGTTAGAATAGACAAGCAAAGTTATAAATATTTACAAAAAGGAGAATTACAATGGCTGTTCCAAAGGGTAAGGTTTCAAAACAGAGAAGAAATACAAGAAATTCTGCAAACTTTAAGGCAGAAGCACCAACTCTCGTTGAGTGTCCAAAGTGTCACGAACTTAAAAAGCCTCATACTGCTTGCAAAAAGTGTGGCACTTACAAAAACAACACTGTTGTTGAAGAAAAAAAGAAGACAAAATAAGTTTAAAAATTCCAGCAAAAGCTTGCTGGTTTTTTTATTGCCGAATCCTAGGTTTTTTCGGTATTCTTTTGACTTTTGCAATATTTTTTTGTTATGATTATTATAGGAAAATTAGATTAAACAATTTAAGACTTTAAATTGTTGGTTTTTCTTTTATGCTTATGATTTAGTGACCGATTGTCAAATTTGATTTATGGAGAGAAAATATGAAAGTTGTAGTAGATGCTTTTGGTGGTGATAATGCACCTTTGGAAGTTGTTGAAGGGGCTGTTCTTGCGATAAAACAAAACAAAGACTTGACTGTTGTTTTGACCGGAGACGAAATTAAAATAAAAGAGATTTTAGGCGATAGAATAGAGAGAATCGAAATTGTTGATGCAAAAGATGTTGTTACAAATGAAGATAGTCCAACGATTGCTATTAGACAGAAAAAAGATTCTTCTTTGGTGAGAGCTTTTGATCTTTTGAAAACTGACGAAACTATAATTGGTCTTGTTTCTGCAGGAAGTACTGGTGCTATTTTGGCTGGTGCAATTATGAAGATTGGAAGAATTAAAGGAATTTCTCGTCCAGCATTGGCACCAATTTTGCCAACAAAAACTGATAGAGATGTGATTATTGTAGACAGTGGAGCAAATGTTGATTGTAAGAGTGAAAATTTATTGCACTTTGCTATAATGGGATCGGCCTATTATTCTATAATTGCAGGAGAAAAGGCCCCTAGGGTTGCGCTTTTAAACAACGGAGCAGAAGAACATAAGGGCAACGAACTTACAAAAGAAACTTATCCACTTATGAAAACTTTGCCTATCAATTTTGTGGGCAATTCTGAAGCTAGAGAAGTGATGTCTGGAGATGTAGATGTCATTGTTTGTGACGGATTTGCAGGAAATGTTCTTCTTAAAGGCGTTGAAGGAACAGCAAGTGCAATTTTGTCAACCTTGAAAAAAGAAGTTAAAGCAAGTTTCTGGGCAAAGATTGGTTATCTGTTTATGAAGGGTGCTTTCAAAAAGCTTAAGACAAAGCTTGATATAAACAAACACGGTGGAGCGCCATTTTTGGGCTGTAAAAAGTTAATTGTAAAGAATCATGGTTCTTGTGGAAGAGATAATATTTGTGCTTCAATTATGCAAGTAATTAAATTGCATGAAAACAAACTTAATGAAAAAATTGAAGCTATGATTCAAGATATGACAGGAAAGGTTGGAACTGAAAATGATTGATAAAAAAATTGACTACGTCTTTAAAGACAGGGCACTTTTAAAAAGAGCTTTAACCCATCCGTCAAAATCTAAGGACAATTATCAAAGATTAGAGTTTTTGGGGGATTCGATTTTAAACTTTTTGGTTGGGGAATATTTGTTTAAAAATTCTGACAAACAAGAAGGTGAACTCACTGTATTGAGATCAAATTATGTATCTGAAAACCATTTAGCAGAATGCTTTGATAAAATGGACCTAAGTGAAGATGTAATTGCTGGGAAAAGCCTCAACAAAGAGATTACCTCGGCGATTAAAGGGGATATAATAGAGTCAATTATTGCAGGAATTTATCTTGATAGTGGGCTTGAAGAAGCGAAAAGATTTATTGTAGAGAAATTGGATATTGAAAATTTTGAATCTGCAAAAAACGAAAATTATAAGAGCCAGCTCCAAGAACTTGTTCAAGCAAATTTTAAGTGTTCAATAAAATACGAAACAAACAAAATTGAAGATTATTTTGAAGCCAAATTTTATATGGACGACGATTGTATAGCGACGGGCTATGGAAAGGATAAAACAAAGGCAGAGCAAAATTGTGCATATGTTGCGTTAAACAAATTGTTTGTGGACTAAACAAAAGGTGAGATTATGTATTTTAAGAAGATTGAAATGATAGGTTTTAAATCGTTTGCTGACAGAACCGTTATTGAATTTAACGGTGGTTTCACTGCGATTGTAGGACCAAACGGCTGTGGAAAAAGTAACGTTTCGGACGCTATACGTTGGGTTTTGGGTGAACAAAGCGCAAAATCTTTGCGTGGAGACAATATGCAAGATGTTATCTTTAAAGGCACAGAAAAGAGAAAGAGTTTGTCTTATTGTGAGGTTACACTCACGTTTGATAATACTGATAGGTTTTTCAACATAGCATATGACGAGTTGAGCATTACAAGAAAGCTTTATCGTTCTGGTGAAAGTGAATATCAAATCAACAAAAATACTTGTCGTTTGAGAGATATTACAGACATTTTGTTTGATAGTGGTATCGGCAAAAATGGTTATTCTGTAATCGGACAAGGCAAGGTAAGCGAAATTGTTGATGAAAAGCCAGAAGAACGTCGTGCGATGTTTGAAGAAGCTGCCGGTATTGCTAAGTTTAAGTCAAGAAAAGACGAAGCTGAGAGAAAACTTGAAAGAACTAGAGACAATTTGACAAGAATTGACGATATTAGAGCCGAAATTGATAGACAAATGGGGCCTTTGAGAAAACAAGCTGAAGACGCTAAAAAATATTTGGAATACAAAGGTCAGCTTAAAGATTTGGAAGTAAACGCTTATGTATTCCAGTATGAAAATGCAAACGTAGTAAAAGACGAGATCAAACAGAAGTTGCAAGCGATTGAAGAAGAGTTGTTTGCAAGACAAACAGATCTTGAAAACATAACTCGAAACTATGCTGAAGAGATGGATAGATTGTCAGATTATGACAAGCAAATCGCAAGTTTGAATGATGAATTGTTGCGCTTAACAGTTGAACTTGAAAAACAAGAAGGCGAAACAAAAGTTGCTAGAGAAAGAATCAACTATACTCAAAAAGAAAATGATAGAATCAATCTTGATATCACAAATGCTAAGGTTGTTATTGAGACTTGCGAGGAGCAAGAAGTGGAAAAAGGACAAGAACTTCAAGCTCTTAACGACAAGCTTAATGTTTTGAATTCTACTTATGAAGAAATGTCAAACAAGCACTTGCAAATTGTTGACGAAATGTCTTTGAGCGAAACAGAAGCAGGACAATCACAACAAAAAATCATTGAAACATTGGGTTCTTTGTCGGATATTCGAAGCAGTTTGTCAAGGCTTGAAGCAGAAAAAACATTGCTTTTGCAAAACAGGGAAAACCTTGAGAAAAACCTTAAAGAAGTGGGATTGAAACTTGAAGCTGTTAAGGATTTGCAAGAAAATAGTATGAAACTTATCAATTCAAGCAAAGAAGAATATCAAACTATAAAACAACAACACGAAGAAGTTTCTGGTAGAATCTTTGTCGGAACTCGTGATGTTTCAGAACTTGAAACCGAAAAAGCAAACTTGACTACACAAGTTAAGGTATACGAAAACAGAAAGAAACTTCTCATTGAAATGCAAGCTGAATATGAAGGTTATGCTCATAGCGTAAGAAAAATCTTGAAAGAAAGCGAAAGAAACTCTGAAATGAATAAAAAAATGGTTGGGGTTTTGGCTTCATTGATAAAGGTTCCTGCACAATATGAAACGGCGATTGAGGTTGCTTTGGGCAATGCTGTTCAAAATATTGTAACTTATGACGAAAACAACGCAAAAGACCTTATTGCTTTCTTGAAAGAAAACAAATATGGCCGTGCGACTTTCTTGCCAATTAGCAGTATGCGTCGTAGAGATATGGACGAACGTTCAATTGCTGGCAGAAAAGGTGTTTTTGGGGTTGCTAGCAAGCTTATTTCTTATGATAAACAAATCGACAATGTGGTAAGCAACTTGCTTGGAGGAACTGTTATTGTTGACACTCTTGCCACAGCTGTGGATTTGGCTAGAGACAATAAATTTTCTTTCAAGATTGTTACATTGGAAGGCGACGTTGTAAGCACACAAGGATCTTTGACAGGAGGAAGTAAGAAGAGTGAAATTACAAACCTTATTTCTCGTCAAAGAGAAATTGAGACTTTGACAACAGAAATTGACAATTTGAATCAAAAAGAATACGAAATCAAAAACAAGATTGACTATTTGAAAGTTGATCTAAATGCTTCAAAACAAAGCGAAAAACAGATAGCTGAACAAAAGAACGAACTTGAGATTAGATTGGCTAAAGAACAAGAAAAACTTGAATCTATCAATAAAGACTTGGAAGAATTGGAAGACGAAAAGAAATTATACGAAATGGAAAAGACTTCTGTTTCAAACAAACTTAATTTGATAGAACAAGATTTGTCTCAATCTAGTTTGGTGCAAAATGCGTTGAGCGGAAACAAAGAAGACGCAGACATATTAGTTAAGCAAAAACAAGAAAGATACAATCAAATTAGAAAAGAAAGAGACGAAATTGTTTCAAATATGACGACAGTTAAGGTTGAAATCGCATCTTGTGAGGCTAAAATTAAAGCGTTAAATGACGAACTTGACAGAATCTTAGTGGAGAAAGATAGGCAAACGGCAAATATTGAAACTTTGTCTGCTCACTTGTCTGAAAATGAAAAGTTTATTGCAAATGCAGAAGAAATGATAAGAGTTCAAATAGAAAACGCTAAACCTTCTATGGCAAAAGACAATTTACAAAAAATTAGAAGAGATAGAGAAAATCTTGAAAACAGCAAAATTGCTATTTCTGCCCATATTAAGAAATTGGACGATGACAAGACTGTAACAATGGGAGAAATTGCCAAGGTAAACGACAAAAAATATCGTGAAGAGGCGAATTTGACCAAAGTTGATACAGAACTTGAAGCAATGCAAGAAAGAATCTATGAAGAGTATAGTCTGACTTATAATGGCTGTCTTGAGTTCAGACGTCCAGATTTTGAAATAAAAGAGGCTCTTATCAGCATAAATAAGCTCAAAAAAGACATTTCTGCTTTGGGTTATGTAAATGTTCACGCTATAGAAGATTGTTCGACATTGCTTGAAAGATACAACGATATGACAACTCAAGCAGACGATTTGAGAAAAGCAGAAGATGACTTGGTTAAGATCATTAAAGACTTATCAAGCGAAATGCTTACAAAATTTAATGACGAGTTTGAAAAGATTAATGAAAGCTTTAAAATCGTATTTAAAGAATTATTTGGTGGTGGAAATGCCCGTTTGGAACTTACAGAAGCTGAAGATCCATTGAATGCCGGCGTTGAAATTATGGTGCAACTTCCAGGAAAGGCAGCAAACAAGCTTTCATTGTTGAGTGGTGGAGAGAAAACACTTACAGCAATAGCTTTGCTCTTCTCAATTTTGAGACTTAAACCATTGCCATTCTCTTTGTTAGATGAAATTGAAGCTGCTTTGGACGATGCAAACATTGAAAGATTTGCAACATATTTGAAAAAGTTGTCACAATCTACACAATTTATTGTTATTACGCACAGAAAGCCAACTATGGAACTTTCAGACAGTCTTTTCGGGGTTACTATGGAAGAAAAGGGTGTGTCTAAGACTGTTTCTGTTAAACTTGCAGACGCTATTAGACAAGTTGAAGAAGCGAATTAAAACGAGGTAAAAATGGGATTTTTCAAAAAGATTGGTCAAGCATTAAAAAAGACGAAAGAGGCTTGGACTAGAAAGATTGATGCTCTTCTTAGTAAAGGAGAGATTGACGACGAATTGTTTGACGACTTGACAGATATTTTGATTTCTTGTGATATAGGTGTTAAAGCTTCACTAGAAATTGTTGAAGATTTGAGAACAGAGTGTCACAAGAAAAAAATTCGTACGGCAGAAGGAGTTAAACAACAACTCAAAGAAAATTTGGAAAGTTATTTTGAAGATGCTCCCCAAATTGAAATTGATTATCCTGCAATAATAACCATCATAGGTGTAAATGGTGTAGGCAAGACCACAACTATCGGTAAGATGGCAAATTATTTTAAAGAGAACAAGAAGTCTGTAACTCTTGTAGCAGGAGACACTTTTAGAGCTGCTGCATCTTCACAACTCAACGAGTGGGCAGGCAGAACGAAAACTAGAATTATCAAACACGCAGAAGGTGCTGATGCTGCTGCTGTTGTGTATGATGGAATTGCTAGTGCAAAAGCAAATAAAACAGAAGTTTTGATTGTAGACACAGCAGGAAGATTGCATACAAAAACAAATCTTATGGAAGAGCTTAAAAAGATTGAAAGAATAGTTGACAGAGAATATCCAGAAGCCCACAAATACAACTTCATTGTTTTGGATGCCACAACGGGGCAAAACGCTTTATCTCAAATCAACGCATTCGCAGAATATGTTCAAATAGATGGAATTGTATTGACAAAGCTTGATGGGACTGCCAAAGGTGGGGTTGTAATTGCAATTGAAAAAGAATATAAATTGCCAGTTGCTTTTGTGGGCACTGGTGAAGGAATAAACGATTTGGAATTTTTTGACGCCAAAGAGTTTGTTGAGAGCTTGTTCTAACCGTAGTGTAGTATGCTATGAATAATACACAATATATTGTGTACTATGCAAAAATGATATGACAATAAAAAGACTTGCAAGTTTATTGCTTGTCTTTTTTTATTTTTCAAAATTTGGCAAAATCTGACAAAAATCAACATATAAGATTCCATAGGGAGTTTTTATGGTTTTTGAAAGTTTTAGTTATTTTATGAGTAGAATCTGTTTGTTTTCAAATTATGTGCAAACAGCAAATGGTTTTCCAAAACCTCTTTCACCAGAAGAAGAAAGAGAGGCTTTCGAAAAAATGAAACAGGGCGATGAGAGTGCGAGAGAAAAACTTATTAGCCACAATTTAAGACTGGTTGCACATATAGTCAAAAGATACACATATTCATTAGAAGCAGATGATTTGCTTTCAGTAGGTACAATTGGGCTTATTAAGGCTATTGATAGCTTTGATTATTCGAAAAAGGTACAGCTTTCTACTTATGCTGCTAGATGTATCAACAATGAGATTTTGATGTTGATTCGTGCAAACAAAAAGCATAGAAATGTTGTATCACTCAATAGTTTGACGTGCAATAGTGACGACGACAAAGATTTAGAATTGAAAGATGTTTTGGCTTCAGACGAAGAAGAAATTTTTGAGCAGGTCGAAAACAAATTATTGTTGCAAAAAATCAAAAGCATAATGCAAAGAAAACTGGACAAAAGGGAGCAAGAAATAATTAAATTGCGTTATGGATTATCTGGAGATAAAGCAATGACGCAAAAAGAAGTTGCAGAAAGATTAGGGATTTCACGCTCTTATATTTCTCGAATTGAGAACAAAACTTTAAAAGAAATTAGAGAAGAATTTGAGAAGGATAAAACATATTAAAATTTTTTAATAATCTTTTTGTTTTTTGCTTGACAGATTTTTTTGATAATTATATATTATTATATAATTAATTATTCGTAACAAGGAGGGCATCTATGCAAAAAGAAGAGTTTTATGAAGTTGTTTCAAAGTTGATTGTTCCTCTTTTTACGGGTTCGGTTTTGGCGGGAGAAGTTGAGTCTTCTGCGAGAGATTTGGAGGTTGCTCTTGGAAAAGGCAATTCTATCTTGTTGAAACCAAACAAAAGTGACGATTATAGACTGGTTTTGAGACGTGGACAAGCATTTAAGTCATTTGAAGTAAACATTATTCGTTCAATTATTCATGAACTTTTTGAAATTTCTGCTTTACAAATAAAAGACAAGTTATACCTTCAAAGTTTGCAAAATATGGCAATTGAAAAGGCTCTTATTGAAAGTATAACTGACAACGGAGCACAAACTATTTTGGGGATTATTACTAGTTTGGAAAAATGGGCTTCAAGAACATATGAAGGCGCGACGGTTGACCTTGGTATTATGGTAAATCTTGGGGTAAATGCAGATTCTACAAATCCTGTAAAATACAGCGAAGTTATAAACAAAGACTTTTTTGCTTTGGTTACAGATGGTATAAATTCGTTTGTTGAATTTGATAAAAATGGCCTAATGCTTGGTTATTTGAATTTGAAAAACCCAAAGTCTGTTCCAACAATTTGTCCCTATGTATTTGACAAGGTTGCAAGAGTTTGCAATGACAAGAGAGTTGGTATAGTTTTGACTCAAAAAGGAGACATCTTAATATTCTATGCTCGCCAACTTGTTTTTGCAAAAAGAAACGGATCTTGGTGTGTTTATTCTCACGAAGAAGTTATCAGACTTTTATACAACAATGTTTCTTACACAGCAAAAGAAATTAGACGCTCAATCTATAATTCGGCTTTGGATTGTTCTTTCGCATACAAGGGTGCTTGTTTGGCTTACATCAACAAAGACAAAACCGAACAAGCCTTGGCACATATAAACGCTGCAGACATTATCTCTGAAGAGCATTTCAACATCAAAAGAGAGATGGAACTTGCTGAAGCTGATAAACTTTATAATATCGGCAATGCAAAGAAAATTGTTGAAAAATTCAATATGTCTTATGAAGAATTTTTAGACAAGCACAATTATAAAAAAACCATGGCAATAAGAAAAATTATTGCCGGCAAAAAATTGTTTGAACTTGATAGAAAACTTATTGAAGAAATGACATCGATTGATGGTGCAACCATTGTGGATTATGATGGAACAATCATAGCAATTGGTGCTATTATTAAAATTGAAGCAGGCAGTCAAGGTGGTGGTCGTCTTGCTGCAACTTCAACTATGGCAAAATATGGTGTGGCAATCAAAGTCTCTCAAGACGGAATTATGCAAGGCTTTGGTGTAGATAAACAAGGAAAGGTTAAACAATTGTTTAATGTTGGTTAAAAGGACGGCTTGTTCGTTCTTTTTTTTGTTGACTTTTTGGATCTAGTGTGCTACACTCTCTGTAGAATTACATTGACCTTGCTTTGCAAGGAATAGCCAAAAGGGTGGGATTGTAATTCTTTTTTTATTAATCGCTATTTTTTGTAAACGAATTGACTATTTGATAGGTTTGTGATATAATAATATTGTCAGTCAGCCAGATGGTCGCTGTATGTCTGTTATGGGCATAGAGAGGAAAGTCCGAGCTCCAAAAGAACAGGGTGCCAGTTAACGGCTGGTGGAGGCGACTCTAAGGAAAGTGCAACAGAAATAGACTTCCAAATTTTTGGTAAAGGTGGAAAGGTAGGGCAAGAGCCTACCGGACGGTTGGTAACAATCGTTGCTCTGTAAACCCCACTCGGTGCAAGGTTAAGTTTGAACATTAGTGTGTTCTTTCACGTTCAACAAAAATACCGCTAGAACTTGTTGGCGACAGCAAGTCTGGATAGATGACCATTTAATACAAAACTCGGCTTATAGACTGGCTGACAAAACCACGGAAGTGGTTTTTTTATTTTCTAATACTTTATGTCTAAAAAGAAATTTTTGGTCAAAACTTTGGTTATGAAAAAGCAAGAATACATTGAAAAAGCAAAAAAAAGCATTTTAAACAGAGTAGTTTTTCACTCGCCAATAGTTTTTGAAAGAAAAATTGACAACGAAATATTGAAAGCAAACAATATCGACATTCGATATCCTGTTTTCAAGTTCGACAAACAACTTGACAAAAGGCTTTTGCGGGCTTTTGAATTGGCACAAGCAGAACACGACTTCAATCTAGTTTTAAAAAGTTCTAGCTTAAACAAAATAAAGTCGAAAAAGTTAAAACATTTAAAAAGATATTTTATTTATGATGTTGAAGAATGCCCAAAGGCTTTTGTTGAAATGATAAACAAGCTCAACATAAATTATCAAGCCTCTTCAAATTACAATGTTGAGTTTAAAGACAAATTTATCAAACTTCAAGACTTGATTTTAAACCCTAGTTACCAACAATATTTGCTTAGACAAACAGAGGTCTATGACAATTTATGGTTTGATTATCAAGAGTTTGTTTTGAATGGAAACAATTATTTTCTTAGGTTGAAAAATGTTTCAAATGAAACTAAAAAGGTTGAGTTGGAAATTAACATTCCTCTTAAGAAGGGCTATTATTATTTTAAAAAGCTTAATAGAGCAATTTCTATTGAAAACCTTTTGAGCAAAGAAAAACTGTATTTCAATTTTGTTTGTAAAAATGCCAAGTTTTCGTTTTCTGAAGTTGATGGCTTGGAGAATTCGGTTTTTAGCTGTATAAATTTAAGGCTTAGTTTTTCAATGCAACCAAAAGAAGAACGATTTGTATTTTTTAATATGGGAGATTCAAAATTTGTATGTCAGACACTAAGGGAAATAAAAAAACTCAAAGATCTTTCAATAAAAAAATGTTGTGAGATTTTTGATATTCAGGTAAAAACAAAAAATCAGGAGTTTGATAAAGTCTTTAATTTGACTTTGCCAAAAAAGATTTGGATAAACTGGCTCAACAACAAAGTAGATTTATCCTTGGAAGAAAAATATGTAAATCTCAAGCGACTGTTTGTTAGGGGGCAGGAGAAAAGATCTTTTGTTCCGTTTAAACAAATAGGGTTGAAAGAAATCGGTGTTTTTAACGGTGAGTATTACAAAAAGATTTTGGTCGTAAATTCAGCTCAAAAATATTTCAAAGTTGGGAAAACCCACTTTTTCAATTTTAATGACATAACAAATTTTTCACTCAAAAGCAAAGAGCCTTTAGAACTTTCGTTTGGAGATTGAGTAAAAGTTTATAAAATTTTTCGCTTTTTTGCTTGAACTGAGCAATGTTTTTTGGTTATAATTTAATCATGGAAGCAAGAATACCTTTAGCAGAAAGAATGAGAGCTACTACTTTTGGAGAGTTTGTCGGTCAAGAACATATTGTAGGAAAAAACAAACTCCTATATCGTGCTATCACAACAGGAACGGTTGGTAGCTGTATTTTTTATGGCCCACCCGGTACAGGAAAAACAACTTTAGCTGGGATTATTGCAAAAATGCTTGATGCCAACATTGAAAAACTAAATGCTGTTTCAAGTGGTGTAGGCGATGCTAAAGCTGTTATTGATAGGGCAAGAACCGAAAAACAAATGTTTGGAAGAGATACTTATCTTTTGTTAGACGAATGTCATAGATGGAACAAGGCTCAGAGCGATTGTGTTTTGCAAGCAATTGAAGAGGGGAGTATTTTCTTTATTGGGTCGACAACTGAAAATCCATATACAAGTATGACTAGAGCGATTGTTTCTAGATGCTCTGTTTTTGAATTTAAGAAAGTTTCTCAAGCTGATATCGAAAAGGTTTTGAGAAGGGCGATAGTTGACAAAGAAAAAGGTCTTGGTCAATATGTTACAGTTGTTGACGACGAAGCCATAAAATATTTGGCCTTTGCTTGCAATGGCGATGTCAGAAATGCACTCAATAGTCTTGAACTCGCTGTTTTGTCTACAAAACTGGGAAAAGACAAAAAAATTCATATTGACAAAGAGATTATGGCTGAATGTTTAAACAAGAGACCTTTGTCCATTGACGAAAATATGTATTATGATTACCTTTCTGCATTTTGTAAAAGTTTGAGGGGAAGTGATAGTGATGCGGCTCTTTATTATGCTCATAGATTGATTAAAGCAGGTATTGATCCTCTGATAATTGCAAGAAGAATGATTGCTCATGCTTCTGAAGATATAGGAATGGCAGATAGTAATGCTCTTTTGATGGCTGTTTGTGCCATGTATGCTTGTGAAAAGATTGGCCCTCCAGAATGTTATTTAAATTTGTCTCACGCAATTGTTTATCTATGTGAGGCAGAAAAATCGAACAGTGTTTACAAAGCAATGCATATGGCAATGGAAGATGCTGAAAATGAGAGAGGTGACAACGTACCAAACCACTTAAAAAATCACCCAAGCACAAACAAAGACGGACACGGAAAATATAAATATCCTCACGATTATGGTGGATATGTTAAGCAACAATATTTGCCAGATAATCTAAAAGATAAAATATATTATCAACCAAGCGAAAATGGAAGAGAAAAAAATATGCAAAGGAAAAAATTTAAATTTAAAGGCTAATTATGTTTGGAAAAAGAAGTGATGGAAAGAAGGTAAAAGATTTACAAATTCAAGAAAAGGCAATTTCTTATTTTATGCCACAAAGAATTGATGCTGTAAATTATTTTACTCAACCAGTAAAATGTGAATATATTGACAAATTTGTTTTGGAAGAAAAGAAGAAAACTGGAGTTCATTTTACATATACAGAACTTATGATTGCTGCGTTTGTGAGAATGTTGCATGAAAGACCAAAGCTTAATAGGTTTATCAACAATTGTGTAGTTTATCAAAGAAATCATATTGCTATTTCTCTGACAATCAAGAAAAAGTTGACTGACGATGGAGAAGAAGTTGATTTAAAATTTTATTTTAAAGGAAACGAAAGTCTTTACGACATAAAGAAAGTAATTGACGACGAGATCGCAAAGCACACCTCTTTTAGTGGAGAGGAGCATGAAACCACAAAAGCAGCAGGTTTTTTATGTAAATTGCCAAACTGGCTTTTTAAGTTTGCTATGGCGTGTGTAAGATTTATGGACAAACACAACTGTTTGCCGAAGAAACTTATCAAAGCAAGTCCATTTCACACCAGTCTTTATTTTACAGATTTAAGAAGCATAAAATTGGATAAAGTTTT
This sequence comes from Clostridiales bacterium, assembly GCA_015069395.1. Taxonomy (GTDB): domain Bacteria; phylum Bacillota; class Clostridia; order Christensenellales; family UBA1242; genus Caccovivens. The sequence continues at coordinate 143,523 of SVIR01000002.1, forward strand.
TCACCATCTCTACAATTTTGGAACAACCTCTATCTTTGCAGCGTTAGGCAAAGCTAAATACCTTCCAGCAAAAACCATTGACGATCAGGTAAAATTTGAAAAAACAATGGAACTAGGGCTTTCGTTGGACGAAAGAATTGCCGATGGTTTATATTATGGAAATAGCGTAAGATTGTTGTTAAAATACTTAGAAAACCCAAGCTTGTTGTGTGAAAGATTGCCAGATCCACCACCTACAAAAAAAGAATTAAAAAAAATAAAAAAAGAGAACAAGAAAAAGTCGAAAAATAAATAATTTTGACTAATTGGTTGTGGCAAAGTGACGGCATTGTGTCGTCATTTTTTATTAATTTGTAAAATATTGTAAAATTATTGAAAAATTTTTGACATAAAAAATTGACTACAAGAATCTTTCATTTTATAATCAATTTTGATTTCAAAAAGGGGGAATATTATGAAAAATTCTAGTGTTTGGACTAAAACAATTTTGTCGGTTTATCGTTATTTGGAGCGTATTTGTGGGGCAATTGATAAGATTGTAATGCAAAAAGGATTGAATAGTTCAAACATAACAGGACAAAATTATTATTACAACAATGTTTTGTCGATTACACAAAAGCTAATTGACTTGTCTGAGAGAAAAATTACTCTTATTAATTTAAAAATCTTGACAGAAGAAACTTTTGCCGACATTGAAGAATCTGATGCTCAACTTCTTATTCAAAAGTATGTAGATGGAAAAAAATTTCGAGAAATCGCAGAAGAAAGTGATGTTAGCATTAGAACAATTTTTAGAAGGCTTGAAAATGCAGAAAAAAGTTTTTATTGTTCTTTAAAAAAGAAAGGGTATGATTCTGAAAAATTGGAAAACTTTTTAGAACACGAAGAGTGGATAAAAAATGCTTATCATTCTTTTGAGATTTCAAAACAAGAGGAGTTTTTGTTGTCTAATAGTTATTTACAAAAGGTAGCTTCGCTTTGATCTAAAGCTCACTTTCGTCAAACTCAAAATAATCGCCGTGTCTCTTGATTTGTTTTTGTTGTTTTTCTTTGTTTTTTGCTTGAGCAATTTTTGAAGGCTTTATTAAGAAGTATAAGATAAAGAGGCTAGGAACGCTTATCGAAACAATCAACATAATTTTAGTCCCTGTTGACAACTGAGAAAATTCTGACGAATTTCCAACATTTGAGAAAATGCTTTCGTCTACGATTTCAAATCTTTCGTTGTTTGTAGAAAGGGGCGTTGTAAAGTCGGTTAATGAAGAATATACATAACCGTAAATAGTTTCTGAGTCGTTTGATACAGAACAATAATACCATTGATTCGTTTTTGAGCTAAGCTGTTCGCCGACTATGGTGCCATAATATGATAAAGTGGTATTTTCGGTTAAGTGAAGAGTTTCGGTTGATGTCGAATTTGCTTGTTGATAAAGATTGGTGTCGACAAAATTTTCGATGCTAGCATTGGAATAAGGTTGGGTAGGTTTTCCTTTCATAAGGGAAACCTTATCTTTTTTAACGTATCCAGAAAGTTGTTTGTAAACAACCAAAAAATAATCGTCAACAATTTTATCTACCTTTACGAAATAAGAATAAGGGATTTCAAAAACTGCAGAGGATTCATTTGGAGAAGAGCAAAAATACACTCCATAATTTTCAATTTTTGCATATAGGCTCTCTGTGTTAGCGAAAGCTGTATAACACCCAAAAGAGGAAAATGTTATTGCCAAAAAACTTAAAATAAACAAACATCTTTTCATAGCCTTATTTTAAAATTCGCGATATGTTTTTTGATAATAGATTTTTGTCTTTTTATGCTCATTTTTAATTCTTTTTGTATAGTGGAGTTGTTATGAATTTGGATTTGATAAGAAAATTGTTAAAAGTTGAAAAGACGATCGATATGAGATATCGTTCAAATCGCTTGAATTTTTATAATAAAAAAGGAAAGGTTCACAAAAAGCAAGTTTTGTTTCATAAATGTAAAAAGCGAAATCGATGGGTATTTGGTGGTAATCGTTCGGGAAAAACAGAGTGCGGCGCTGTTGAAACAGTCTATTTTGCGACAGGATTACACCCTTATCGTAAAAACAAAGTCACCGAAGGTTGGGTTGTAAGTTTGTCTAGGCAAGTACAAAGAGATGTTGCACAGAAAAAAATTTTACATTATTTGCCAGCATCATATATAGAAAAAATTGTTATGGTTAGTGGAGGGCAAGATAGTGCCGAGAACGGAATTATCGACTTTATTTTAGTAAAATCGGCTTGTGGAGGAACAAGTCGAATCGGTTTTAAAAGCTGTGATCAAGGCAGAGAAAAATTTCAGGGAGCTTCACTAGATTATGTTTGGTTTGACGAAGAGCCCCCGTTTGATATTTATCTTGAATGTAAAATGCGAGTTTTGGACAAATGTGGAGATATATTTGGAACAATGACGCCACTCAAAGGGCTTACGTGGGTTTACAACACTATTTATTTAAACGACAAGCAAGACAATCAGGTTTGGTATGAAACTATGGAATGGGCAGACAATCCATATTTGTCGAAAAAAGAAGTTGAAAATATGACCAAAACAATGTCTGCTCAAGAAATTGAAAATAGAAGATATGGAAAATTTGTGCAAAATGGTGGAATGGTTTACAGTGAATTTGACGAAAGCGTAAATGTTGTTGAACCTTTTAATATTCCCAGAGATTGGCAGGACAATATTTCAATTGATCCGGGGCTGCACAATCCACTTTCTGCGCATTTTTATGCTGTAGATTTTGATGGAAATGTTTATGTGGTTGCAGAACATTATCAAGCGCAAAAGACGGTTGAATATCACGCAAGCAAAATAAAAGAAATTGCAAAGACTTTGGATTGGCACACAGACGAAAAAGGTTATCTTACAGCCCTTATTGATTCTGCAGCAAAACAACGTACTTTGGCGAGTGAAAAAAACGTAGTAGAACTTTTTTATGAACAAGGGATAAAAGTCAATGCAAATGTAAATAAAGACTTGTTTTCTGGAATTTCTGTAGTAAAGTCTTATTTGAAAAATGCAGAAGGGAAATCAAAACTATTTATTTTTAAGACGTGTACAAATTTAATTAGAGAAATCAAAAACTATTGGTGGGGAGATGGAGATGTTCCCCTCAAAAAAGACGACCATTCTTTGGACGAACTGAGGTATTATCTTATGACTAAACCGTTGAATAAAGAAAGACTAGAAAAGAATGAGATTCAAAAAGATAAAGAAAGAATGGCGAGAAAGTTGAAGTTTCAAAAATATTTTTAAATTGCTAAAAATTCGAAATAATTTGTCAATCTATTTGGAAAAATAATATTAAATGTGGTAAATTGTAATAAGAGAGGAGATTATGAAGAAAATTGTTAAACCACTTTTAATTTTGTTTGTTTTTTGCCTCACCTTTGCTTTGGGTGAATTTTTTGTGCCAAACAAGACTTTTGCTGAAGGCGAAGCGACTGTTAAAACAATAAGTTCGGCGACCGAGCTTAAAGAATATGTAGAAGGTTATGGCAATGCTAACCAAACTGATAATATTGTTTTGAGTGCAGACATTGATATGGCTGACATAACATTAAACAAAACTATCGGAAATGAAGAAATCGCATTTATGGGCACTTTTGATGGAAGAGGTTATTCCATTTCAAATTTAACTGTTGATGTAACAAACGATATGACTCAAGAAGGAGCTGTTTTAGAAAACAATCAATATGCAGGCCTTTTTGGATCTGTTGACGGAGCTACTATCAGAAATGTTGCTCTTAAGGGAGAATATAATCTTAGAACAGGTGGAACTATCAAATCTTATATAGGAGCTCTTGTAGGAAAGGCGACTGCTTCTACTATTGAATGTGTTCAATCCACAGCTGATGTAGTTTGCAATTCTATTTATGATTCTTATGTAGAATTTGGGGCTTTGATTGGAAGTGCTTCAAATAATACTCAAGTAAAAAATGTAATTTGTCGTTCGGCTGATGGTTTCAGTTTATGGACGTTCAACAACAAACAAGATAAGATTTCTTATTTTGGTGGAATGGTTGGTGTTTTGACAAACTCTAAAATTATATTTTCAGTTGTTGAAGCAAAATACAACTTTACTGTTGGTGAAGGTTTTATAGGCGATATTAGTGTTGGTGGCGTTGCAGGAAAAATTGAAGGGAGCAATTCAAGACTTGTAAATATTGCTATGCAAAACAATTTTGTTTATTTAAATAATGCACTTACGAGTATAGATGCCGTTTTGAATGTAGGAGAGATAGCAGGAGAAATTTCAAACCCAGCACCTATTAGTGCAAATATTTCAAATATAAAATATAAACATAACGGTGATATTGAAAGATTTGGAAGTATAGGTAGCTATACATATACAGATTCAGACAATTTTGATATGATTTTGCCAACAACTGAGAAACTTGACGATTTGAAATTAACAAGTGGTCTTGTGCCTGATTATTTTGCAAATGCAGGAGATTGGCATTGGAAAGAAGGCAATTGGGATTTTGAACAAGTTTGGTATAATGATGCCGGAACAATCTATCTTCAAAGCTTTTCTGGAAAGGGAGAATTTTCTTTAGAAGTGTCAAGAAGACTTCTTGAAAAGGGTGTTTTAACAACAGCAAATGAAGAAACGAAACTTAGATATGGAGACGAAGCTATCATTTCTTTTGGTTTTGCTGAGGGTATGGAAAAATATTTTGAATTGTCTTCAATCAAACTTACAAACAACAACCAACAAACAAAAGAAGCGACAATTTATACGGTTCCTTCATTAGACCCTGAAGGCGAGGTGACTTATGAAATTTCTGGGTTTGATATGTGGGAAATCAGGACGACTTCAACAGGTTTTGATTTGATTATTAAACAAGTAAATCGTTCGACATCAGGGACTTATGATATTGCTACTGTTGAAAAGGTGTTCACAGGAACTATGACTTCTAGATTGTATAGTGATACAGACCAACTTGTAGCAAACACAATTCCTGGCTATGTTTATACAACACCAAATACAATTACAAACACCGAAACAGACGATTTTGAAATGACTTACCAAAAGAAAACTAGCATTGAGACACAAATAAAGAAAGATACACCAAATGCTTTTGTAGGCTGGTATATAGTAGGAGATGGCGAAGACACTTTAATAACTACAAGCAGAAACTACACTATTGTGTTTGGCGAAGGGCTGTTTGTTGGAGATTTTGAAATCTATGCAAAATATGTAGACAAGGCTTGTGAAGTAACCTTCAGATTTGATGCGGGCATTAAAAAATAGGGTTGT